>NC_022600.1:4094818-4409804 GCF_000484535.1 Gloeobacter kilaueensis JS1 | reverse complement strand
CGGATGATGGTCTTTCAGAACTACGCCCTTCTGCCCTGGCTGACCGCCTTTGAGAATGTCTATCTGGGTGTCAAGGCGACCCGTCCCTCCCTCTCCGATACGGAGCGGCGGGCGATTGCCCAGCAGCACCTGGAACTGGTGGGCCTGGCAGCCAAGGCGGCCAAAAAGCCCCAGGAGCTGTCCGGCGGCCAGAAGCAGCGGGTAGCGATTGCCCGCGCCCTCGCCACCCGCCCGAAGGTGCTCTTGCTCGATGAACCGTTCGGTGCCCTCGACGCCCTCACCCGCGAGGAGATGCAGGAGGAGGTGCTCAAGATCTGGGAGGCCAACCGGACGACCGTGCTGATGGTCACCCACGAGATCGACGAGGCGATCTTGATGGCCGACCGGATCGTGATGATGACCAACGGCCCCGCCGCCACGATCGGCGAAGTCTTCGAGGTGCATTTTCCCCGGCCCCGATCGCGCTCGGACATTCTCGAAGATCCGGCCTACTACACCCTCAGAAATCAGATCCTCGCCTTCTTGTACGACCGCTTCGGAGACCCGGTGCTTGCCGAATAACGTCGTCGCAAAGAGCCTCTGCCCCTACTGTGGGGTGGGCTGTGGTCTTGAGATCACCGCCGACAACCGGGTGCGCGGCGACCGCGACCACCCGTCCAGCCAGGGAATGCTCTGCGTCAAAGGTGCGACGATCCTCGAATCGATCGACAAGGACCGGCTTCTTTATCCGATGGTGCGCGAGTCCCTTAGCGAACCTTTTCGCCGCGCAAGCTGGGACGAGGCGCTGGGTCGGATTGCCTCTCGGCTCCAGCAGGTGCGACTGAGCACCGGGCCGGATGCTATCTGCATGTACGGCTCTGGGCAATTTACGACCGAGGACTACTACGTTGCCCAGAAACTGCTCAAAGGCTGTCTGGGCTCCAATCACTTCGACGGCAACTCGCGGCTGTGCATGTCCTCGGCGGTGGCGGGCTACGTCCAGAGCCTCGGCTCGGACGGCCCCCCTGCCTGCTACGACGATCTCGAACGCACCGACTGCGCTTTTTTGATTGGCACCAACACCGCCGAGTGCCATCCCATCGTCTTCAACCGCCTGCTGCGCCACCGCCGCCAGAACCCGTCGATGCGCCTCGTCGTCGTCGATCCGCGCGCGACCATCACCGCCCAGGCAGCCGATCTGCACCTACCGCTGCAGCCGGGCACCGACATCGATCTGCTCAACGGCATCGCCCACCTGCTGGTGGGCTGGGGCCAGCTGGACGAGGATTTTATTGCCCATCACACCACTGGCTTCGCTGCCTTTGCTGAGACGATTCGCCACTACCCGCCCGAGGTGGTGGCCCGCCGCTGCGGCATCACGATCGAACAGTTAGAAGCCTGTGCTCGCCTCTGGGCCGCATCGAAGCGGGTACTCTCGCTCTGGTCGATGGGCATCAACCAGTCGATCGAGGGCACGGCGAAGGTGCGGGCGCTCATCAACCTGCACCTGCTCACAGGCCAGATTGGCCACCCCGGCAGCGGCCCTTTTTCGCTCACCGGCCAGCCGAACGCGATGGGGGGCCGTGAGGCGGGGGGACTTTCCCACCTGCTCCCTGGCTATCGCTTCATCGCCGACCCGGCCCACCGCGAAGCGGTCGAGAAAGCCTGGAAGCTGCCCACCGGGAGCATCGCTCCCCAGCCCGGACGGACGGTCTGGGAGATGATCCTGGCCCTTGAGGCCCGCGAGGTCGAATTTTTCTGGATCGCCGCCACCAACCCGGCGGTGAGCCTGCCGGATCTGGACCGCACCCGCCGCGCCCTCGCCCGTTCCCCCTTTACGGTCTATCAAGATTGCTACTACCCGACCGAGACGGCCCAGTTCGCCCACATCCTGCTCCCGGCCACCCAGTGGAGCGAGAAGACCGGTACGATGACCAACTCCGAGCGGCGCGTCACCCTCAGCCCGGCCTTTCAACAACCCGTGGGTGAAGCGCGGGACGACTGGCAGATTTTTGCTGAAGTAGGCCGTCGTCTCGGTCTTGTCGAGCAGTTTGCCTTCGACACGCCTGCTTCAGTCTTTGCCGAATTTGCCGCCCTCACCGCCGGTCGGCCCTGCGAGATGACCGGCATCAGCCACGAGCGCCTGCGGCAGAATGGTCCCCTCCAGTGGCCTTTATCATCGGGCTCCCCCCCCTCCACTGCCAGCAGTCGGCTTTACACCGACCATCGCTTTGCCACCCCCGATGGCCGGGCCCGCTTCGCTGCCGTTCACGCTCGCGGCCTCGCTGAACCGCCCGACCCCGACTATCCTTTTATCCTCACCAATGGCCGCCTCTACGGCCACTGGCACACCCAGACGCGCACCGGACGCATCGAAAAGCTGCGCCGCCTCCACCCTGCGCCCTTTATCGAGATCCACCCCCGCGACGCAACGCAGCTCGACATACACGACGGCGACTGGCTCGAAGTGCGCTCGCGCCGGGGTACCGCCCGCTTTGCAGCCCGGATCACCGCTGCCATCGCTCCTGGCGTGCTCTTTGTACCGATGCACTGGGGCAGCCTCTGGGCCGACGAGGCCGAAGCCAACGCCCTCACCCACTCCGAAGCCGACCCCGATTCCAGCCAACCGGAACTGAAAGCCTGCGCGGTGCAGCTTGTCAAAGTCGCTGCCAGTGCCGTCGCTGCAGCCAAAATTTGCGCGGCGGAGTAAGACAGCGGTTTTTACGAACTTCCAGGGCGAAGCTTAAAACACAGCAGCGATATGATAAAGTTGCATTCACTGCAAATTTTGCATTGTTTGCAGCAAATCAAAATGTACACAGATGTAACCACCCTTGTCTCAGAGCAGAGCCTCTATCGCCAAACGCACACTTCGTATTTGTAGAAGTATGAAAGAAGACGGTGGATTTCCTGCCTGCGGGAACACAGCTACAAAACTGGGAGTAAGACCCAAGGTAGATATTAAAATTGACGAAGATAGAAACGTGCTCCCCGGAACCGGAGGTATGTCCGTAAGTCCAAGTCCTGAACAACTACCAGAGCATCGAAGGCCCGAAGCACTTGGCGGAAAATCAAAATATCCAGCCTGGGAAATCAAAGTTCAAGATCTGGGTCCAGAACTCAAGTACAGACCTGACCCTAAAAATTCTGACCACGGTTTTGTAGAGCCAGCACGGCAGATGGACTTCGCCGAATATCAAAATGCACTTGAGGAAACAAGACAGAAATGGAAGAAAGTCGGATGAAAGGGAGTGCGGATATTAGAAAGCTCTTCATGAGAGCTGTAGAAGGCGACAATCCAGTTCTGCAGCTTCGTAAAACCGTCGAGACTACTTTGTTGGAGGGAGTACCCTACAAGAGTGCTCTAGCCCTGCTCGATGAGCTATTTGACTATTATCGCTCCGAAGAGAACGAGGAAAGCGAAAATGTTGTCGCGGATGTGATGGATTTTTTAATTGGCTGGTGCAGCCCCCACATGAAAATTCAGCCTCTCCATGCTGTTGATTTGATAAATAAGACGGAAGTTAAAACAAGCCAGCCCGTAGGACGTAGCTCCGAACGATCGAATTTGAGTGTTCCCTATAAATCATCCAAAAAGCTTTCTTCTAAAAAGACGGTGCTGACTGGAAAAAGCCTTTTAGAACTGATCAGGCAGCATCCTGGAGAGAAGGCCAGGCGGCTTGCTGAACTAGCAGGTTATGTTACTGATACTAAAACAGGTAGACGCCGAGTCCAGATAACGGCCTACCAAAAGGCAAAAATAGAAGCTGAAAAATCCGCGTCGCAATCTGAAAAAGACATCGATCTTACTCGCAAGTGAGCGTAAAATTAACTTTATAAAATTGGGTTTACCCGATTGATCTTTTGAAACGGAATTTTTGCTGTCGTCTATTTTTCATCCACTCTCTCTGTCCAGGCCGATGATGATAGCCTCCAGCCAGGTTTGCCCGTCCTGCAGGCGGGCAGAGAGTGAAGATGGCTGTGTACAATGCGTAGGCATTCCTGGCTGAGGCTATGTACCAACCACCGACCGGCGTCCGCGATCTGCTGCCCCTCGACGTTTCTCAAAAGCTCTGGATCGAGAAGCGCCTGCAATCGGTCTTCACCCGCTGGGGCTACCAGCGGATCATCACCCCGACGCTTGAGCGGCTGGAGACACTGCAGGCGAGCGGCTCGGTAGACCTCTCGTCGATCTTGCAGCTGCGCGATGCGGAGGGTGTTTCTCTCGGACTCCGGCCCGACCCGACGCCGTCGCTGGCCAGGGCGGTGGCGACCAGGCTGGCCGACGCGCCACCGCCGGTACGCCTGTGGTACCAGATGAACGTCTTTCGCAGCACCGCCCAGCCGCAGGAATTCTACCAGGCCGGAGTGGAGCTCATTGGGGCGGACGGGGCGCTGGCGGACGCTGAGGTACTGCTGGTTTTGGCCGAGTGCCTGGAGGAGCTGGCGCTGCCGGACTGGACGCTCATTCTGGGGGCGGTGGGCTTTACGCGCTCGTGGCTTTTAGAGGTGAGCGAACCGGCCCGTGGGCGGCTGCGGCGGGCGCTCGCCCGGCTGGACCGGGTGGCGATTCTCGAAGAGGAGGCGATAGAGGCGGCGGTGCGCTCGCAACTGCTGCTGCTACTGGATCTGCGCGGCGAGCCGGAGGCGGTGCTCAGCAAGGCGTCAGCTCTGCCGCTCAGCCCCAGTCAGCGCGCCGAGCTGACGGAACTGGAATTGCTCACAGGCTGGCTCGGGGAGCGCTCGGTGCCGGTGGTACTCGACTTGAGCCTGGTAGAAGCTTTTGACTATTACACGGGGTTGATCTTCGAGGTGAGCACCGCCAATCGTCTGATTGGCCGGGGCGGGCGCTACGACGAACTGTTGGGTTCTTACGGTCGGGCTGCCCCCGGAGCCGGTTTTGCCCTCAACCTCGAAGTGCTCCAGCAGGTGTTGTTGCCCACCGGGCGGCTGCCGACGGAGCGGGCGGCTGGCGGCTGGCTGGTGGTTCCAGTCGATCGCAGCGCCTGGGGTGCGGCCCTCGCCGCTGCCCAGGCGCTGCGGCGCAAGGGAGTGGAGCGCGTCGAGATCGAACTGACAGGACGCCAGGGCGAGGAGGCGATCGGCTATGGCCGCGCGATTGCCGCTGAAACCCTGCGCTGGGTGGCAGCGGACGGCGCGATCCGCGACCAGGTACTCGCGGAGTAGAAACCAGGCTCTAGCTCCGATTTTTGGGCGGTTGGGTGAGCGCCTGCTTGAAGCCAAGCACGACCAGGATATTGGAGAGCGTGAGCAGCGATTCGGCAGGACCGTGCAGCCAATCGACGTTGGAGAGCGACTGCTTGAGGACGAACTGGCAGTAGGCTCCGACAGGAATCGTCACCGCCACGAAGACGAGGGTGCCATAAAAACCGTAAAGGGCCAGCTTTGGAAAGCGGCCCGAACGGGTGGCATACCAGAGAAAGAGCAGGTACGGAAACAGGGAAGCAGCAAATAGGCCCTGTTCCATGATCGCGGCGCTAGCGGCGCAGGCCCAGCCGCTCGACCAGGGCGCGGTAGCGCTCGGCCTCGTTGGCTGCCAGGTAGGCGAGCAGCTGCTTGCGGCGGCCAATCAGCTTGAGCAGGCCGCGCCGCGAGGAAAAATCTTTGGGATGGCTGCGCAGGTGCTCGGTCAACTGGTTGATCCGGTCGCTGAGCATCGCAACCTGGATCTCGGGGGAGCCGGTGTCGGTCTCGTGGACCTGATAGGTGCCAATCAGTTCCTGTTTGCGCTCTTGCGTCAGGGGCATAGTCGTTCCAAAATTTTCAAGCTTTCCTAGCATACCACAGCGGCCCCAGCCCGGCTGATTACCCGGCGTACTGCTCGCGGGCAGCGGGGTTGGTCTTCTTCTCCCAGCGGTCGAGATACAGATAGATGACCGGCGTGATGTAGAGCGTGATTGCCTGGGAGAAGAGCAAGCCGCCCACCACGGCGAGGCCCAGGGGCTGGCGCGTCTCCGCCCCGGCTCCAAGCCCCAGGGCGATGGGCAGCGTGCCCATCAAGGCGGCCACCGTCGTCATCATGATCGGCCTGAAGCGCACCAGGCAGGCGGCGTAGATCGCATCTTCGGCGGGCTTGCCGTCGTTGCGCTCCGCCTCCAGGGCAAAGTCGATCATCATGATCGCGTTTTTCTTGACGATCCCCACCAGCAAGATCAGGCCCAAAAAGGCGTAGATATTCAGGTCCACCTTGAAGATGAGCAACGTGAGCAGCGCACCAAAGCCCGCCGAGGGCAGTCCTGAGAGGATGGTGAGCGGGTGGATGAAGCTCTCGTAGAGCACGCCGAGCACAATGTAGATCACGAGAATCGCCACGATGAGCAGCAGGCCGAGGTTGGTGATCGACGACTGGAACGCCTGGGCGGAACCTTGAAAGCTGCCGGTGATCGTCTCGGGCAGAACCGATCTTGCAATCCGGTCGATCTTGCTCGTCGCCTCGCC
The DNA here is from genome assembly GCF_000484535.1 of Gloeobacter kilaueensis JS1. NCBI lineage: Bacteria > Bacillati > Cyanobacteriota > Cyanophyceae > Gloeobacterales > Gloeobacteraceae > Gloeobacter > Gloeobacter kilaueensis. The sequence goes on along the minus strand of NC_022600.1, from coordinate 4,403,366 downwards.
CAGGGAGACGCCGGGCTTGAGGTTAAACGAGATCGTGGCGGAGGCGAACTGGCCGACGTGGTTGACCTGGAGCGGCCCGGCCCCCAGCTTAAAACTTGCGATCGTCGAAAGGGGCACCAGCTTGCCGTTGCCGGCGCGCACGTACAGCCGGGAGAGGGCAGAAGGGCTGCGCTGGTAGCGCGGCAGGACACTCGTAATCACCCGGTACTGGTTGGTCGAGGTGTAGATGAGCGAGACCTGCGGGTTGCCGTAGGCGGCGCCCAGGGCGTTCTGGATCTGCTGGGCGGTGATCCCCAGGGCGGCAGCCTTGTCGCGGTCGATGGCGACGTTGACCTGGGGGTTCTTCAGCTGCAGGTCCGAGTTGACATCCTGCAGTTCGCTCAGAGCGCGCAGTTTATTTTCAAGAACCGGAGCGACCTGATAGAGCGTGTCGGTGTCGATGCCCTGGAGGGTGTACTGGTAGAGGGCGTTGGTCTGCTGGCCGCCGATGCGGATGGCGGGGGGATTTTGAAAGAAGACGCGGATGCCGGGAACCGCCCCGACCTGTTTGCGCAACTGCTGGATGATCTCGTCGGCGCTCGGGCGCTCGGAGCGAGGTTTGAGACGGATCTGGATGCGGCCCGCGTTGGTGCCGCCGTTGCCGACGCTCGAATTGTAGGAGGCGACGTAGGGATTGCGGGCGACGATCGCCGCCACGGCCTTCTGGTGGCGCACCATATCGTCGAAGGAGATGCCCTGGGCCGCCTGGGTGCTGCCTGAGATCTGGCCTGTGTCCTCGGTAGGGATGAAGCCCTTGGGTACGATCACAAACAGCCAGGCGGTGGCGGCGAGCACGGCGACAAAGACGGCCATCGTCGAGCGGCGATGGGCGAGTACCCACTGCAGACTGCGCTCGTAGGCGTGCAAAAGACCATCGAAGACGCGCTCGGAGGCCATGTAGAGGCGGTTGCGCCGCTGGGCGTCGTGGTCCGGATTTTTTAAAAAGCGGCTGCAGAGCATCGGTGTGAGCGTGAGCGAGATAAAGCCCGAGACGAGAATCGCCACCGCCATCGTCACCGCAAATTCGTTAAAAAGGCGGCCCAGAATCCCGCCCATAAACAAAATCGGAATAAAGACCGCCACCAGCGAGATCGTCATCGACAAGATCGTAAAGAAGATCTCGCGCGAGCCGTTGTAGGCAGCACTCAGGCGGTCCTCGCCCATCTCCTGGTGGCGGACGATATTTTCGAGCACGACGATCGCATCGTCTACGACGAAGCCCACCGCCAGGGTGAGGGCGACCAGCGACAGATTGTCGAGGGAAAAGCCCAACAGATACATTGCCGAGAAGGTGGCGACGATCGACAGCGGCAGCGCCAGGCTGGGGATCACCGTCGCCGTCAGGTTGCGCAAGAAGACAAAGATCACCATCACCACCAGGCCGATCGTGATTGCGAGCGTAAACTGCACATCGCCTACCGAGGCGCGGATCGACTGGGAGCGGTCGAACATGATGTCGAGGTTGACCGCCGCCGGCAGTTGCTCCTTGAAGGTGGGCAGGAGCTTTTTGATGCTGTCTACCACGTCGATCGTGTTGACGCCGGGCTGGCGCTGGATGGCAAGGATGATCGAGCGGGTGTTGTTGAACCAACCGGCGGTCTTGTCGTTCTCGACGCTGTCGATTACCCGGCCCAACTGCTCAAGGCGAATCGGCGCACCGTTGCGGTAGGCGACGACCAGTTTGCGGTAGGCGGCGGCATCGGTGAGCTGGGCGTTGGCGTTGAGGTTGTACGCCTGGTAGTTGCCGTAGAGGGTGCCGGAGGGCAGATTGACGTTGCCGGTTTTAATCGCCGACTGCACCTCGTCGATGCCGATGCCCCGCGTGGCGAGGGCGTAGGGGTCGAGCTGGACGCGCACGGCGTATTTTTGAGCACCGTAGACGTTGACCTGGGCGACGCCGCCCACCATCGAGATGCGCTGGGCAACGTCGGTTTCAGCGTACTCGTCTACCTGCGAGAGGGGGAGCGTGGGCGAGGTGAGCACCAGGTACAGAATCGGTGCATCCGCCGGGTTGACCTTGCGGTAGGAAGGCGGGGTGGGCATCCCCGGCGGCAAAATCGAGGAGGCCGCCTGAATCGCCGACTGCACGTCCTGGGCCGCTCCGTCGATCTTGCGGCTCAAATTAAACTGCAGCGTGATCTGGGTGTTACCGAGGGTGCTGGTCGAGTTCATCGAGTCGAGGCCCGGAATCGTCGCAAACTGGCGCTCCAGCGGCGTCGCGATCGTCGAGGCCATCGTGTCGGGACTGGCACCGGGCTGGCTTGCCGAGACCTGGATGGTTGGAAAATCGACGCTCGGCAGGTCGCTCACCGGCAGCAGACGGTAGGCGATGCAGCCAAAGATAAAGATCCCGATCATCACCAGGGTGGTCGTGATCGGGCGACGGATAAACAGGGCAGAAGGATTCATCGGGAAGCGGCCTCCGGCGACGACGGCTTGATCTGCACCTTTGCCCCCGGTACCAGTTGCAGTTGGCCGTCGGTGACGACCGTCTGGCCGGGCTGGACGCCTCGATTTATCACCGCCAGGCCCCTGTAGGTGAGAGTACTCTCGATGGGCTGCATCTGGACGGTGCGGTCGGGGCGGACGACGAAGACGAAGCGGCCCTGCTGACTGGTCTGGATCGCCTGGGAGGGCACGACCACTGCCCTGTTCAAGGTCGTGACCGTGAGGCTCGCATCGACGAACTGACCGGGGACGAGGTAGCCGTCGCTGTTGGCAAACGTCGCCTTGAGCTTGATCGTGCCGGTGGTCGTATCGACGGCGTTGTCGATAAAGCTCAAGTTGCCGGTGACGATGCGGCTATCACCCTGGGCACTGGCGCTCACCTTCAGTTCGTGGCGGGCCATCGCGCTGCGAATCGCTGCGAGCTGGTCTTCCGGCACGGTGAAGGTGACGTAGATCGGGCTAATCCGGTTGATCGTCACCAGGGCGGTCGTGTCGTTGGCCTTGATCAGATCGCCGGCATAAAAGTTGAGGCTGCCGGTGCGGCCCTCGATAGGCGAGCGGATTGTGCTGTAACTGAGTTGGACGCGGGCGTTGGCGAGGGCCGCCCGGTCGGAATTGACGATCGCCTGGGCGTTGCGGATATTGGCCTGATCGGCGCGCACCGTCGCTTCGAGGGCGTCGGCGTTGGTGCGGTACTGGTCGAACTGGTCCTGGGAGATCGCCCCCTGGGATCGCAGTAGCTCGTAGCGCTGCACCTGGAGGCGGGCGGTGCGCAGCTGGGCCTGGTCTTTAAGGAGAACCGCCCTCGCCTGCTCGACGGCGGCCAGATCTTTGTTGACGGCGGCCTCCGCCTGAGCCACCGCCGCCTGGGCGGGTCTTGGGTCGATGCTGAAGAGCAGATCGCCTTTATGGACGAGTTGGCCCTGCTGAAAATGGACCCGCAGCAGTTGCCCATCGACTTGAGAGCGCACCGATACCGTCGAGGTTGCCTCGACGTTGCCCACCGCATCGACTTCGACCGGAACGGCCTGTTGCTGTGCCACCGCCGTTATCACCGGGACCGCCGGTTTGCCCTTTGGCCTTGAATCCGCATCGCGGGCGGGATCGGTGAGGGTCCGCAGCGCGAACACGCCGATTGCGATCACCACCAGCCCGAGGACGATGGGCCGCCAGTCCCGACGGGCAGCACCCGACACTTTTTGCTCCCCTCGGCGCGTTTTTTGCTTGTCCAGCATCTCGGTCATCGCGTTATTCCCGCCCTCGTGTGGAGTACCGACTGCAGCAGCAGCAGACCCTCGTTGATCCGGCGCAATCTCGACGGAGACAGACCCGCCAGCGCCTCCGCCACCCGTTCCTGGGCAATCGTACTCGCCTGCTCCAGTTGCCTGTGACCGGCCTCGGTCAGATTCAAGACCACCCGGCGGCGCTCCTGGGGATCGTCGGTGCGCGTGATCAGTTCCCGCTGCACCAGCCGCTCGATCGTCGTCGAGGCCGTCGCCCGCGTCACCCCCAGGTACTCGGCCATGCCGGAGGCGGACGCTCCGGGCTGATCGCGCAGGTAGACCAGCGCCCGCAACTGCGGCAGCGACAGGTTCAGGCGCGGGTGGCGGCGCAACTCGGCGCGGATAAGGCGCAAGAATAGCGGCAGCGTCTCGACGATGCTGCCGGCGCACTGTTCGACACTCGTCTCAGAAATCAGCATCGTCCTGCAGTCCGAGATCAAAGGAGGGCGAACTCCCCTTTGATTGTAAGGTTATCTAACTATTTGTTTGCCGGACGAACCGTCCAGGATGGATGTTCCTCGTTCCTCCGGCGCTCAGCAGGGCGACAATGGGCAGAAGTATTGGGAGAGACCTGCTTGGGCGATTTCAACGATACAGTGCGTCGGCTGCGCCGGGAGGCTGCTTCCCTGCTTATCTATCAGGAGGTGCTGACAGCGCCGCCGGTGCGGGCCTTGCTCGGGTTGCTCGATGGACTGGGCTCGGCCTCACCCGGAAACCAGAGCCAGATTCTCCGCTGTCTGGAAGCTTACGGCCTGTGGTTCAAAACCCTGGCTGAGCGCGCCCAGAGCTGGCCGGACGCTCTGGTGGAGGCCGTTTTGCAGGCGGACAATCCTTTTTCAGCTCAGCTCCAGCACTGCGAGGTGCAGGTCTTGCCCCCAGCGCTCGTCGAGGCTGCCCGCCACGACCTGCAGATCCTACAGCGGCTGCACGATCTAGAAAGCGAGCAAATCGCTTTGTGGATGGAGCAGGTTACAGGCCAGGCAGTACCGTTGCCCCACTGGCCGAAGGTGGTCCCTTTTTTTGATCGGGGCGGCACCTGGGCAGAGGCGCTGCCCCGGCTCGCTCTGCACTACCGCGAGGCGGGAATCGGTCTTTTTGCTCGCTACCGGGCGCTGCGCTGGCAGGCAGGGGAACTCGTCGGCATCGCCCACCCGGAGCAGATCCGATCGCAGGAGCTGGTGGGCTACGAACAGCAGCGCGACACCCTGCGCCGCAATACCGAATTTTTGCTTGCCGGCTATCCGGCGCTGCACGTTCTGCTCTATGGCAGTCGTGGCTCCGGCAAGTCGTCGCTGGTCAAGTCGATGCTGAGCGAGTACGCCGAACGCGGCCTGCGCCTCATCGAGGTCGCCAAGTCCGAACTGCAGGCGCTGCCCCTGCTCATCGACCACCTGCGCCCCCTCGCCCTCAAGTTCGTCCTCTTCGTCGATGATCTGTCCTTCGAGGAGGGCGAAGAAGCCTACAAGGCGCTCAAGGTCGTCCTCGAAGGCAATCTGACCGCCCGTCCCCAAAATGTCGTCGTCTACGCCACCTCCAACCGTCGCCACCTGATTCGCGAATTTTTTGGCGACCGTCCCCGGCCCAGCGATGAGGAAGTACACGCCTGGGACACGGTGCAGGAGAAGCTGTCCTTTAGCGACCGCTTCGGACTGACGCTGACGTTTGAACCCGCCGATCAGAAGACCTACCTGCGCATCGTCCGTTACCTGGCAGAACAGGCAGGCATTGCTCTGGCAGCCGAAGATCTCGAGCGCCGTGCGCTGCAGTGGGTGATGCACCACAACAGCCGCTCCGGGCGCACCGCCCGCCAGTTCATCGACTTTTTGCGCTCGGAGCTGGCGCTGGCGGGTGCGCCCTACTCGTAGCGCAGGGCGATGGCCGGATCGATCCGGGTTGCCCGGCGAGCGGGCAGATAGCAGGCGACGAGGGCCACCAGCACGAGCAACATCGCCACGGCCCCGAAAGTGATCGGATCGCTCGCCCCGATGCCAAAAAGCAGGCTCGACAACAGTTGCAACCCGACAAGGCCGCCCGCCAGCCCGATCGCCACTCCTACCAGCACCAGCAGCATTCCCTGGCCGACCACCAGCTTGAGCACGTCGGCGGGCAGGGCACCGAGGGCCATGCGCACGCCGATCTCGTGGGTGCGCTGGCTCACCGAATAGCTCATCACCCCGTAGATACCGATAGCAGCGTTCACAAGGGCGATCCCGGCAAAGATCGCAAGCAGCACCATCGTCAGGCGCGGAGCCTGTACCGAGTCGTCGATCACTTTCTGCAAGGAGCGCACCTTTGTCACCGGCAAATCCGAATCGATGCTCTGGACGGCGCGCTGCAGGCTGGCAGCAAGGGCGGTAGGCGCAATGTCGCTTTTAAGAACGATCCCAATCTCAGCCCAGGGATCCTGGGCAAAAGGCCGGTACACCTGGAGGTTGGGCGGCTCCTTGAGATCGTTTTGGTGAATGCATCTGACCACTCCCACGATCGTGAGCCAGTCGGAGATGCCCGGTAGCCGCAGGCGCTTACCGACCGCGTTGCCGTCCGGGAAGAAGCGGCGGACGACAAGGTCGTTGACAATGACGGCTCCCGGTTGGCCCGGCTGGTCCTGCTCGTCAAAAGTCCGCCCGGCCAGCAGCGGAATGCCCATCAACTCAAAGTAGCCGGGGCTGGTGCTTAGATAGTCGGCGTAAGGCAGCTCCTTGCCCACATATCCCGGCACTTCAACCTGCGCGCCCGATTGAAAGTGCGTGAGCGGGATGTCGTTGACGATCGCTGCTGAGCGCACCCCTGGTAGAGTATGCAACTGTTCGATCAGACGCTGTGCAAAGCGCCGCTGCGCATCCGCATCTGGATAGCTCTGCGCAGGAAGACTGAGGTAGGCACTCAACGTCCTGGTGGTGCTGAAGCCCGGCTCAACGCTGCGCAGTTTGATAAAACTCTGCAGCATCAGGGCCGCTCCACAGAGCAAAACCAGAGCCAGCCCGACTTCCGCGACAATCAGACTATTGCGCAAGCGCCCCTGCCTGCGTCCGCCGATCGCCCCCCGGCTGTCCTCCTTGAGCACCTCTGCCGGACTGGTCCGGGCAGCAGCCATCGCCGGCCCTACGCCAAAGCCAACACCAGCTGCCACAGCCACGCCGATCGCGAAGAGCAACACCGGTAAATCGATCGCAACCTGGCTGGCTCTTGGAACATCTGCCGGGATCAAGGCGGTGATCGGAGCGATGCTGAGCGAGGCTACGATCAAGCCGATGAGTGCTCCCAGGCTGGACAGCAGCAGGCTCTCGGTCAGAAGCTGGCGGACAATCCGTCCCCGGCTTGCTCCGAGGGCGGTGCGCAGTGCCACCTCGCGTCGCCGGGCTGCCGAGCGGGCGATCTGAAGGTTGGCGACGTTCGCCGCTGTAATCAGCAGCACAAAAAGCACTGCCGCCATCAACACCAGTAGCGTCGTCCGAATGTTGCCGAGGACGAACTCGCTCAGCGAAACCGCTCGCGCCTGGGTGGTGGCGTTGGTATCGGGATACTGACGGGCGAGCCTGGCTGCGATCGCTGCCAGTTCGGAGCGGGCCTGATCGAGGGTATGACCGGTCCTGAGGCGGGCGATCATCAGCATTGAAAAGTGATTGCCCCGGCCCCACGGATCGTTGATCCCCAGCTTTGGATTGCGGCCTTTGGTCAGCCAGGAGCCAAAGGAGGTAAGAAACTGTTCGTCGTATTTAAAAGATATGCCCTGCGGCAGGACGCCGACGATAGTAAAAAGTTGACCATTTAAGCGCAAGGAGCGGCCCAGTACACCGGGGTCGCCCCGGTAGCGGCTCTGCCAGAAGCTGTACGACAGCAGCACGCTGCGGTAGCCGGGCAAATCTTCCTGGGGCAGAAAATCACGACCGAGAACGGGCGCGATACCGAGTGTAGAGAGGTATCCGGAGCTGACAAACGCACCGCGCAGCCGTTCTGGCTGTCCGCCCCCTGAGAGGACAAAGCTTTCACCTAAAAAAGCAGCTGACTGGGTGAAGCTGGTTCTGGCCTCCCGATAATCGAGGTAGTCGGGATAGCTCACTCCTTCGTCTATCTGCCCATCCTTTGCAGAGACGACGATCAATTGCTCGGGATGTTTGTAGGGAAAGGGCTTGAGTAAGACAGCGTTGACGACGCTGAAGACAGCCGTGTTCGCACCGATCCCAAGGGCGAGGGCAACCAGTGCGACGACGGTAAAGACAGGCTTGCTCAAAAGCGACCGCAGGCCATAGCTGAGATCTTGAATCAATACTTGCATAGCCCCCTCTGGTAAACACTGCGATGTCGTTGGCGATCAGACAAAAACAACTCCGGCACGCTTCCAGACGAAGGTTCGAGGCAAATGCCGGACCGACATGCAAAATTACCTTACGTGGAGTCAAGCTCTTTGTCAATGGCAGATCCGGTTTACAGCCTGTCCTGCAACTGGCGTAACTGGTACTCCAGGCGGTCGAGGCGGTTTTTAAGCGCTTCGATTTCGGACTGGTTGGGCACGTCGTATTCTTTGAGCACCGTCTTGATCTGGCGGCGGAACTGTTCTTCGAGGTTGCCCTGCTCCTCGCGCAGGCGAATGAGCAGATCGTCGAGAAATTCTTTGGCATCTTCCTGGCGCAGGCGGCCCTCGCCCACCCACTCATCGACGGCCTGCTGAATCCGTTCGGTGAGGACAGCGGTTGCACCCACGCCCATCAAGAGGAGTTGTCTGAGAACGTTGTTTTCCATGTCACCCACCGGATAGAAACTCAGGTGGAGGAGCCGGACGTAAGCCGGGTTCTGTTCGAAGGGCGGTCATCTGTCTGGGACGCCAGTTGCCTGACGCCTCAAGCGGCTTTTGGGGGACGGTCAACGAGCAACCCATCTGTCCCCCGCCTTGCTCAGGACGGGGTTTACCGAGCCGACACCTCTCGATGTCGCTGGTGCGCTCTTACCGCACCTTTGCACCCTTGCCTGTGGAGTGTTGCCACTCCCATCGGCGGTATGTTTCTGTGGCACTATCCTCACGCTCGCGCGCACTGGGCGTTACCCAGCAATCCGCTCGTTGGGGAGCCCGGACTTTCCTCAGGCCGGTTGCCCGGCCCGCGACCACCGCGCCAACTCCTCCGCCTCTATCTTACCGATTGGACAGCACCGCTTTGCTGGGGTATCGTGCGTGATCGATCCGTACGAGCGGCGATCATGCGCGTCATCCGTCCTTTGCACGCGGCGATCCTGGTAGGTGACCTCGAACGGTCCGCCCACTTTTACGGTGAGGTGCTGGGGCTCACCCCGGCTCGCGATCGAGCCCTGGGCTTTGCGGGTCTGTGGTACGAGCTGGGGGATTTTCAGATTCATCTCATCGTCTCTGCTCAGATTTGCCCGGATCCAGTCGATGCCCAGAGGCTGGGGCGCAACCGTCACCTGGCGCTGGCCGTGGACGATCTTTTGGCTGCCAGGGATCGCTTAGAAAAAGCGGGCTTCCCCGTTCAAGCGAGCGCCTCGGGCCGGGCCGCCTTCTTCGTCCAAGATCCAGACGGTAACATTCTCGAACTGGGCGAAGTGCCGTATGGTAAGTAGATGCCCAGTCTCGCCACAATGCTGCGCGCACTCCCACTCGAAAAACTGGCTCCCTCAGCCCACCGCTACCTGGAATTGCTTTTTGTGCTTACCCAGCGCAACCTCAAGGTGCGCTATCGAGGCTCGATTCTGGGGGTGTACTGGTCGCTTCTCAATCCCCTGCTGATGACTGCCGCCTATACGGCCATCTTTGGCACCACTTTTGCCGCCTACTACGACCATTCGCTGCTCAACTACCTGCTCGCCGCCTTCACCGGGCTCGTGGTAATCAACTTCTTTAACGTCACCACTACCCAGGCGCTGCCGAGTGTCGTCAACAGCGGTGCCCTGCTCAACAAGATCCGCCTGCCCTTCAGCATCCTGCCCCTGTCGCTGGTCTTATCCAACATCTTTCAGTTCGTCGTCGGTCCCCTGCCGCTGCTGGCTGTGATGACGCTGGTGGTCTCCCACAATCCGTTCTATGCGCTGCTTTTGGTGATCCCCTCCGTAGCTCTGGTGCTCGCCGCCACAGGTATCAGCTTCCTGGTGAGCGCCCTGTACGTATTTTTTCGAGATCTGCCCTACCTCTACGAACTGGTGGCCTTTGCCCTGTTTCTCAGTAGTCCCGTGTTCTATCCGGCGGCGATCGTGCCCAAGCAGGTCAAGACATTCATCGATCTCAATCCCCTGACGCCGATCATCGAGGGCCTGCGCCAGCTCATCCTCGGTCGGGCCGATCTCAGTTGGGGCGTACTGGGAATCGCGCTGCTCTCAGGTACGGTCGTCTGCACCATCGGCGCTCTGTTTTTTAATGCCCGCTCCGACCAGTACATGGACTTGTTGTAGGCTCCGAATCGGGTTAGGCTGCCTAAAAGTTCATCTCAAACATTGGCTTGGAAGTTATACGGCTCAATAACGTCTCCCTCTGGCGGCGCACCCAGGAAGAGTTCTCCTACGATCTCAAGACCACCATCCTCTCGTTTCTGGATGGCCGCTACCGCAAGCCTGGCCGCAAGCAGGTGCTCGACCGCATCGATCTGGTGGTCAGTGCCGGTGAGAAGCTGGGGATCATCGGCTCGAACGGCTCCGGCAAATCTACCTTGCTCAAGGTGATCTGCGGCATCTTAAAGCCCAACACGGGCGAAGTCCGGGTCCAGGGCGACATCGCCCCCCTCATCGAACTCGGGGCCGGGTTCGACTCGGAGCTGTCGCTGGTGGACAACATCGTGCTCTACGGCGTGTTTTTGGGCTTCTCCCGCCAGCAGATGCGCGAGCGCAGCCAGGAGATCTTGCGCTTTGCGGATCTGGAGTCCTACGCCGACGTACCGGTGAAGACGCTTTCCTCGGGCATGACCGCCCGGTTGGGCTTTGCTATCGCCACCGACGTACCGCCGGACATCTTGATCCTCGACGAGGTGCTTTCGGTGGGAGACGAGCGCTTCAAAGAAAAGTGCCGCAACCGGTTGGGGCAGTTCTGGCAGTCGCACACCACGGTCTTAGTGGTCTCCCACGATCTGCCCTTCATCGAACAGTCCTGCGAGCGGGCGGTCTGGCTGAGCGGCGGTCGAATCGTCTGCAGTGGTCCGGCTACTGAGGTGGTGGGGCTCTATCTCGACTCCACCCGCTCTGGGGCCGCTAACATTGGTTGAATGCAACTATCCGCTCAACAGACACACCGAAGTCAAGGAGACGGGAGCGTGGATATCAACTGGCACGGGTTGATGGACCAGAAAGCGCAAAGAAACGCCGAACTGCGCGAAAAGCTGGCTGCACTCATCGCCACAAGCGAGCCTGTCTCGTCGGTCACCAGTATCGTGATGCAAGAATCTGATGACGACTCGCTGCTTCCGAAGACGGCCAATGCAACTCTTTTGATCACCCTCGATGAGGTTGTCGAAAACCATGGCACGGGGGTGCTTCTAAAAAGAATTTTCAAAGATGACACAAATATCCTTTCTGTGCGCTCCAGCAACAACTACGGCGGTCTTCAGCGCTTCGGCTACAGTAATTTATGTTTATCGTTGAAGGGATGTTCGCGACAGGAGATTTTTCTTCTGGCAAGCAGGCTCCTCAAAAGCCAGGATATCCAGAGGATTTTCTGCGTTCCCTATTCCACCGAGCAGTTGCTCTTTGCTATCGCCGTCAAAGAGATATTTGATGTCCCCCTGGTCATCTGGATCATGGACGATCAAAATATTACAGTCAGTGCCATTCCTGATGCCCTGATGCAAGAGTTTCTCTCCAAAGCTTCCCTGCGGCTGGCAACCCACCCAGAAATGCGTCAGGCCTACGAAGAAAAGTTTGGCTTCACCTTCTGGCTGCTGCCGGCGGTTGCACCTGAGCAGTTTATCCAGACGGCTGCCACACTGCCCGAGCGGTTTGATCGCCCAGGTATTTTAATTGGCAGCATGTGGAGCGAGAACTGGCTCTCACTTCTTTGCACTGCAGTAAAGGGGGCCGGTTGCAAGCTGGACTGGTACGGCCAGCCCCACACTTTCACAGGACTTTCTACAGAAGTGATGGCCCAATCCGGCATCACCGCCAGAGGACTGGTAGCAGAAGCGACCCTGGTTAACCTGCTTCGCCAGGCACCTTTTGTGTTGGTGCCGACCGGTCTGCTCGATGGCGTAGAGGACCGTCCGGATCTCAGTTTGAGCCTGCCGGGGCGAATACTGTTTGCGATGGCCACCGCCAACACGCCGGTCATCGTCATGGGCAGCGAACAGACCTCCGCAGCGCACTTTATCAGGTGCCTCGACATCGGTACTGTCAGCGATTATGAGGCGGCGAGTTTTCAGCAGGCTCTTGGGCAGATCATGGTTACTGAAAATCAGTGCAGGTACCGTCGCAACGCCGCCGCTGTCGCCGCTGCATTTTCCGCTGACGCTGTGGCAGATTGGATCTGGCATTCTGTTGCGGCAGGCAAGGCAAGCGATGGTCGATTTGAAAATCTATTCAGTGCCTGGAATACCACCAGAAAATAACAGGTCACGCTTTATACAGGATAAAAGGTGAATTGTTGTGTTCCTCAGACCAGCCAGGCTGAAAACAATCAAAAATGAGCTTTTCGACAAGCTGGACGAATTGCTGGCCCACATCCGCAAACTGGACTTGTTGCTGGAGAATATGGCAGCGATAACGACGGCTGGCGCTTCGACGCTCGAAAATGATTCTTCGATAATCGAAGCGCTGATTTTTCTTGCTCAGAGGGTGCAGGAAGGACAAAAGGTTGATTATGAGTATCTATTGCGCATGGCCCGACAGCTCGAACGTCTGCAGGAGGAATCGCTGGGCACCCGGACTGACTTAAAAGAAATACAACAAATATTGAGGGCGCTGCCCCAGCTGCTGCAGAGATCAACTCCGGCTCCCAACGAGCGGCTGGACGTCTCAGCCCAACCTCTCAGGCAAATCGGTGTTCCTCCCCTCGAGTACTCCGCCTACGACAGTACCGAGGTAGAACTGATGGCCTACCTGTACACTTTCTTGCCATCCCGCATTGCCCTCGATGTGGGAGCAAATGTCGGCGATATTTCGAAACGCCTGCTGGAAGTAGGGTATCAGGTCTTTGCCTTTGAACCTTATCAACCAGCTTTTGAGCAGCTTAAGCAGCGGATCGGTGACAACGAGAACTTTCACCCTTTTCAGTTGGCCCTCGGTCCCTCCGACACCACGATGCAGTTGCATATCGCCCGAGATCTGTCTGCCACTGGCGTCTACAAGGACGTCACTCTCTATAGCAGCCTGCTCAGGCACCCGATGCCTGCCGATCTGCACTTTGTCGAGGCCGTAGATGTGCCGGTCAGAAGTCTGGCAAGCCTGCACCGCTCCGCAGAGGTACCAGCAACCGTCGGCCTCCTCAAGATCGACGCCGAAGGTTTCGATATCGAGGTTATCCGTGGTATGGACACCCATCGCTACCCGGTCGTCACAACCGAGTATTGGGACGAGCAAATGGTCTTTGCCCCAACAAACGATGCCAATCGGCTGGACAGACAGGTAGCGGAGATGCGCCGTCGCGGCTACTACTGGCATATTGTTATTCACAGGGACGAGGGGCGCAATGACGTCGGATTCTACTGCAATTCTCCCCGCTCCATCGCGTCATCCTGGGGTAACATTTTCTTCTTCCAGAGCCATGACATCTTCAGCCAGGCTTTTCAATGGTGCTCGGCGAGCCTGCCCCAGACGTTGATCGCCTCGGAGCCAACTGCCAGTTAAACCGTTTTTGCACTCGCGGACTCATTGCCCCGGTCGTTGCTCATCGCAAAGCACGAATTGAAGTTTGCCTGAAGGATTTTCTCCATATTCCAAAGCATTCTAGAAGATGCTAAAGTCAGGACCAACCTGTGCAATCTCCCCTGCCCGTTGTCCTTCACGCTTGCTGCAGAGTCTAGATGGCCACTTCCAACTCACACGATACTTTCGCAGAAAATAGTAGACTTCGCTCAGCAATCGCTGACTCGATTGCTTCTGGTGAGAGGCTGTTGCAGGATCGGCTGCTCAACGACTCTAAGCTTCAGGTTGGTCCCGAAGACGCCATCGACTTACTGCTCTCCCACGCGGAAGTCAGCGAAAAGCATGGAACGGGTATCCTTACAAAAAGAATTTTCGCGGACCAGCCGCGCATCCTGTCGATCCGGTCGATGGATCTGTACGATGGGAAGCAAAATTTTGGCGCTGAAAGTTATCGGCTCTCCCAGCGTGGCCTCTCGCAACTGCAACTGGGCGCGCAACTTCTCGGTGCGCTCAAAGGCCGGGCGATTCGCCGGATTGTCTGCATTCCCTATTTCCCGGACGAGGTGCGGCTGGCGCTGATCGCCCATAGTTATTCGCAAGCCCCTTTGTGTACGTACATCATGGACGATCAGAATATCTACTCTGATGCCATACCCGACACGTTGCTCAAAGAATTATTCGCTAGATCGTCCCTCTGCCTGGCCATCTCTGCCGAGATGCAGCGCGCTTACGAAGACAAATTTGGTTGTCGATTCTGGCTGTTGCCCCCTGTCGTATCCGATCAATTGCCGGTAACAGAAAATCCTCAACTGGAAGTCGATCCGCTGGCGACGGTTGTCGTTGGCAATATCTGGGGAAGACGGTGGTTGCAATTGCTGCGGGCGACAGTGCGCGGAAGCGGGGTCAAAGTTTCCTGGCGGTGCAACTGCAAGAGTACTTCTATGAAGTGGCTGGAATTCGAGCGAGCCGATCTCAAGGCTGACGGTATTGAACTCGATGAATTTTTGCCTGAAAGTAAACTGGTCCCTCTGTTGCGCAGCTATGCCTTCGTGCTGGTACCGTCCGGCACCCTCGATAGCGACGATGATCAGGCCGCTCTGGCCAGGTTAAGTTTACCAAGTCGGATTCCGTTTATCTTGAGCACCTCGCACACACCCATTATTGTCCTGGGCAGTCGGCAGACGGTTGCCTCTCAATTTGTCGAGAGCAATGGCATTGGCGTAACCGCTGCCTACACGACGGAATCTTTTCAGGCTGCAGTTCAATTTGTCACTTCTACCGAAAATCAAGCACTCATGCGCCAGAATGCAGCCAGGCTAGCCCCCATCTTCTCTGCAGCAGGTACCGCTGAATGGATCTGGAACTCGCTTGCCCTCGGTGCCCCATGCAGCGACAGGTTTGAAAAGTTGAATGAAAATAGAAAGACAGTCTTTGCTGCGCCGGGAGGGCAGATTACCTGATGATCAATAGATTAAAAGTCGTGAAGGATCTTCTACTAGCAAAGCTGGACTATCTGCTCTCTACAATCACCCTGTTAGAAAGCAACCTTACTTCAATAAGAACAAAGCTTGACAGCTCTTTTCTCGAAGAAAGTTATTATGAGTCAAAAAACATCGAAAGTGCTGTCTTAACGTCTCTCGAAAATGAGTCTGCAATCATGAAAGCCAATATTCACTTGATTGAGATGCTCCAGGCTGAATCTTGTCTTCGCCATGCCCAAAATGCTCAGGTTGTTCGTCAATTAGATTACATGGCTCGACAACTCGAAAAGACCAACCAGAGCTTGTTGTTGCTACAGCAACAACAGGAACGGCTGACAAGAGAAAATAAAAAGATCAAACAACGCCTTCGGGAAATTCTCCAGCCCAATTCCTGGATCCTCCATGCAAATAGTAAAATCGAATGAGATGGTAAAATCCACTGGTGCAGGGCTGCAACTGTTGGCAATATATTCTGATTGAGAGGTCCAGCAGTGATCACGATTGTGCTCTCCTGGATCTACATCGGGATTCTCAGTGGTCTTTACGGTTGGTTGATCCTCTATAAAATTAATAGCAACCAGACGCGGGCCACTTCCGAGATCGAAGTGCCCCTTAGTGTTCTGCCATTGGTAGGGCTGGCGGTTATTGCGAGCCTTACCGGCTATCTGTCGCTAGGGATGCCTATCGCTGCGGCTGCTAATCTATTGGTATTGCTATTCGCCTGCGGCTTCAGCTGGGTGTACCGCCGGGCGTTCGTATTTTGGTTGAACTGCCTGCGCGAACAGTTTGCTGCAACCAGCAAGCTCTTTTTGCTGATGCCTGGTATTCTGCTCGGCGTACTGGCGCTTACTTCTCTGGGCAAACTCTGGCTAGGGCGTGGCTATTTCAATTATGATTCTGGCCTGTACCACGTCCCTTCTATCCACTGGATCGAGCAGTACGGTGTGGTTCCGGGCCTGGGCAACTTGCTTGCGCCCCTTGCGGTTGATTCGCTGTGGTTTTTGCCGTGTGCGCTCTTTAGCTTCTCCTGGCTCATTAAGTTTCCCCTGCACAATCTGTTGGGGCTGGTGGCCTTCTGCAGTTTCTGCTTCGCCCTGGGTGGTTTCGATGAGATGCGCAGGTCCGGATGTGTACGGGCCAGTAGCCTCTTCCGTCTGTTTCTGGTCGTGCCGTTGCTGGAGTTAATTGGCAATATTGCTTCTCCGACAACCGATGAACCAGCAGCGATCTTGACATTGGTGACGCTCGCCCTGGTTTGCCGTTGTCTTGAGCAGCAGGTTCACAAGACTGATACGCGCGTTCTGCAGGCAGCGATCGCTATCGTTGCTTTGTTTGCTGTCGCCATTAAGTGGAGCGTTCTGCCGCTATTGTTGCCGATTATCTACCTGGCTTACCGACAATTTCGGCTCGAAGGACGGGCGGCTATGCTGGGGTATTTTCTGCTGGGACTCGGGATGCTACTCCCAAAGTTGATCCGCAGTGTTATTCTCTCTGGCTATCTCGTTTATCCCCTGGCAGCTGTCGATCTGTTTACGCCCGATTGGAAAATGCCACGGGCGGTGGTTTTGGGTGAACAACTGGCGATTGCCGGCTGGGCAAGGATGCAATTCAAACCGCCCGCCGAGGTACTGGCCGGTGGTTACGCTTACTGGTTTCCTTCCTGGTGGGCCAATTTTAGAGCAACGCCAGTCGCTCAGTTCTTGCTCGTTGCACTCCTGCTTTTTGTACTGACAGGGCTATTGCACAGGGCGTGGCTCGTCACTTTTCTCTGGCAATATGGGCTGGTTTATATCACGATAGCTGCTGGACTGGTCTACTGGTTTTTGAACGCGCCTTTTTTGCGCTTTGGCTATGGCTTTGTTGCTGCTGGCGCGATTGGGCTGGTGCTACCCGGTGCAGTTGTCGCCTTAAAAACCGTTGTCGAAAAAAAATGGTTGCCGCCGACCTGGCTGGTGGCAGCTGTCGTCGTTGCCCTGGTATTGCTGACAGAAGTAGAGTCATTGTTACTGGGTAGCGGTGTTAAGATCACCCGTCATTATCTTGAAACCATCGAGCAACTCCACACAGGTTATCTGCCCACTGCCAAATTTATCCGCTACCAGGAAACGTATCCAGCGGTGGCGGTGCAGCGCTTTACGGTGCGCAACCTTCAGATTTACAGACCAGACCAGGGTCAGCAGTGCTGGTACGCACCACTGCCCTGTACACCCTACCTCTACTACCCAATTGAAGGCAGAGGTTCCTCTCTTAAAGCAGGCTTTCGAGCACGGTTCGATCTGCCTGGTATACCCGCCGCCTTCGACGGCATGCGCTTTGTATCCCAAAAAAATAAGTAACTGCTTGTTGGTTGCCTTGGGTATCTTATTTGTGCAAGTCGGTAAACGCAGGTCGTACAGTAAGCCAATTTCTGAGCGGAGAGGGGGAGATTCGAACTCCCGGAGGCTTGCGCCTCAACGGTTTTCGAGACCGTCACAATCAACCGCTCTGTCACCTCTCCAGAGCCTATCCAGGCTATCACGGGACTAATTGATCGTAAACGAGTTGACTATCTGGTAAAGCTTCTCGCGCCGATCGAGCCAGGCGATGGCGTTGGAGCCGGTGGCGAGGGTGTACACTTTGCCGCCGTTGACACTCACGCAATAAACGTAGTGAATCGCCTTGCCCCCAGAGGCAAGCACGACCTCGAAGGAATAGTAAGGAATGCCCTTGCTGTCCTTGCGCTCCTGGGGATTGGCAATCTCGATCTTCGCTCCCGGCGGCGCTTTCTTTTTAAGTACCTGCGTCGCGAAGCGCTCAGCCACAGCTTTGGGTGAGCCAAAGGCGGTGATGTCTTTGATGTCCTTGCGGGGAGCGGGGCTCACGACGACGGAGACTTGATAGGTGGCATCTGCCGGGTCGGAGAGGCGCACCGCTCCACCGGGATCGTTCTGGAAGGTCCAGGTGTCGGGATAGACGAGGGTGAATGCCGAGTTGGGCTCCTGGAAGCGCTGGAAACCCGGCGGAGCATTGATCCCGGAGCGGCTACAGGCAAATAGACCCAGGACAAGTAAGGCAGCGATACCGCTGGATACAAGCCGCCTGCCTCCGGTCGCAAAAATCATCTTCTCTCCGTCTGCGCTCTCACCAATCTACCAGCAAAGCAGGGGCCGGTCGGAAGCATTCACCCTCTTGAGCCGCAAACGCTAAAATAGATTGAGTGTTTTTGAGGTAATGCGATGCGGTTTGTGCCGACTTCTGCGCGCGAGTGGTGGCGTCTTGTCCGCAACACTGTTCGCTTCTACCGGAGTGAGCGCGTGTCGGGGAGCCTCAAATTTGGGGTTCTGGCCGTATGTGCCGCTTATTTGCTGCTGCCCACCGACTTCATCACCGACTTGATTCCAGGGCTGGGGCAGCTCGACGATCTGGCGATCATCGCCCTGATTCACCTGATGGCCGTCTCCTGGTCTGAGCGCCGCTACGCGCTGGGGGAGGCTGACCATACGCTCATCGACGCTGACGGCTCTGCTCGATAAGGGCAATCAACACTCCAGCGGCACGGGCAGGTTCGATGTCCGTAAGCCACAGCAGGTTGTCGTCGTGGCGGTGGCGGTAGAGCCAGCCGCCCACGGTCTGCACCTCGTCTAGATCCTGCTGGGGCAGGGCAAACAGCGGGCTGGGGAGCGGTTGATCTTCGTAGTCGGCCACCAGCGTCTCCAAGAGCTTTTGGCGCAATGGCTCGCTGTCGAGCTTGCCCGGAAGGTGATCGATCCGGCTCAGGCGGCCCTGGCGAATCCAGAAGAGTTCGACGCTGCCGGGTGTCTGCGGCGGGCCAGGATGAACGGCGACCGCATCGAGGCGCACCCGCTCGCGCAGGTAGCCCTGGTGGGCCAGAAAGTGCTTGAGCGCCTGCCAGCGATCGCGCCAGCGGGCCGCCTGCTCAAAGTCCTCGCGTTCGGCGGCCCGCTGCATCTGCGCTTCAAAGCGGGCCAGTAGCGCTTCGCCCCCCTCGCCGCGCAACAGAGCGCGCAACTGCTCGACTTGTCGGCGGTATTCTGTCTGTACCCTGTCAGTGCGGCAGGGACCGAGGCAGCGGCCCAGCTGATCGAGCAAACAGCCGTGCTGGAGGGCAGAAAAATCCCGGCAGGTGCGCAGGCCCAGGTTGGCTGAGAGCAACTCCGCCAGTTCGCTCACAAAATGTCCCTGGTTGTAGGGGCCGTAGTACTCCGCTCCGTCGCCTGCGAGGACGCGGGTAAGGTGCAGGCGCGGATACTCCTCCTGCACGCTCAAGCGCAAAAATGGGTACTGGCGGTAGCGCTTTTGGGCGCAGTTAAAAGGCGGCAGGTGCTGGCGGATAAGGCGGCCCTCCAGCAGGAGCGCCGCCAGTTCTGAGCCAGTCAAGAGCACCTCGACTACCCGCGCCTCGAACTTGAGCCGCCCGGTCTGGCGGGAGTGGCCGCCGCCCTGGCGCAGGTAGGAGCGCACGCGGGTGCGCAGATGAACGGATTTGCCGATGTAAAGCAGCCGACCGGCCCCATCGAGGAACCGGTAGACCCCCGGCAGATCGGGCAGATCTTCGATCCGCTCGATCGGAACCGACAACCAGGACTGCATGGCTCGAAGATAGCCCGGCACCTATCAAAAAGGGGACCGCCCAGCTTCTATTTTGAGCGCTTCAGAAGCCAGACTGCTCAAACCAGCCCCAAAAAGTGCAGCACGCCCTTGCCCGTGGCCACCTCGATGAGCAGAGCGGCAGCAAAGCCGATCATCGCCAGCCGACCGTTGAGCAACTCGGCATAGGGCGTAAAGCCAAACTGGGGCCTGGTAGAAGAAGTGAAATCGTCGTTCATCGCCGGACTCCCGTTGCTAGACAGCAAAGTAAAGAAACATTACGAACAATGCGATCATAGTACACAAAACTTTATTTGAGAAGCGTACTGGTGGTCCCCGCGTCCTAGAATGGGTCTATCGTCAGTGGCCAGTTTTATGCAGGAAAGACTTCTTGCCGCCCTTGCCTCCCAGCGCTCGGCGGTCGATTATCTCGAAATTCGCCTCGAACAGAGCGAGGCGACGGCGGTTGCTTTTCGGGGCAGGCGTCTTGAAGCCATCGACCGCAGCTTTGATCTGGCGGGAGGGATCCGGGCCTGTCATCGGGGGGGCTGGAGCTTTGTCACCTTCAACAATCTCGATGAGCTGCAAAGCCGGGTGGCGGAGGCCGTCAGCCAGGCAAAGCTCGTCGGCGATGAATCGACCGAACTGGCGGCAGTCGAGCCTGTCACCGCTACGGTGCGGGTAGCACTCGGGCGCGACCCGCGTGGGGTAAGCCTGGCTCATAAGCGCGAACTGCTTGAGCATTACAACCGGCTATTACTGGAGGCCGATCCGCGCATTCAGACGACGGCGACGAGTTTGAGCGACCGGCTGCGCACCGTCTGGTTCGTCAACTCCACAGGCACAATTCTCGAACAGGAGCGCCTCGATGTGACGGGCCGCTTTGGCGTCATTGCCCGCGACGGGAGCACGATTCGCCAGGGCTTCGAGTCGGTCCACTCGCGCACCGACTTTGACGCGCTGGTGGGTATCGAGGAGCGGGTGCTGGGTGCCGCCGGGCGCGCCCTTCGCCAGCTAGAAGCAAAGCCGATCCCAGCCGGTACCTATCAGGTGGTACTCGATCCATACCTGGCCGGGGTGTTCATCCACGAGGCGTTTGGTCATCTTTCTGAAGCGGACTTTATCTACGAAAATCCGCGCATGCAGCAGTTGCTCGAGCGCGGCAGGCCGATCGCCATCTCGGCCCTCAATGTCGTAGACGACGGCACCGTCACTGGCCAGCCCGGCACGATCGCCTACGACGACGAGGGCGTACCGACGCGGCGCAAGTACCTGATCAAAGACGGCGTTCTTACCGAGCGCCTGCACAACCGCGAGACCGCCGGTAAGCTGGGCGAAGCACCGACCGGCAATGCCCGCGCCCTGGGAGGCACCTATCCGCCCCTGGTACGGATGACCAACACCGGCATCCTGGCCGGGGACACTTCCTTTGAGCAGATGATCGCTGACATCGATGAGGGCGTGTACGCGGTGCGGATGTTGGGAGGGCAGACCAACGGCGAGATGTTCACCTTCGCTGCCGCCGAAGGTTTTATGATCCGCAACGGCAAAATCGCCGAACCCGTAAGTGACATTACCCTCACGGGCAATGTTTTTCAGACCCTTACCGATATCGAGGCCATCGGCAGCGATCAAGTCTGGCTTTCGGGCGGTTGCGGCAAGGGTGGGCAATCGCCCTTGCCAGTGGCGGTGGGTGGCCCGCATCTGCGCCTCCGCAATGTCGTCATCGGTGGTCGCTAGACCACCTCTAGCGCCAGAGCTGAGCTGGGTAGCTCATAAAAAGCGGGCAGTCCGGCTCGTCAGCTTGAATAGATAACCGCATCAGGAGCCATCCCAGGACAACCAGCAACGAGCGGGCCCGTCCCATAGTCGATGCGCCATCCCGATGGGCGAGGGCAGGACGATTCACCGGGGAAAGAAGACGCAGGAATACATGTCTATATATTAGGGCGCAGAGCGCGCCAGAGGGCTTGTCCCTGGGCTGGGATCGCCGAAGCGAGCGGTGATCCCCGTTTTTTGGAAGTTGTTAATTTTCTAGAAGACGACCAGCGATTGGTGTAGTGCGATACATTGATGCGCTAACCTGTTAACAGAACATTTCGAGCTACACCTACCTTTATGAACTTTCAAGACATTGTCCTGGCGCTGCATCATTTTTGGGAGGCGCAGGGATGTCTGATCGTTCAGCCCTACGACCTCGAAAAAGGAGCGGGTACCTTCAGCCCGCACACTTTTTTGCGGGCTTTGGGACCGGAACCCTGGAATGTTGCCTATATTGAGCCCTGCCGCCGGCCCACCGATGGTCGTTACGCGCAGAATCCCAATCGTCTGCAACATTACTACCAGTATCAGGTGTTGATGAAGCCTTCTCCTGCCAATATTCAAGAGCTATATTTGCAGTCGCTGCGCGTTCTTGGAGTGCATCCCGAGCAACACGACATTCGGTTTGTCGAGGACAACTGGGAGTCGCCGACGCTTGGAGCCTGGGGAGTAGGTTGGGAGGTCTGGCTCGATGGAATGGAGGTGACGCAGTTCACCTATTTCCAGCAGTGTGGAGGTATCGATTGCCGTCCGGTTTCTATCGAAATCACCTACGGTATCGAGCGGCTTGCTATGTACCTGCAGGGAGTGGATTCAGTTTATGACATCGCCTGGGGACCGGGCCTGAGCTATGGCCAGGTCTACCGCGAGAGCGAGATCGAAAACTGCACCTATAATTTCGAGTACTCCAACCCGGAATTGTTGTTTACTCTCTTCAGGTTGTACGAGCAGGAGGCCACTGCCCTCGTCGAGCGCAAACTCGTCTTTCCTGCTCTCGACTATGTTCTCAAGTGTTCGCACGCATTCAACCTGCTGGATGCGCGCGGTGTGATCGCTGTCACCGAGCGGACTGGCTATATTGGCCGGATTCGCCAGTTGGCCAGGCGAATCGCCCAAACCTATGCAAAGCAAAGAGAAGCACTGGGCTTCCCGTTGCTAAGCAACGTCTGACGTTATACCTGCTTTTAGGAGTTTCCATGGTCGCTCATTACCGCCAAGATCGCGTATCGATCTTTATCGATGGCAACAACATGTTCTATGCTCAGCGCTCGAACGGCTGGTTTTTTGACCCGCGCAAGGTGCTCGAGTATTTCAATCGCCACGAAGCGCTCGTCAACGCTTTCTGGTATACCGGTATTCGCGATCCCCAGGACCAGCGCGGATTTCGCGACGCTCTGATTGCGATGGGATTTACGGTTCGAGAAAAATTT
Organism: Gloeobacter kilaueensis JS1; assembly: GCF_000484535.1. Lineage (NCBI taxonomy): Bacteria > Bacillati > Cyanobacteriota > Cyanophyceae > Gloeobacterales > Gloeobacteraceae > Gloeobacter > Gloeobacter kilaueensis. The sequence continues at coordinate 4,380,488 of NC_022600.1, read as the reverse complement.
CTTAAAGAATACTACGACCGGCTTTCGGGCGAGATGACACAAAAAGCCAATCTTGACATCGAAATTGTCGTCGATATGTTCAATACGGTTGGCCAGTACAACCATGCCGTCCTCTTCAGTGGCGACGGCGATTTTGAGCGGGCTGTCGAGCTGTTGCGCTCGAAGGATACCCGGATTACCGTCGTCTCCACCGAGGGTATGATCGCCCGCGAGTTGCGCAATGCCGCCGATCGCTACATAGACCTCAACGACCTGCGGCCCTTCATCGAAAAGACGATCGAGAGCCGGGCGCTCTCCGGTGGGCCGATTGCCGCCAATTCTTCGAGTGGCAGCGGTCCGATCTCCCGCTACCAGGTTTCAGCAAATACGCCCGATGGCTGAGGTCTAGGATTCAGGGGCGGTGAGCAGCGGCGATTCGGGCTGCTCACCGCCTCCGGAGGGTTCTATCTCCTCGCGCACCACCATCAGATCCACCTGCTGGCGGTAGTAGTCGATGCCCTTGACTTTGACTTTGACCAGATCGCCTATCTGGAAGCGGCGGCGGCTGCGGCGACCGACCAGGGCCGGTTCACGGGCCTGGTAGGTGTACCAGTCGTCTTTGAGGCCGCTCACATGCACCAGACCTTCGACGAAGGGCTCCTCGACGGCGACAAAGAAGCCGTAGGATTGGACCCCGGTAATCAATCCCCGCAGCGGTTCGCCCTCGGTGCTCAGGCGGCCAATCCGCTCGAAACCTTCGAGATCGGCCAGAGCCTGACGGATCTGCTGGGTGCGGGTATTGAGGTGAGCAATCCAGCCGGGGATCGCTTCTTCCCAATCTTTTTGTTGTTTGGGTTTGAGCACGGGCCAATCGATCAACCCCTGGCAGCTTGAAGCGCGCAGATCGACACTCACCTTGCTGCGTGGGGTCTTGCGGTCGCGGCCCTCGGTGAGAACCTGAACCAGCAGCCGCTGAATCAACAGATCGGCGTAGCGCTGGAGGGGCCGGGCCCAGGGGGCGACAGCGGTACTGTTGCGCTCGAAGTAGGGCTGCGGTTCTGCACTGAGCTGGGCTGCGGGCAGCGTGGCGCGCAGCAGTTCCACCAGGGTGGGGCCGCTCGGATGGGCCGCCGCTGCCTCAAGCCAGCGGCGGTAGTGCTGCCCATCCAGTTCGAGGGGAGCCTCCGCCTCCGGCACCTCCAGCCCGCAGGCCCGGCCCAGCCGCAACCAGTCGAGAACCTCGGTGCCCTCCGGGGCCGCCTGCCAGGCAAAGGGCCCTTTGAGGTGCAGGTGAGCCAGGTGCTGGCCCACCAGCGATTCGAGCAACTCGACGAAGATCTGCGGACTGTTGGGGGCGGCGAGGGGAGCGACGCCTTGGGCAGTGAGGGCAGCCGCAACCTGCCGATGGTCCTCGGCGAGCCCATCCAGCTGGGTGCGCACCTGAACGAGCGAGCGGGTCCAGCGATAAGTACGCACCTGCGCCTGGGCGTCGAGCGTAACGATTACCGACCAGCTTTCGCGATCGACCCCCGGCAGCAGAGCAGCGCGCTCACCGAGGGCTGCGGGCCAGAGCGGCAGCGGCTGCCCACGCAACTGGGCAGCGAAGGCGCGCCGGTAGCCTTCTAGATCGATAGGAGAACCAGCCGCGACAAAGGCCGCAATATCGCTGGTGTGTAGTCCCAGTTGCCAGCCTGTGTCCTCGCGCACCAGCGACAGGGCAAAATCCCTGCCCGTCTCAGCAAAGCAGACGAGCGGAAGGGAGCGCAGATCTTCGCGGCCTGTGCTGTCGGGCGGCAGGGCAGCGGCCTCGGCAGCTACCGCCACCAGGGCCGGGTCAAAACCGAACTGCAGGTGGTAGCGGCTCGCCACCAGATCGAGATCGACCGTCGGATCGTTGGCGCTGCCCAGTACGCGCAGAAGGCGGCTTTTGGCCGGGCGGCGTCCGAGGGGGTAGCGAACGATCTGCACCTCGACGATCTGATCGGCGGCCAGTTCGGCTTTGGGAGCCTCGACCAGCTCAAGCAGATTGCCCAGCCGATCGTCGAGGGGCAGCACCATCAGCAGTTTGTCGTCAACTGCCAGCCGCCCGACCAGCGTCGAGTTGGCCCGCTCGGTGACCAGAACCACCTCACCTTCCGGTTTGCGGCGGCGCGACGCTTTTTTGAGCAGGCGGACGAGCACCCGGTCGCCGTTCCAGGCATTTTTGAGCCCGCCTTCGACGACAAAAATTTCTTCACTCTCCGGCCCATCGGGCGTCACAAAGCAAAAGCCCTTCGAGCTGCAGCGCAGCCGCCCGGCGATGATCTCGTCGTTAAAGACCAGGCGGTAGCGCCCCTGGGTCTTTTCGACGAGATTGACCTTTTCTAAGGCATCGAGCGCCAGCTGCAACTGCTCACCCGCCTCCGCCTGTTCAATAGCCAGCTTCTGCTGCAGAACCTTCGGCGCTACCGAGCGCTCCGGTGACAGCAGATCCAGCAAATCCTGTACAGAAAATTGCATGCCCATACCCCGTTGACTGATCCCTGCTGCGTTGCTCAGGCACCCCGCACTGCCGGCCCGGATTGCACCACAGAGGAATGCCGCCGATAGTGCTCGAGCGACATCGCGTTTATACTAACTTTTTGACCCTGAAAGTAGGCATTTTGTCGAATAGCGTCCCTTTTAAACTGGGTGCATGGGCATCGAGGTTCAGGTCCACCGCCAGCTTCTAAAACTGCTCCGCTCGGAGCCGCCCTCAGCTGCCTGGCCGCACCAGCTCACGATGGGCCGGCTGGTGGCGCGTGCCCTGTCCCAGGGCCGCTCGACTCTCGTGCAGGTGAGCGGTTCGGGCGAACACCGGCTGAGCTATCTGCTGCCTGCCCTTGCCGCCGAGGAGTCGGTGGTTATCTGCGCCTGCGAGCGCATCCAGCAACAGTTACTTGAAGTCGATCTGCCGCTCCTGCGCCGTCACGTCGCCGCGCACAAGCCGATCGGTAGCGGCGATCGCTGGCCCGCACCCGACTGGAAGGGCGTGCTCCTCAGCGACCCGCTGGATTTTTTGCGCGACCGGCTGATGGGCGGAAGCGCCTTTCCTCGGGGTATCCCGGTGCTCTTCGACGGGGCGCACCAGCTTGAGCAGTGGACAACCGAAGTGCTCTCAGTCCGCATCGAACCCGCTGACTGGGACAGTCTTGGCGAGGACGACCCTTCACAGGCAGAAGGCTGGCTGGACTGGCGGGTCGGTCTGGTCCGTCAACTTATCGCCCAATCCAGCGACCGCATTGCCCTCGATGCCGCCCGTCTGGCTGATCTGAGGCGGTATCTGGATAGTGCTGGCCTTCCGGAAGGAGCCTGGAGCGCCTTTAGAAGCGCCCTCGCCCGCAAGGGCGAAGTGCAGTGGGTCCAGTACTACCGCGAGAGCAACCAGTTCAGCCTGGTGAGTTCCCCGATCGACCTGGCCAGTCCCCTCCAGCAGGCACTCTGGCCCGGGCAACCGGTGGTAATTATCGGCGAAGCGCTCGATCCGGCCCGTGAGGCGACCACCTTTCGGACCCGCCTGGGGCTGCAGGAGATGACCTGCCTGCGCTTCCCAGCCGATCCACGGGAACAGGAAGTGTTGCTCTACCTACCGACGGAGATGGGCGATCCGACCTCGCCCCTCTATGCCCAGACAATCGAGCCGATGCTCGCCGAGCTGACAGCGATCTCCGCCGGTCTGCTCGTGGTCCTGTTGCCCGACAACCAGTTGCGCTCGCACCTGAGCGCTCGTCTGGCTTCCCAGTTTGGTTCGCGCATCGGCGTCAACCGCCGCGAGCCCCAGGCCAACGGCGTCGTGCTCTGCAGCTGGGAATTTTGGGAGGCGCACCACGAGCAGATTGGGGTACCGACTACCCTGGCTGTCGGCGTGCTGCCTTTTCCCAGGCTCGACGATCCCCTGGTGGCAGCCCGCGTCCAGTGGCTCAAGGCCCAGCGCCGGGACTGGTTCCGCGAGTATCTGCTGCCTGTGACCATCGGCAGGCTCCAGCGCGGGATCAGCCCCTTGCGCCATACCCAGGGGCTGGTGGCCCTGCTCGACAGCCGGATCAACAACCGCAGCTACGGCGCTCTGTTGCTCGACGCGCTCACCCCAGCCCGCCGGTTGCGCTACCTGGAATAAAACGCCTTACTTTGGCTCAGTCGGGGTGGCGTTGTCCGGGTAAGGACGATCTTTGGTGTTGTTGGTCTGGTTGCTGGCAGGGGGAGTGCTCGCCGGATTGGTGGTCTGGTTGTCCGTAGGCGAACCCATTGCCGGGCCGGTGCGGTTGGTGGTGGCTGCAGGCTCGGTGCCACTCGAATTGGGTGTCATCGGCTTGTTCATCATCGACTTATCCATCGAGCCTGCGACGCGACCGCTCGAAATATCGGCGGCCATCCGCTCGTGCTTCTGAACCACCGGCAGGACCTTGCGGGCGAAGGCTTTGGTGTCGGCGTCCCTGCCGGTGCGCAGGTAGCGCGAGAAAAGCGCCTCGGTGTCGCTGTGAGCCTTTTGCTGGCCCTGCATGTAGGCGCGGTCGAACTGCTCGCCCGACAGGCCCGACAGCTTGTCGTAGAGGGCCTGCTGCTTGGGAGCCAATTCAGCCGCGAGCGTCACGTTCTTGCGCTCGGCAATCGGCTTCAGCTCGCTGCTCGACTTGGTGTGCTCGTCGATCATCCGCTGGGCAAAATCGCGCACGGCGCTGTTTTGACTCTTATCGAGCGCCAGTTGGCTGGTTTTGATCTCGGTCATGTCGCTCTGGGCAGCCTGGACCATAAATTTGGCATCGACCGGGCTGACTTTGACCTGGCCGGTCTGGGGGTTCATTGCCTTTTGCGCAAACACAGCCGGTGTGCCCGCAAGCAGCAAACTGGCCGCCAGAGTGGCAGCTATCGTCTTGCCGTTCATCTGCAATACTCCTTGTTTCGGCTGAAAATTCGCCGAACGTCATCTCTACCCTTCCTTGTACAAAAGCTCCTACGGCGAATCATCCGCCTTTAGACGGGACTCGGCCCAATCCCGCCACGTCCACTGCCTCTGTACTACACTCGGGTTGCCGTTTTGATCTGGCTATGTTTGCTGTTTCATCCGTAAGCTGGCAGCAGTGCCAGCAGGAACTGTACTACGTGCGTCGCCTGGTCTTTATCGAAGAGCAGGCCGTCCCGGCAGAAATCGAAATCGACGGGTGGGACGAGCTGAGCATCCACGTCCTCGCCCGCGATCTGGGTGGTGAACCCATCGGCTGCGGACGGCTCCTGCCCGATGGCCACATTGGCCGGATGGCTGTCCTGCCTGCGTGGCGGGGGCAGGGCGTCGGTCGGGCGCTGCTCGATTGCCTGCTGGATCTGGCCCAAAAAGCCGGGATCGAGACGGTCCACCTGAGTGCTCAGGTCCACGCCATTCCCTTCTATCTCAAGGCGGGCTTCGTTCCCTACGGCGACATCTACGACGAGGCCGGTATCCCCCACCGGGCGATGCACAAAATTCATTCAAAATAATACGCTCGCACTACATCGTGTTACAGTGGTGCTGATGCGTGGACGTTCCCCCGATGCCTTTTGAAAAGCTCGACCTCTCAGCGGCTGCCCCGGTCTTTTCCTGGGCCAACCATCCGCTGGCCGAAAACGAAGCGCGCATGGCGGCCAACGTTGCCTCCTTGCCCTTCGTCTTCAAGCACGTCGCGCTGATGCCCGACGTTCACCTGGGTAAGGGTGCCCTGGTGGGTTCTGTCCTTGCTACCCGCGATGCAATTATTCCGGCGGCTGTGGGGGTCGATGTGGGTTGCGGGACGGTCGCCCTCAAGACGCCTTTTGTAGGCGATCAACTGGAGGGCAAGCTCAAGCAGATTCGCCTCGACATCGAGAAGATGATCCCGGTCGGGATGGCCGAAAATGCCCAAGTCGAGTCCGAAGTCACCCACTGGAGCGGCTGGCGGTCGTTTTCTGCTCTCCATCCGGGTGTGCAGCGCTGCGAACAAAAAGCGCTCAAGCAGGCGGGTTCGCTCGGGGGCGGCAACCACTTCATCGAGATTTGCGTCGATACCGAGCAGGCGGTCTGGCTGATGTTGCACTCCGGCTCGCGGGGTATCGGCAACCTGCTTGCCCAGCGCCACATCGATACGGCGCGGGATCTGGCGAAGCTCGCTCAGATGCACCTGCCCGACCCGGATCTCGCTTACTTTGTGAGCAACACTCCCGAGTTCGACGCCTACTGGCACGATCTGCAGTGGGCGCAGGACTACGCCCGCTTCAACCGGGAGATCATGATGGCGCGCCTGAAGCGGGTGGTCGAAAAGCAACTGGCTGGGGGCCGCCCCTTCAAGCCGCTGCTCATGGTCAACTGCCACCACAACTACGCCGAGCGGGAAGTCCACTACGGCGAGAAAGTCTACGTCACCCGCAAGGGAGCGGTGCGCGCCCAACAGGGCGATCTGGGCATCATTCCCGGTTCGATGGGTGCAAAGTCCTTCATCGTGCGCGGCAAGGGCAACCGCGAGAGCTACTGCTCCTGTGCCCACGGAGCGGGCCGGCTGATGTCGCGCCATCGCGCCAAGCAGACCTTCAGCCTCGACGACTTTATAGCCCAGACGGCGGGGGTCGAGTGCCGCAAGGATACTGGCTTGATCGACGAGATCCCCGGCGCTTACAAGCCCATCGACGGGGTGATGGCCCAGCAAAGCGATCTCGTCGAGGTCGTCGCCACCCTCAAGCAAGTCGTCTGCGTCAAGGGTTGAGCCTACTTGCCGGCTTTTTGCTTTTGTTTTTGCTTTTCTTTGGCCCGCTTCTCGGCAGCTCTGGCTGCCTCGCGGGCTTTTTTTTCGGCGAGGGCTTTTTGCTCAGCCTCGGCGGCTTTTTTTTCGAGGTAGTACTCGTAGTCGCCGTCGTAAGTATATAGTTCGCCCTCGCGAATTTCGACGATCTTGGTGGCGACGCGCTCGATGAAGTAGCGGTCGTGGGAGACGATCACCGCCGTGCCGTCGTAGCTCACCAGAGCCTCTTCGAGCATTTCTTTGCTGGGAATATCGAGGTGGTTGGTCGGCTCATCTAATAGTAAAAAGTTCGAGGGCCGCAGGAGCAGGCGGGCCAGAGCCAGGCGCGACTTTTCACCGCCGGAGAGGGCACTCACCTTTTTGAAGACCGTATCGCCACTGAATAAAAAGCGGCCCAGCATCGTGCGCACCTGCTCGTCGGTGAGTTGGGGCGCTTCGTCGTGCAGGGTGGCGAGGGCGGACTTGCCCATGTCGAGAATCTCGGCCTGGTGCTGGGCGTAGTAGCCCGCAATCACGTTGTGGCCCATCGCAATCGTACCGGCGGTAGGCTCTTCCTCAAGGGCCAGCAGCCTGAGCAGGGTCGATTTACCGGCACCGTTGGGACCGAGTAGGGCGATGCGGTCGCCTCTTTGAATTTCGAGGTCCGCACCGAGAAAGACAATCTCACCGCCGTACTCCAGCGACAGGTCGCGCACGCACATCACCTGCTTGCCGCTCGCCGGAGCCGGGGCAAAGCGAAAGCGCAGGGTGCGCTCCCGGCTCAGGGGAGCCTCGACCCGTTCGATCTTTTCGAGCTGTTTTTCGCGGCTTTTGGCCTGGGTGCTGCGGGTCGCCGAGGCGCGAAAGCGCTCGATAAAGACCTGCTGGCGCTCCAGTTCGCGCTGCTGGCGCTCGTAGGCCGAAAGCTGGGCCTCCTCGCGCTCGGCTTTTGCCTGCTGGTAGAAGCTGTAGTTGCCGCTGTAGGTCGCAGCCACTCCCCGCTCGACCTCGACGATCTTGGTGACGACCCGATCGAGAAAGCGGCGGTCGTGGGAGACGATTACCATTGCCCGATTGAGGCTTCTCAGATACTTTTCGAGCCACTCGATCGTCTCAAGATCGAGGTGGTTGGTGGGTTCGTCTAAAAGCAGAACGTCCGGCTCAGCCAGGAGCAGCTTGCCCAGGCCGATGCGCATCTGCCAGCCGCCGCTGAAGGTCTCCACCGCCCGATCCCCTTCGGCGTCGCCAAAACCCAGTTCCGGCAGCAACTTTTCGACCTTGCTGATGAGAATCGAACCGTCCAGCGCCTCGAAGCGGTCCTGCAGGCGGTCAATTTTTTTGAGCAGTCGGGTGAGTTCAGCCTCGGGCGCGCCGTCGGCGGTGGCGAGGGCAAGTTGGGCTTCACCCAGTTCGTGCTGGACGGCGTGGGCTTCTTCAAAGACCGAAAGCAGCTCCTCGCGCACGCTCTGGCCCGGCGTCACCATAAATTCCTGGGCAAGGTAAGCAATTTTGATCTGGCTGGGGCGAATCACCTGGCCTGTGGTCGGCTCCTCCAATCCGAGCAGCATCTTGATCTGGGTCGATTTGCCGGCACCGTTGGCCCCGACAAGACCGATGCGCTCGCCCGGCAGCACCTCCCAGGTGCAGTCTTTGAGCACTTCGCCGGTGGGATAGATCTTACTGACCGATTCGAGTCTGAGCACAGCGTATGGACTCCGCCAACTTTTCTCAGTGTAACGGATTTGCAACACCAGCTGGTTCGCTCTCAGTAGGAGCGGCTTTTGAGCAGGTTCTCGACCTGCTCGGCGGCGGCGTTCTGGCCCGTCTGCTGAAAAAGTTCGCGGGCGCGGCCAAGGGGTTCGCGGCTCGCCTCAAAGTCTCCCTCGCCCTGCAGGGCGAGAGCCAGTTCGAGGTGCAACTCGGGATTGTCCGGCTGCAGTTCTAAGGCGGTGCGGTACTGGGCAATGGCGGCGGTGCGATCGCCGGTGGCAGCGAGGGTGCGGCCCAGGGCGAGGCGCGTCTTTGCACTGTTGGGGGTGACGGCGAGGGCGCGGGAGAAAGCCTGGCCTGCCTCGACGCTCTTGCCTTCTTTGATGAGCGCCTCTCCCTGCTCGAAGTAGGCGGACTGCAACAGACCGGCGGTGCGGGTGACGCTGCGCTTGAGGCGGGTGAGCGAGTCGCCCAGGCTGCGAATTTCGGCGTTATCTGCAGGCACGATCTCGCTTTCGCTGCGGCCCAGGCTCACCTGCTCGGCCACTTCGGTAAGGTTTTTGACCGGTTTAAGCACGTAGCGATCGAGCAGCCGGTTGAGGGCAAAGGCAAGAACGACCAGCATCCCGGCAATCACGGCGGCGAAGGCCAGCGCCTGGGTCGCTGCTGTACGCAGGGCAGCGGAGGCGGGCACCTGGACGACGAAGGCCGAGACGACCTGATTGGCAGGCCAGCCGTAGCCGTGGGTGCGGCCATAGATCTGCTGGATCACTGCCGGTGCTTTGAGGGGGTCGCCGTGGCAGGCAAGGCAGCTCGCATCGGTGCGAATTGGCTTAGCCAGCACAAAGAAGCGGCCCTCCGGCGTATCGCGGTAGGTGCGAATCTGCTCCAGCTTTGCGTCGCTGGCAAAGCGCTGCACCAACGTTGTCTCGAAGCTGTCCGCTTCGTCGGCCACATTCAGCGGATTGGGGGTGGCCTCCTTGAAGATAAAGGAGTCGGGCCGCTTGCGCTCGATGCTGCGCCAGATGCTGCGGGCGACAAAGGTCGCACTCTGGGCCTGGGGAATAAAGTTGCCTCCCGCCACCAGCGGATCGACCGCCGGTCTCAGGCTGTCTTTGACGTAGCTGCGCGTCGCCTGCAGCGTGTCGAGGAGCAATTCGGCCTTTTGTTCGACTTCTTGATCGGCATTTTTTTGCAGCAGAAAATAAGAAAACAACGTACCGGCAAAACCGGTGACGAGCACCAGAGGAATCAGGGTGCGGCGGAACTTGCTGGTGATACTGGGCAGCCCGATGGCTTTGATCATTGGCGCTCGCTGAGTGACGGGGGAGGCAAAGTCATCCTATCGCCAAATGCTCAACCCGGTTAAACGTAAAGAAATATCTCAGCCATGGAAAAGAGACCAAAGGTTCTCTATGGTACGTTTTGAGGGTTTTGCGATACCTCCGGATACCTGGGATTTGCTCAAAGCTTAGAGGTGACGATGAATCGGCAACAACTTCTGACCGCTGTGGTCAGCGTCGCTCTGCTGGCAGCTGGCCTGCTGGTATTCAGCTCGCTGCGTCCTCCTGAGCAATCGAGTATCGGCGCGATTGCCCCAGGTCTTGCGGAGACGCCTCTGCAATCGACCGGGCTCATCCGCCAGGTACCGGACGTGCCGATCGGGCTATTTAAGTACGGCGGCTCGACCGCCTTTGCCCGCCTGCGCTCGCTGCACTTTACCGAAGAGATTGCCCGGCGGCATCCGGATTTTCTGTTGCTCTACACGGAACCGGAACCCAACCGGCAGCCCGGCACCGGTTCCGGCATGGCGATGCTCATCGAAGGCAAGCTCGCCATCGCCCAGACCTCGCGCCCCGTGCGCGCAGACGAGCGCGAAGCAGCAAAGCGCAGGGGTTTTGAACTGGGTCAGATCGCAGTCGCGAGGGACGGCGTCGCCTTCTACGTGCATCCCGGACTGCCACTCAAGCAACTGAGCCTGAAACAACTCAAGGCGATCTACACGGGCCAGGTACGCAACTGGCAACAGCTGGGTGGACCGGCACTCGCGATCACCCCCTTCAGCATGGACACCCGCGACAGTGGCACCGCCGAATTTGTCCAAAAGGCCGTTCTAGGGGGTGCGCCCTTCGCTCCCAGCGTGCGCCAGGCTCGCGACACGACCACCTCGATTCGCCTGGTGAGCGCCACTGCCGGAGCGATCGGCTACGCCAGCAGCGCGACGGTGCTGCAACAAAAGACCGTCCGCGCCCTCGCCCTTACTCCCGACGCGAACGGACCCTACCTCTCGCCCTTTACCGGCAACGACCAGGCACGCATCGACCGCGAGGCGATCAAAAGTGGCCGCTACCCCCTGGCCCATCAGCTCTACATCGTCTTTCGCGAGGACGGCACAGATGCCCAGAAAGCGGCAATCGCCTACGCGAAGATGCTGCTCACCGACGAGGGCCAGCGCTTTGTCGAGCAGGCGGGTCTGGTGTCGCTGCACTAAGGCCGGTGGGCGTCGCCAAAAAGATAGGGCTCGATCTGGGCGCGAAAGCCGGCAGCGACGATCGGATCGTCCAGTTCGGCGCTCAACTGCTGCAGAATCTGCCAGCGCCGCTGCTCGGGGTCCGGCAGATTTTCGGTGCGTACGACGCTCTGACGCACCAGAATCTCAGCCACCGGCCCCAGATGCACCGCGAGCGCCGCGCTCAGCCGGGCGCAGGTCTGCTCATCGATCGTGTCGGATAGATCCAGGTGCCGGCTCTCAGCAAAGTGATCCAGCCTTTCGCCTTTGAGGAGAACCCGATGGCACTCCTCGCGGACAGAGGACGGTACGGCGACTCCAGGCCGGGCTGCCCGGTAACGCCACAGATTCGGAGCCTCGACTGTGCCAAGGAATCCACCCGCCTGCAGCGGATCGATAAGCTGCAGCGGTCCCTTGCGCAGGCAGGTGAAGATGTTGTCCAGTTGGGCAGCGTCGATCGCTTCGGTCAGGACGTAACTGAGAAAGTAAGGGACGCGACGGCCCATCTCGTCTGTGCGATCACAAAATAGCCAGCCAAAGAAGATTTGCTCCGGTGCAGGCTGGTGGAGGTAGATGAGCTGATAGCGGGTGGGAATCAGACGAAAGCCGTCCCAGTGCTTGAGAACGACTGCCTCGGTAAATGCCTGACGGGTCTGCTCAGAGACATCCGCAGTCGCCAACAGCTGGAATCCGGCCTCGGGCAGACTCGTGTAAAGAATTTGGCTGAAGACGGGAGGCATGGGGCAATAACCGGGCGGAAAACCGGAGATTCAGCAAAGTAATCCTACTGTTTCTTTTGTTTTTGTCAAGATCGTTACACTTTATCGTCAATCGTCTGGTAGCTGGTACTCTACTGAAGATTCTCCCCGCTGCAGGAAGGATGTTTGTCATGTCTTTTACCGACAAAGCCCTCTACCGGACATTGATCGCCAATCTGGTCCATCGGCGCGATTTGTTGCGCTGGGGTGCTGCTGCCGCCGCCGGGCTGGCGGTTCCTCCAGTACTTGCCCAGACGGCCCCACCGGCCCCAGAAGTTTTCCCCGGCAAAGAAAAGCTCATCAGCCGGGGCAGCCGACCGCTCAACCTCGAAACCCCGGCTGCCCTGCTGGTCCAAAATGCGATCACCCCCGCCGGGTTGCTGTTCGTGCGCTGCCATGCAAACGTGCCCGAGGTGGACGCAGCCAGGTACACCCTCACAGTGAGCGGCGAAGTGAGGCAGCCCCTCAAGCTGTCCCTTAAAGATCTCAAAGACGCCCGCCGCTTCAAGCCCGTAACCGTCGAAGCCCTACTGCAGTGCGCGGGCAATGGCCGCAGCTTCTTTGAACCAAAGACCAGCGGCAACCAGTGGGAGCGCGGGGCAGTTGGCGTCGGCCATTGGACAGGGGTGCCGCTCTCGGCGATTCTCACCGAGGCCAATCTCAAGCCCAGTGGCCGCTTCGTCGTCTTCGACGGCGACGATGTACCTTTCGGCACCGCCGCTGACTTTCAAAAATCGCTGCCGATCGAGAAGGCGCTTGCCCGAGGCACGCTCCTGGCCTATGAGCTTAATGGCAAACCCTTACCCGCAGACAACGGCTATCCGCTCAGGCTGGTGGTACCGGGCTGGTCGGGCACCTACTGGGTGAAGTGGCTCACCGCGATTACCGTTCAAGAAAAGCCCTTCGACGGCTTTTTTATGACCAAGGCTTACACCGTTCCAGCCGCCCCGCAGCCCGCCGGCAAAGAAGTGCCTGCCGATCAGCAGGTACAGATCACCGAGAACAACGTCAAAGCGATCGTCGCTCTGCCTGCGCCGGGCGACCAGCTCAAGCGCGGGGCACTCACGACGATCGCCGGTTTCGCCTGGAGTGGAGGGGAGCGGACGATCCGCTCGGTCGAGGTGTCCCTCAACGGCGGTACCAGCTGGTTCCAGGCGGAACTGGAAAATCGCAGTCAGCCTTACACCTGGCGGATGTGGCGCTACAACTGGCTGCCGGTCTCACCGGGGCCGGTCCAGATTCTCGTGCGCGCCACCGACAGCAGCGGCAACCTCCAGCCGATGGAGGCGAGCTGGAATCCGAAGGGCTACATGTACAACGCCTGGGACCGGGTCGCACTCACAGTCGTCTAGCAGGAGGCCAGGGTGCAAACGCTTCGCGTCGGAGGACTGGCGCTGATAGCCCTGGGCTTGCTGGCTCTGCTTGCCCAGGCGGGCGAGGAGTTGACCCTGCCGGAAGGACCGGGGCGAGAACTGGTGCAGACCACCTGCAACGGTTGTCACAACCTCGATCTGGTGCGCCAGCAGCACCTCGATCGGGCAGCCTGGGAGCGCAACTTGAACTTGATGGTCGAAAATGGCGCTGGGATCGAGCCCCAGGACCGGGAGGTGATCCTCACCTATCTGGTCGCGCATTTTGGACCGGCTTCCTCCGGCCTCGGCGCTACGATGAGGCCATGACCAGTTCTGTAACCTACAAGCAGCGCGCCGGGCAGTTGTTGTCGGCGATTGGCGAGGTTCTCGACGCCTACCTCGTCCTCGACAACCGGCTCTTTTCCTGGAAGAACGCCTTTGGCTGGAACAACGTCGAGCCGCTCAAGGCCGAGATTCCGCCGCTGGTGGAGCGAGTGACGGCGATTGCCGCTCAGATCCAGCAGATTCAGACTGAGCTGGCTGAGGTGTCACCCGAACAACTGCCGGATGCCCAGACCCTTGTCCAGTTCTTCAAACTCTTCGCCAGCTACAGCGAAGCTCTAAAGTTCGCCATCCAGGGCATGGGCCGGGTACTGGTCCATATCGAGACAAAGCGCAACAACCGGGCCGAATTCAAGCAGGTGCGCTACGAGTCGGATCTGATGATCTACAAGAGCCAGGTAGACAAGTACCAGCTCTACGGCGAACAACTCAACGCCCTGATCCGCCAGCTTTGATCGCAGGGCGAACTAAGGGCTCTGCCCTTCGTCGGATTCGCCGAACAAACGTCTGAGGATGTGCCCCTGGCTTCTATACAGATCTTCGATCCGGCGACTGTGCTCATCGATGCGCTGATTTTGCTCGGCTAACTGTTGTTGCTGAATTTGAATCACCGGCAAAATGCGTTCCAGAGCACCGACCAGATGGGAGACCGCCGCATCGGTCAGCGCCAGTTGCTGGTTGGTCTCGCCCAACTGGCGCTGCGTCTGGGTAAGCTGCTGGTTGAGCACGACCTGCCCGACGCGCAACTCAGCCATCAGCTGGATCTGACTGTCCAACCGCTCGGTAACAGTCTCCAGGTTGCGCTCGATGCGTTCGATCCGCTCTTCACTCATCTGATATCCGCTTGCATGGAAGTGCCCGCAGGTCAATTCTATCTTTGGGCACGCTCAAAACACCGGCACGTCGTACTCGCAGAAGGCGTTCGGATCGCCGTCGTAGCGGTCGCACCAGCTGCCGCTGATGCGGATCCGGCCTGGAAAAGACCCGACAGTTACACCGGCGGGTGTAAAGGCGCGCACGGTCTGGTAGCGCAGACCGTCCGGCAACAGAGACTGCGGGCAACTTGTCACCTCGGCTGCCGGTCGGTAATAGTTTCGCCACAGGGCGCTGTCGGGAGAAGTAGAACCACTATCTGAGCAATCAGCGCCAGAAAGATCCGGCAGGCGCAACTGGTCTTTGACAAAGGCGCGGGAGGCGGCAAGCAGGCGGCTCACCTCGACTGGATACTGGGCTGCCTGCGCACTTTTTTGATAGCCTGCGACGGCGACCACGGTGAGCGGAGCGAGCAGTGCCCCGACGGCAACGGCCAACAGTACCTGCGCCAGCGATAGCTGCATCGTTTCTCCTGCGCTCACTGGCCCTTATTTTAATCTCAGCCATGGGAAATTGACAACAGGCTACCAGCTAAAGCGCGCGCCTTCCTGCAGGTAAAAGGCGCGCTCCAGCACCATCGCCGGTGGGCCGACGGCGCTGACGCTACCGGCTTCAAGGCAGACGACCGTGCTCGCCAGTTGCAACACTTCGTCGCGGGCGTGGCTGACCATGAGCACGGGCAGTTGCAATTTTTGTTGCAGCTGAAGGAGTTCTTCGCGCAACTGCTCGCGCAGGGCACTATCGACGGCGGCAAAAGGTTCGTCCAACAGCAACAGCTGCGGCTCCGGAGCGAGGGCGCGGGCAATTGCCACCCGCTGGCGCTGGCCACCGGAAAGTTCTAGAGGCAGCCGCTCCTGCAGGCCATCGAGTTGGAGCAGGGCAAGTAACTCGGCGAGTTTCTGGCGGCGCGTGGCGGCGGGGGCGCGCTCGATGCCAAAGCAGATGTTGCGGGCCACGTTCAGGTGCGGAAACAGGGCGTAGTTCTGAAAGACGAAGCCCACCCGACGGGCCTGGACTGGTTGGTCGATCCGCCGCTCGCTGTCGAAGAGCACCTGCTCCCCCAGATAAATCGCCCCCCGCTCGGGGTGCAGGAGGCCCGCGATGGCAAGGAGCGTGCTCGATTTGCCTGAGCCATTGGGGCCAAACAGGGCGACCAGTCCCGCCTCGACGGCAAAATCGACCGCCAGGGCAAAGTTTCCCAGGCGCTTATCAAACCGGACACGGAGCGTCACCATCGCTTTTTGGGGCCGAGGCGGTTGGTCAGCAGCAGCACCACCAGAGAAACCAGACTGAGCACGGCGACGAGCACCAGGGCGCGACGGTCTTCCCCCGCCTGGGTCGCCTCGTAGATGGCGAGGGGCATCGTCTGGGTCCGCCGGGGAATGTTGCCCGCCACCATCAACGTAGCGCCAAATTCGCCCAGGGCACGGGCAAAACTGAGCACCAGCCCGGCGAGCAACCCCCGCCAGGCAAGCGGCAGCGTCACCTGCAAGAACGTCTCAAGGCGCGATTTACCGAGGGTGAAGGCGGCCTGCTCGTAGAGCGGATCGACGCCCTCGATCGCGGCTCGGGCGGTGCGCACCATCAGCGGCAGGGCCATCACCGCCGCTGCGATCACTGCCGCCTGGGGTGTAAAAAGCAGATCCAGCCCCGTCCAGGCATAGAGGTACTGCCCGAGCCAGCCCCGCCGTCCCAGCAGCCCGAGCAAATAAAACCCGACCACCGTCGGCGGCAGCACCAGCGGCAGCGTCAAGAGCGCCTCGACGAGTTCCTCTCCCCAGAAGCGGTACTTGGCAAGCACGTAGGCAGCGGCTGTACCGACCAGCCCGGCGATGAGGGTGGCTGTACCTGCCACCCAGAGCGACAGTTGCAGCGAAAAAGTCAGCTCGCCCATTCTCGGGTGTCAGGCAGAGACGGCCATCGCCTCGCGCAGCCAGTCGATGCCCACCGGCACTTCTGCAGAAGCCACCTGGATCACCGAAGCACCGTAGGGCGGCAGCACCAGCACGCCCTCGCGGCCACTGAGATGAACCCCCTGATCGCCCAGGTTGATAAAAAATTCGTACTGCCCGCGCCGGTAGGCGACGACCTGGGGGTGGGGAGTGTCGTAGACCGTGAAGCCGTCGCCCAGGCGCTGCCGGAAGGCGGCGAGCTGTTCGAGGAAGTGCCGCACCTGGGGATTGGCCGGCACCTTTGCCCCGCGCCCCAACTGTACCGGCAGCCGTACCGTCCGCTCGCCCTGGCCCAGGTACTCAAGAAAGGCTCCAGGTACTGTCGCGCACAGTAGCGTCGCGTTCCACCAGCCCTGGCCAAAAATCTGCCGGGCCGCCGGTTCGTCGTGGTTTTCAGCGAAGCGCACCACCCGCTCAGAAAAGCTCGGATCGGCGCGCAGGTGGGCAGTGATGCCAGGGGCATCCCGGTGGCAGAGCCGGTCGTAGAGCGTCTTGTCGTAGCAGTAATCGAAGCCCAGCTGCAGCAGGTTCCACTCCAGCCCCCAGTACGCTTCGGCGACGAACAAAAAGCCAGGATACTTTGCCTTGACCGCCGCGATTGCCTCAGCCCAGAATTCGACCCCCGGATCGCGCTGCCAGGTGCGCCGAAAGACATCGCGCAGCACGAGCATCGCCATGTCGCAGCGCACGCCGTCGGCGCGCCCGGCCACGGCCATCAACTCGCCCAGCAAGGCCCGGCGCGCCTGGGGGTTGGCAAAATCGAACTGGGCCGTGTCTGTCCAGGCCGGGAAGTACGGGTCGCGCCCGTGGGATAAGTGCGCGTCGTCGGAACGAAAACAGCTGCCATTGTCGGTGCTCTCCTGGCAGGGCACAAACCACTCGGGATGGGCGCGCACCCAGTCAGCGTCGGTCGCCCAGTGGTTGGGAATAAAGTCGAGCATCAGCCCAACGGACAGCTCGTCGTTGAGCACCCGGCGCAGCCGCTGTAGCCCCGCCTCGCTGCCCAGGTGGCTATCGACGCTGTAGCGGCGAATAGCGTAGGCGGAACCGACAATATCCTGGGCAGCCAGATCCGGCAGCGCTCGCCGGTACTCGTACTGGAGGCCGGCATGGCTACGGGCAATGGCGCGTCCAGCTTCGGAGCGTTCCCAGACGCCCATCAACCAGAGATAATCGCGGTGGCGAACAAACTTTTCGAGGTCGTAGCGGTTGAGCGTATCCAGCTGGCGGTGCTGCTCGTGCAACCAGACCCAGGTGTTAATCTCAAGAATAGCAGGACAAGTGCGCGGGAAAGTCACGGCTTTATTGCAACCAGTTAAAATATCTTACAATAGCTCAGCAAAAATGTCCCTCGTCTCCCTTTCGGTAGAGGCGCACATTCGGTCAATCCTTTGTCACTGTCTGGTGCTGTCTGGTGCTTTGGACCACGGATTTAGCGCGATTGCCGGGGTAGACACTCAGTTAAACACCTGCATGTTGCCTGTACCCAACACAGAAAAACAGCGCGATTGCTGCCACTGCAGGCGGAGAGAACCTGTTTACTATTAATAACTACCGAAGTAAGAACCCCTCTAAAAGCTAAGAATTGCTGCGATCATCGTCTATTTTTTGAGAAACGCACTGAAATAAAACAGATGGATCTCTTCCCCCTACACGACAAAAAAGTCGTTCTTCGCTGAGGCGATTGTGCTTGTTAAGAGCACATTGCCCGGTGAAGACGATGCGATTCAGACGATTCGGTTCATCGCTCCTCCAGGCGAGCAATCAGTCTGGCCGCTGGAGGAAAGTGCTCCCAAACGTTCAAGGCTCCGGCGGCGCGCAACTGTTGTACGTAGTGCGCCGCCTTTGCTGTGGGGCGGACGTGGGGCGGAAGGATGCCGATGGCGATAAACGTGACCCCAGGCCGGATCGAAGTGGCTCTCTGTACCGTCTGCATATCTGCAACGGTGTCGCCCAGGTACCAGATGCGATCGAACGGGCCCAACGCATCGCACAGTTGCAAAAGGCCCGTCGGATCGGGTTTTTCGGGCGCTTCGTGCATCGCCACCAGCGGCGGGGCGACGAGCTTTAAGCGTTTCTCCAGCACCTGCAAGGCCGAGTAGCGATCCGCGCCGCTAAAAAAACCCCAGGCATAACCCGCCACTTCGAGAGCAAGAAAGTGCTCCGCTTCGACCAGCAACGGCTCACTGGCAATATAGCCGCTGCCGGGCGGTTCCCCGAGATAGCGGCTTTGAAAGTAGGCGACCAGATGCTCGTAATCGGGCAAAGTGACGTTCTGCCGCCGCAGCAACTCTTCGGAGCAGCGCCAGTCGTTGTTCCAGATTCCTTCGGACTTCAAGTCATCGATCTGGCCCATCGTTGGCCGACAGCCGCCGAAGTGCTCGACAGTGTCCATGATCGCCCGGCGGTACGAACCGGAGACATCGCGGATCACACCGTCGATGTCGAAGGCAACCAGACCTTTTGAAGCCATCGAGCGGCGGTCGTGCCCTAACCGAGCGAGGCGATCGAAGCTTCCTGGCCCTCAGGGGTGAGCCAGACGACAAATTCGTCGCGCCGGTACACGCTCGGACGGTCGCGCCGTCCAAAGCGCACCAGGCTTGGCAGACCGTTTTGGGCAATTTGAGCGAGAATCCAGGAGCGCACGCCCTGACGTGAACTGGGCGACAGCTCAGCCTGGTGGGGTCCAAACATCAAAACCAGCGTATTGCTCGCCTGCAGGGGCGCATCCTCGCGCATCAACCGGGGCAGCAGGCTCTTCGGGGTCTGCGTCGGTTCCAGACGAATCGTTCTTCTTTGTTCCATACAGTTATTCCTGACGAACCCTTCGATAAGGTGCCGGGTGCGCCTGTTCCAAGTAGTGGGCAGGTTGTGCTTGCAAATGCGAACGAGGTCAAACTCGCAACCCCGAACCTTACAGAAAGTTACTTATCTGACGCCAGTCTATCAGCAGAATCTTAATCGTGCTATGGGCGGACTAAAAACAACTGGCGGCGGCCAGTTGCTGGGGATGGCGCAGGTAGATGCGGCGGTCGCGGCCAATATGAATGAGACCTTGATCGCGCAGCTGCCCCAAAAAGCGGGTGACGGTGACGCGGGTGGTGCCCAGGGCGTTGGCAAATTGCTGGTGGGTGAGGCGCACATCGATGCGCACCCCGTCGCCGGTCGAATAACCAAATTCGTGGGCGAGCAGGTAGAGAAAGCCCTGCAGCCGGTCTACCACCAGCCGCTTGCCGGCGAGGGCCAGAAGCGCCTCCGCCTGTCTGAGCCGGCGGGCCATCTGTTCGTTTAATTCGCGGGCCAGCCGGGGGCTCGCGTGAATTTCTTCGGTGGTGAGCCGCAGCAGATCGACGTTGGTGATCGCCACAGCCTGATAAGGTTCAAGCAGCGTCAGCGATCGACCCAGGGGCATCAGCGGGCCGACCAGCCCCAGCAAGGCTTCGTCGCCGCTCGGTTGCAGCGTCGAGATCTGGACTAGACCGCGATAGACGATCCAGATTTCCTGGGTGCGCAGGGGAATACTCTGTCCGGCTTTAAAAAAGCGGAGGGTTCTTTCCCGGTACAGTTCCTCAAGCAGCAGGCGAAAGTCCTGGTGGGCGTCCCGGTGTGCCATAGGGCGATTGCTTCGGTAGCGAGTGCCACCACCGTAAACCCCCGAGGTAAAGACAAGGTAATGAAGAACACCCAATTTGGGTGTCGCAGGTTAATCGTGGAGGCTGTAACCGACGCTGCGCACGGTATGAATCAATTTTTTTTCGCCGGGCCGTTCGATCTTGAGGCGCAGATAACGGATGTAAACCTCGACGACGTTCGATTCGCTGTCGAAGTGTTCGCCCCACACGCCCTGGAGGATCTGCTCGCGGCTGAGGATTTCGCCGGCGCGTTCGAGCAAAAACAACAGCAGGTCGTACTCGCGGGCCGTCAGTTCGATCGAGCGACCGGCCCGGCGCACCTCGCGGCTGCCGGTGTTCAGCGTCAGATCCGCAAGGCGCAATAGGCCGCCGCCCCGATTATGAAAGCGCCGGAGCTGGCACTGGACGCGCTCTAGCAGTTCTTCGGCGCTGTAGGGGGGCACCATGTAATCGTCGGCCCCGACTTCGAGACCTGCCGCCCGCTCGCTGATGGCGTCGCCGTCGCTCAGGAGCAGCACCGGCAGGCTACAACCGGATTGGCGCAGCTGGCGGCAGAGTGCCAGCCCGCCTGAGCTGGCTGCCAGAATCAGCACATCCGGGTTCTCGCTGTGCAGCAGTGCCAGGCAGCTTTCGACTTTTTCGATCTGTGGGCTGAGGCTGACGCGGTAGCCCTGGCCGCGCAGGGGCTCGCCGAGCCTTTCTGCTAAAAGATTGTCCATCTGTGCCAGTAAGACCGTAAAGCGGCGGGCGGAGCGGGAAATCGGCGAAGCGAGCATAGGGGCGATTTTTCTTCATGTACCAGCATCCTCATTTAGAGTAGCGCAGCCGCAGCCGCAACCGCCCCGCTTTGGCATCGCAGGCGGTTGATGGCAAAATGGGCGAAGTAATGAGGGTGACTGTGTTCATCAGTATCGTCATTCCCACCTTCAACCGCCTGCCCATCCTCACCAAGTGCCTCGACGCTCTCGAAGCGCAGCGCTGGCAGGGCCGCTACGAGGTGGTGGTCGTCGATGACGGTTCCACCGACGGCACGATCGCATTTTTGCAGAGCCAACCGGAGCGCTTTGCCCACCTGCGTCTGGTCTGTCAGGATCACCGTGGCCCGGCAGCAGCGCGCAACCTGGGCATCACCTCCGCCAGGGGCGATACAATCATCTTCATCGATTCGGATCTGGTGGTGACGCCGGTTTTTCTCGCCTCCCACGCCGCTATTCTCGAAGCCCATCCCGGCGAGGCGGTCTTTACCTATGGCCGGGTGGTCAACACCTGCAACTTCGACCATCCGGAATCGGAGCCTTATAAGATCACCGATTTTTCTGCCGCCTACTTTGCCACCGGCAACGTCGCCATCGCCCGGCGCTGGCTGGAGGCCGCCGGTCCCTTCGATGAAACCTTCAGCCTCTACGGCTGGGAAGATCTCGAACTGGGGGTGCGGCTTAAAAAACTGGGCCTGCGGCTCATCAAGTGTCCCGAGGCGGTGGGCTACCACTGGCATCCGCCCTTCAGCCTCAAGCAAATTCCCGCTTTAATTCAAAAAGAATACGAGCGGGGCCGGATGGGCGTAGTCTTCTATCGCAAGCATCCCAGCTGGGATGTGCGGATGATGATCCAGATGACGCCGCTGCATCAGGTGCTCTGGGGGCTGTTGTCGCTGGGCGGTCTGCTCAACGAAAAGACGATGGCACCGCTTTTGCAATTTCTTATCGACCGGGGCAGGCCACAGCTGGCGCTGGAGGTGGCGCGCATTTTTCTAAACTGGTACAACGTGCAGGGCGTCTACGCCGCCTACCGCGAAGTGAATCCATGAAGACAGGTTCCTGGCTGCTGGTGGGCGGTGGATGTCTGCTTCTGGGAGCCTGCGGCGGAGCGCCCAACCCCGAGGCAAACAATTCTTTGCAGAGCGAGAGTCCGCTGGTGCTGCGCAACATCGTCCTCACCGAGACCAACCGCGACGGCAACGCTCCCCTCTGGGAATTAAAAGCCGAGCGGGCCGAGTACAGCCGCGACCGCAGCACCGCCATCGTTCAGCAGATTCAGGGCGTCTTTTATCAAAATGGCCGCAAGGTACTCAACATCCAGGCTCCTCGGGGCGAGGTGCGCATTGCGGCGCGCGAAATCTTGCTGGAAGGCAGGGTGAAGGCGGTCTCGCCCGTGCGCGCCACCACCCTCGATGCGGATCGCGTCCAGTGGTTTCCGGATCGCAACTTGCTCACGGCGATTGGCCCGGTCGAGCTGTTTCAACCTAAAAACAAGGTGCGGGCGCGCGGCCAGACCCTGACAGGCGATCTGGCGGCCCAGGTCTACACGCTAAGCGGCAATATCCGGGCCGATTCAGAGGTCCAAAAAATCGAGATGAACGCTCCAAAAGTGGTCTGGAGCCTGATGCCCAACCGCGTCACCGGTTCGGGGGGCGTGCTGGCCCACGACCTGGGCCGCCAGGCCAACCTCAAGGCTCCGACCATCAGCTGGGAGGTCGATCAAAACCGCGTCATCGCCCGCAGCGACAGCACGGGCCGGGTCTACGCCGAGCAGCCCGCCAACGCGGCCCAACTGCAGGCCGATCGGGTGATCTGGGACATCGACCGCCGCCTGTTCATTGCCGAAACCGGCGTCGATCTGGTCCTGGGCCGCCCCGCCCGCCGCCTGCAGGCGAGTGCAGCCACCTACTCCCTCGGCCAGAACACCCTGCAGGCCACCAATGGCCGCTACTGGCAGCCGGTACAGGATCTGAGCATCACCAGTTCGGATCTATTTGCGGATCTGGCCCACGACACCGTGCGCGCCACTGGCCAGGTGAACACCCGCCTCACGCCGCCGAGGCCCTGAAGCGATGGATGCGCGGCGGTTGCAATCGCTGTTGGCCCGGCGGCTGGAGGGCGAAGCGCTCTCGGAGCAGGCCGCCCAGGAATTGATGACCGCCTGGCTGGCTGGAAGTGTGCCGCCGGTGCTCTCAGGGGCGCTGCTGGCCGCTCTTTCCCCCATCCAGATTGCCGCCGAGGAACTGGCGGCGATGGCCCGCATTTTGCAGCAGGCGGCCCACACCGCTCCCGCCACTGGTCTACCCGTCGTGCTCGACACCTGCGGCACCGGCGGCGACGGCTTGAGTACTTTTAATATTTCGACCGCCGTTGCCTTTGTCTGTGCCGCCTGCGGCGTGCCGGTGGCCAAGCACGGAGCGCGCTCCGCCAGTGGCAGAGTCGGCTCCGCCGATGTGCTCGAATACCTGGGCATCCAGCTCAGCCTCGATCCGGCCCGGGTGGGTGCCGCCCTCCACGAAGTCGGCATCACCTTCTTATTTGCCCCCGGCTGGCATCCGGCCCTGCGGACGATGGCCCCGATCCGCCGCGAACTGGGCATCCGGACGCTCTTTAATCTGCTCGGTCCCCTCGTCAATCCCCTCGCTCCCACCGCCCAGGTGTTGGGGGTCTACCACCCGGCCCTGGTGCCCTCGATCGCAAAAGCGCTGGCCCTTCTGGAGCGGCAGCGCTTTTTAGTCGTCCACGGTGAGCCGGGGCTGGACGAGTGCTCCCTCTCGGGAAGCACCACCGTCATCGGCAACCTCGAAGGGGTGCTCGCCGCCTCGACCATCCATCCTGAGCAATTTGGGTTGCAACCCGCCTCCATCGCCGAACTGGTGGGCGGCGACGTACCCGAGAACGCCGCTATCCTCCGCGAGGTGCTGCTGGGCAAAGGCACCCCTGCCCAGGCGGCGGTCGTCGTCCTCAACGCCGCTGCTGGACTGTTGGCAGCCGGAGCGGTCTCCACCTGGCAGAGCGGCATCGCTCAGGCCCAGGAGTGTCTGGAAGCTGGGGCCGCCTGGCAAAAGTGCGAGGCGCTCATCCGCTTTACCCGGACGTGATCCAGGCTTCCGCCTCGATCTCCACCAGCATCTGCGGATCGACCAGGCGGCTCACTTCGATCATCGTCGAGGCGGGCCGGATCTGACCAAACACCTCGCCGTGGGCGCGGCCCACCGCCTCCCACTGAGCGATATCGACCACGTAGATGCGGGTGCGCACCACGTCTTCTAGACGGCTACCTGCCTTGAGGAGCGCCCGCTCGATATTTTGAAGTGTCTGCCGTGTCTGGGCGTAGCTGTCGCCGACACCGACGACTGTGCCCGACCCATCGGTGGCCGTCGTCCCCGAGACCCAGACCTGAGAACCTATCCGCACCGCCCGCGAGTAGCCGACGATCGGCTCCCAGGGCGTGCCTGAGCTGAAATTTTGACGCATCGTCCTTTGCAACGGAGTGCTCCTATTTTGGACTTTCGCCTTTGAAGTGGGCAAAGTGGGTCTACGCGCCGGGGGCGATGCCGGCCACTGCTGCCAGGCCGACGGCTTCTTCGCAGTAAAAGACGGTGAGGATCTAGCCTGTCTCTTCGCAAATAGCCTGATAGAACTGGTTCTAGGCCATCGAGGCGGGCGGCAGCTCTTCGAGCAGGGCGCGGGCGGCCTCGGCGCGGGCCTGCTCGCCGGTGGCACTGAAGATACGGACGGCGATCGAGGCGTCGTAGCGGCCAGGGGTCGTCTCTTGGAGGGCAAAGCGGGCCCGGGCCCGGCCCAGGTACGCTTCGCCGTCGTCGGGATCGAGGGCGACAGCGGCGCTGAAATCGACCAGTGCCCTGGCACTATTGCCCAGGGCGAGGTGGGCATCGCCGCGATTTTTGTAGGCGGCACTCAAACCAGAATCGAGGTACAGTGCCTGGTCGCAGTCGGCAATCGCCCGCTCGGGGCAATTGAGGGCGAGGTGGGCGGCAGCGCGGTTGCTCCAGAACAGGGCGTTGTTGGGCTGCAGGCGGATGGCCCGGTCGTAGTCGGCCACCGCCTCCTCGGTGTGACCAGCCCGAAAGTGCAGCACTGCCCGATTACCCAGGGCAAGGGCAAAGGTAGGCTTAGCAGCGATCGCGGCGTCGAGGTCGGCTAAGGCATCTTTGATCGCAGCGGCCTCGATGCGGAGCAGAGCGCGGTTGTAGAGGGCAAGGGGATGGGCAGGAGCGATGGCCAGGGCGCGGTCGTAAAAGGCCATCGCCTGCGGGTAGTCTTTAAGGTGCGAGTAGACGAGGCCCGCGTTGACGAGCGCTTCGAGGTTGTCGGGCTCGTAGCCCAGCGCCTCGCGGTAAGAGGCGGCAGCGGCCCGCCACTGGCCCCTGCGGATCTGACGGGCGGCCCGGCTCAGGTAAATTTCGGCGTCGATGGCGCGAGTGAAACGGAGCATAGGCCGGACGTGATCCCCGTGTGAGTATTGCTACTCCTCTGACGACTCTAACCGACGCTGCAGGGAACTGAAAATCCCCGGTTGGCGGGAAGCCATACGCGCCTTACCGGCAGCCGCCCACTGCTGCAGCGCTTCGATCGTCTCAGCGGCGGTGCGTGCCAGGGGCACAATCTGAGCGACGGCCTGCAGGATGTCATCGGTCGTAAAGTCCCGGTGCTGGGCAAAACCCGTGTGCATCGCCTCGATAATCACCTGCTCGATTTCAGCGCCGCTGAAGTCGGGAGTCTCGTAGGCGAGCCGCTCAATATTGTAGGCGCGCAGGTTGTGGGGCCGGAGCTTGCCCAGATGGACAGCAAAGATTTCCTGCCTTTCAATCTGGGTGGGCAGGTTGACAAAGAACACCTCGTCGAAGCGGCCCTTGCGCAACAGCTCCGGCGGCAGGCGATGCACGTCGTTGGCGGTGGCGACGACGAAGACGGGGGAGGTCTTCTCGGCCATCCAGGTCAAAAAGGTGGCAAAGACGCGGCTGGCGGTGCCACTGTCGCCTCCGGCCAGCTGGCCGCCGAAGGTTTTGTCGATTTCGTCGGCAAAGAGCACGCAGGGAGCGAGGGCTTCGGCCAGCTGGATCATCTGCCGGGTGCGCGCCTCCGACTCACCCACCAGGCCGGCAAACAGCCGGCCCACGTCGAGCCGCAGAAGCGGCAGGTGCCAGTGGTGGGCGATGGCGCGGGCGGTGAGGGATTTGCCGGTGCCCTGGACACCCACCAGCAAAAGCCCACGCGGGTGCGGCAGGCCGTAGCGGCGGGCCTGTTCGCTGAAGGCTGCCCCGCGCCGGAGGAGCCATTCTTTGAGCTGGTCGAGGCCACCGATGTCGGCAATCGCGTCGGTGGCCGGATAAAACTCCAGAATCTGGGTCTGACGGATCTTTTGCTTTTTTTCTTCGAGGATCAGTTCGAGATCGGCGCTTTCGAGCGAACCGGAGCGAGCAATCGCTTTTGCCAGCGCCTGGCGCACCCGGTTAAGCGACAATCCCTGGCAGGTCTTGACCAGCTCCTCCCGGGCGAAGCCTTTGAGGGTGGTGCGATTGCCCAGCAACTGCTCGATCTCGCGGTCGATTTCCGCTGCAGCGGGCAGCGGAAATTCAAGCACCGTGATCTCCTCCGCCAGATCCGGCGGGACGGCGAGCCGGGGAGCAAGGATGATCACAGTCTTTGGCTCAGAGCGCAGACGGCGGGCCAGATTGCGCAGCTTGCGTCCAATCGCAATATCTTCGAGAAAGCGGTGAAAGTCGCGCAGTACAAAGATCGCCTGGACATCGGGGCGGGCTTTTTCGATAAATTCGAGCGCCTGCAGCGGGTTGGAGCGGGCGTAACCGGCGTCGGTCCCCTCGGTTTGGTAGCCTTCGACAAAATCCCAGCAAAAAAGGGCGCGGGCACTGACGCGGGCAATTGCCTGCTCAGCCCGCTCCTCCTCACTTGAGACAAGGTACAGCAGTGGATAGCGGGCTCGAATCAGCAGATCAAGCTCAGCAGAAAAATCCATGACAGGGCGCAGATGGGTGCTCCCTTCTATTGTTGGCCCGGTCTCAGGCTGTGACAAGCCTAGTCAGAACGACTCTGCACGCTCGTGCGGCGGCTCATGCGGTAGGTGAATTCGCTGACCGAAGGGTTGGGCCGGCTCGGATCGAGGGTGCCGGTCGTCTGCTGCCACAGCCGGGGAGGAGCGGTTTCACCTGTCACCTGGCCGTCGCTGTTGCGGGTGCAGATGATCCAGACCTGGCCGTGGTCGGTACAGAAAAACGATTCGATCCAGCGGCTGCGATCGACCCAGGTGGCGGTGTGACTGTGCAGCAGGACCGCCTTTTTGCGCGTCAGCCCGGTTAATTCGCGGGTCTGCTCGGCGTTACTGGAAAAAATAAAATGCTTTTGACCACAGCCGCGCCAGAGACGGCTTGTACAAAATGGGCAATTGACTTCGACGCGGTTCAACGAGCGATTGCGCTTTCGAGCCATGCAGCCTCACTGGTAGGGAAGGAAACGTCGCTATCGGGCATGTCCCTCACAATAAACAGGGTATGCCGACAATTCAGGTATAAGCGGCTACCAAACGCTAAAATCCTACGTCTTCAGGAGGCAAACTGCGACTCTTGAGCGCCGATGTCCTCGAATTTATAGCCGACGCCGCGCACAGTCTTGACGAACAGGGGCTCATCGGCGGCGTCGTTGCCGAGTTTTTTGCGAATCTGGCCAATATGCACATCGACCACCCGCTCGTCGCCGACATAGCTGTAGCCCCAGACTTCGCGGATAAGATCGCCCCGCCGCCAGACCCGGCCCGGATCGCGCGCCAGCAGATAGAGCAGATCGAATTCGAGGGCGGTCAGATCGACAGGATCGCGGCCAATGTGAACTTCTCGGCGCACCGGATCGAGCTGGATGTGGGGGTAGCGCAGCACGACACCGCCCGTACCGCCGACGGTGCGCTGGCGCTTGAGAATAGCTGAGACCCGAAACGCCAGTTCTTTGACACTGAACGGTTTGGTCAGGTAATCGTCCGCACCCTGGGTAAAACCCTGGATCTTGTCAGATTCTTCGTCGCAGGCCGTTAGCATCAGGATATAGACGTTCGATTGGCTGCGCAGCCGCCGACACAGTTCGTAGCCTTTGATGTCGGGCAGCATCACATCGAGCACCACCAATTCAGGCACAAACGATTCAAACAGGCGCAGAGCCTTCTCGCCGTTCTCGGCGGTCTCGACTCGGTGACCCTCCTGCTCCAGCGTCCGCCTCACCAGCGTCCGGATGCTCAGTTCGTCATCGACAACAAGAATTTTCGCAGCATTCATCTTTCAACCCCATCCAGCCTCGGTGCAGAGTGATTCTATAGTATGCTATGGCCCAGTTTGCGATTGTTCAGGCGAATCTCGATGTCTCGCTGACTACCAGAGCGGATCGCTATAGATATGTACGGTTATGTCCTGTTCGCAGCGCAGGGCGGTGATACAGGAGCAGACCGGCCCCTGGCCAGCGATCTCGACTTCGCAGGCGTGGCAGGAGCCCATCAAGCAGCCGGTCGGAATCTTGATCCCGGCGCGGGTAGCACAGTCGAGCAGCAGTTCGCCGCTACGGGCAGTGACCGTTACATCGTCGGGCAAAAAGCGGACCTCGATTGTGGATTCTTCGCCCATAGCCCACTCTCTGGATAGACTCATTATCCTCCCGGCAAGACAATCTGCAGGACGTCGAAGAAGCGCCGGACGTTGTTATGGATGACTGCCAGCAGCAACAGGCGATTGGTGCGCAACTTTTCGTCGGGAACCATGACCAGAACATCGTCAAAAAACTGACTGACTACCGGAGTGAGGCGGGTGAGGGCGGCCAGGATCGCGGTGTAGTCCTCTTGTTTTTCTGCCACCTCACATAGCCGGGCGAATTCCTCAGTTGTACACTGCAGCGCCTGTTCAGCTGGGTGAGCGACGAGGGTCAGATCGAAGCGATCGAGGCTGAGGTCGCTGAACTTGAATTTGTCTGCCAGGCGGGCGACGCGCACCGCCGTCTCGTAGATCTGGGCGAGCTTGCCGTCCTCGCGGGCAGCAAGTAGGGCATCGAGGCGCAGGCGCAGGGCACGCAGGTTGACGAGAGCCCGCCGGGTATAAGCCGGATCGTTGTTGCCCAAAACGGCGAGGACCAGATCGTAATCGAGGCCGCCCTGATCGACGAGCAGGCCGTGCAGGCGCTGGGCAAACCAGTCGGTCAACTGATCGAGCACCAGAGCAGGCGGTTGCTGTAACAGGTGCTTGCCCTCAAAAAGGGCAATTGTCACTTCCAGCGCCTGGACCAGATCCAGCTCAAAGCCCGTGTCCCAGCCGACGCGCACGACCGTGAGCGCCGCCCGCCTGAGGGCAAAGGGGTCCGAAGAACCGGTAGGAAGCAGGCCCAGGCCAAAGATGCCCACCAGCAACTCGAAGCGGTCCGCCAACCCCACTACCCTGCCGGTGAGGGTTTTGGGCAGCTCGTCGTCGATGTTGCGCGGCTGGTAGTGCTCGGCAATTCCTGCGCTCACGAGCGGATCCTCGCCGTCGAGGCGGGCGTAGTCGCGACCGATGAGCCCCTGCAGTTCTGGAAATTCGTAGACCATCTGGGTTGCCAGATCCGCCTTGCACAGGTGGGCGGTGCGGGCTACCAATGCACTCTGCTCGCCATCGAGCCCGAGATGGCCACACAGCCAGTCGGCGATTGTCTCGACGCGGCGGACGCGGTCTCCCACCGAGCCGAGGTTTTCTTGAAAAGTTACCGCCTCCAGCTTGCCCAAAAATGCTTCGAGCGGTCGCTTGCGATCCTCCTCAAAGAAGAAGCGACCGTCGGCGAGGCGGGCGCGAATCACCCGGCCATTGCCCTTGCTGATCAGTTCTGCGTAGCGCGGATCGCCGTTGCTGATCGTGATAAAGCGCGGCAAAAGGGCTTCAGGATCTTGCGGCTTGTGCAGTGGAAAGTAGCGCTGATGGGCGATCATCTCGGTCTTGATCACCGCCACCGGCAGGTTCAAAAATTCCTCCTCGAAGGCACCCACCACCGCCGTCGGCCACTCCACCAGATGAACCACTTCCGCTAGCAAGTCCTCCGGTACCTCCACTACTGCCCCTAGTTCGCGGGCTTTTCTATCGAGCTGCTTGACGATTTCTGAGCGGCGCTCCACCGGATCGGCCAGGACATAGGCAGCCTCCAGTACCGCTGGATAATCGGTGGCCGCCTCAATCTCGACCCTGCCCGCCGGGTGGAGCACCCGATGCCCGTAGCTGGTGCGTCCCGCTGGCACCCCTTCGATCTGGGCCGGTAGCACTTCTTCGTCTAACAAAGCCACCAGCCAGCGGATTGGCCGCGAGAAGCGCAGATCCCCATCGCTCCAGCGCATCAGCCGTGGTCCTTCGATGCTGCCGATCCAGCCGGGAATCTGCTCGGCGAGCACTGCTGCCGTCGGCCTTCCCGCTACCTTGCGCACGGCGAAGACGACATCGCCCTTTTCGGTAGGACGCACCTGCAGCGCTTCTATCGCCACCCCGGCCTTGCGGGCAAAACCCTCGCCCTGGGGTGTCGGCTGCCCGTCTGCACCAAAGGCGACCCGCGCAGGCGGCCCTTTTAATTCTTCTTCGCGGTCGGGCTGGAACGCGGGCAAACCGTCCACCCGCACCGCCAGTCGCCGGGGCGTGCCATAAGTACTGAGGTGTTCTGCTGTCAGTCCGGCTTCTGCGAGTGCCCTGTCCACCAGGCTCCTCAGTTGAGTGAGAGCTGAGGGAACGAAACTGGCGGGCAACTCTTCGGTGCCGATTTCGAGCAAAAACGTAGCCATGAAAGTCTCTTAAAAGCTTTCCCAGTCTACCGCAGGGGCAAGTCCAGCCCTGGAAGACTGGACGGCGAAGGATGGCCTCTATTCAAGCTACGATCCTGGCTACCGCAAGCAAGGTAAGGAATTCGTGTCATCCCCGCCTCCTAAGTTGCGCCGCAGACAGCGCTCGAAGTCACGGCTTCCCTGGGGATGGCTCATCGCTTTACTGGCCCTGGGCCTGGCTGTGGCGGGCGGCTATCTCTGGCTTGCCCCTTCCCCAATTCGGTCACTGGCCTGGAACCCGCCGCCCAGACCGGCAAACGTCGGTCCCCTCGCTCAAAATGGCCGCCTGATGGGCGCGGACCTCATCGGCAACTTCCCGGCTCCAGCCGCGCTCGCCGTCGATGCCCAGGGACAACTCTACAGCGGCACCGCAGACGGGCAGATCTACCGGATCGTCGTCGAAGCAAACGATCACAAACGCATCGAACCTTTTGCCCGAACTGGAGGGCAGCCCCTGGGCCTCGCTTTCGATAGACAGGGAAGATTGATCGTCGCCGATGCGCGCCGGGGATTGCTGGCTATCGATCCTTCCAGCAACGTACAGATCCTCACCGACCGCGCCGGGAATCGCTCCCTCAATCGGGTCAGCAGCCTCGCGATTGCCCGCGATGGCCGCATCTATTTTTGCGAGCAGAGCGACCATCCCCCCAGCTTCGATCCGTATCTGGAACTTTTAGAAGCCCGGCCCTCCGGGCGCTTACTTGTCTACGATCCGAGGACAAACACCGTGCGGGTCTTGCTCGAACATCTTGCCTTTCCTGCTGGGACTGTTCTTAGCCTGGACGAACGTGCAGTGCTGATAAGCGAGGCGACGCACTACCAGATCATCCGCTACTGGCTTGCCGGTCCAAAAGCAGGAACGAGCGACGCTTTCATCCAGAACCTGCCGGGCTTTCCCGCAGGGCTCTCTCGCGACCGCACCGGTTACTGGCTGGCGATTAGCGAACCGCGCAACGCCAACATCGACAACCTCGCTCCCCAGCCTGCCCTCAAAAATCTCCTGGCCAAACTGCCCGCGAGTTGGGTGCGCGGCAACGAAAAAGGCTACGGCCTCGTACTGCGCCTCGACGCCCAGGGCCAGATCCGCGAGAGCCTGCAAGATCCGACTGGCCGCCTCAACCATTTGAGCACCGTCCTACCGGCTCCGCCCTTTCTCTATCTGGGTACGACCGCCGAAAATGGCATCGCCCGTGTGCGTCTTTCAAGTCATTCCGGAACATAGCCCTTCATCTACTTACTTCCAGGGCAGCCAGCGTTGTACCAGCCAAGAAAATTGCTAACTTCAGCAAAATATTGGATATTTCCATTAGCGCTTAAAAAGTTTTTAACATCCTGAGAGCCAAAGTCTTTCGTATTTCCACTTACAAAAGCTTTTGCTCCAGAGCCATTTCGGATGGCGTGGGCAGTAATAGTATGCAAAATAAGATTGTCCGTCGGATCTTTTATAATTGGCTCTTGCATACTCAGGGACTTCAAGCTTTGAATGAGAGGCAAGGACTCTAGATGAATAATCTCGACAGAGTAAGCAATACTTTCAAGTGCATCAAATAGACGAAGTTGAGTGTCGTTCAGGAGTTTCTCAGTAAACTGTCTTGCCTGCTGTAATTGAGCAAGTAGAGCCTCCGCATTACTAAGTAGACGGAGTCAATTAAACAGATAACGTTCACACTGCAACCCCTTGCCCAGATATCGCTCATCTATGGCCTCAATCACTGCTTCCGCAAGTTCATACTCCATCTCGAAGCTACGACACTTCATATGGTGAGCTTTTACCTGGTGCCATTCCTCCTCTATGCGATTCATCTCTGGGCAACATACTGGCAGAAAGAACACGTACAACCCTTGCCTCTCCCATACTGGCCATCGCTCTTTCACCCGCCAATGTTTATGCACTGAATAATTATCTTGCACTATCACTGTTATTTGACCAGTCTCTGCCAGTCTTTCGGCGGCTCTTTTCGCTTCCCAATCCATTAACTCGATATACACATCGTTTTTTATGCTTCCCAAACTCACACCATAGTTGAAGGCTTCTCCCGGAGCATATATCCCAAGCACACTGATGCGTTTGCCTCGACGATTTGGCTGCTCGATCCGTTTTTGCTTACCGACTTCTGCCCAGGTATAGCCAATCACACTTGGTAGGCTAAAACCCGACTCGTCAAGATATTTGATATGCACCAAACCTTCTTGCTCAGCCAGTTTTAGAGTTTCCAGGTCGTTCGATTTGCTCTGCTTATGCTCTGGGTTTTGGCGTTTGACAATGCTGTGCCTTATTCTTTGCCAACTGAATCTTTTTTTTTGAGAACCTGCCTGAGATAGTCTGGATGCACTTGCACCCCCCGCTGCTGAAGCAGAGTAGCCAAGTGTCTCGCATTGTAGGCTTTTGGGTGTTGCTGCATCTGTTGTCTGAGAAACTCAAAGTCTTCCGCTGCGAGTTTCGGTCTGGCACCACGACCCTTAGCCTCGAACAATCCCTGCAGGCCGTGGTCCCACCAACGGCGGAAGGTAGTGCGCACTGTAGATGGGGCACAACCGAGGTAGGCAGCAATTTGAGGTGCAGTCATGCCATGCATACTCAGCCGTACGGTTTGAGCACGTTGGCGTACACGCTGAGGAACGGTGAGGTCGTCGCTGAGTTTTTGGAGGTCGTCTTCTTCCTGGGGTGTCAGGTAGATGCGATGATAGGGCATGGTTAGTTGGCAGAGGCAGCACTTGTATCATATGCTGTATTTCAACCTCCGCCTACTTAGATGAGAGGTCTCGACTTAGCTGAGCTATTTGATTATCTAGAGTGCCTCTGAACTTGTTTGACCTCTTTTTCTCGTCTTCAAACGCCGACAAGCTCTCCATGCAGCATACAGATGGAATTGCGACTTTCAAATCGGTTGGTATTTCCCCGAGAAGTTCCTTAGAAGCACTATCCCTTCCAGTCGCTATCGACATTAAAAAATTTGTCTCGATATAAAGTGTACATCTCATTTGTCTTCTATTGACTTCGCCCAAGAGTTTTCAAGCAAGGGAAGCAACCCAATTTTGGACAGCTCCTCTTCTTTGGGCGGTTGTTGATGTTTCCAGTGAAATGAAAAGTCTCTCAACCAGCTTTCAGCTAGGGCTGTAAGGTAATATTCAAATATTCTCTTACTTCCGAAATCCGAATCATAGTAACTAAAAATTTCATCGGAATTTAGTTCCAGGATCGGCTCTGAAAGGTTGTCTGTCTGCCATTTCATAACTTGAACAACCTTGGTATCTATAAGCATTGCAAACGGCGCTGCTGCCCTGTTTGTGTACCGAGCGCTTCTAATGTAATGCTCGATTCCTCGCTTGAGTGCAAGAATATCCTGAGGAATTTTCAAGCGCACTTCAACTACAAGAACTTCGTTTTCTTCGGGATCGTAGACAATAATGTCCGGTTGCCTTTGGGCAATTACATCACTTTTTTCCATCTTAAATACCACGACATTCACCTCTGTTATAGCCTCCAATCACTCTCCAAGTACCCAGGTATCTTTGGAACCGCCACCCTGGCTGGAATTGACGACGAGGGAGCCGGGACGGAGGGCGACGCGGGTGAGGCCGCCGGGCAGTACCCAGACGTCCTCGCCGCTATTGAGAATGTAGGGCCGCAAATCGATGTGGCAGCCGTAGAGGCCGTGGGTTTCTTCTGAATAGGTGGGGTGGCGGGAGAACTTGACTACCGGCTGGGCCAGGTAATTGCGCGGGTTGGCGCGCACGCGGTCGCGGAATTCTGCCACTTCGGCCTGGGTGGCCTTTGGACCGATGAGCATTCCGTAGCCGCCGGAGTTGTCGGCCTCCTTGACCACCAGTTCCTCTATGTGTTCGAGGATGAAGGCGCACTCGGAGGGCTCCTCGGCCAGATAGGTATCGACGTTTTTGAGGATGGCGTCTTCGCCCAGGTAGTAGCGGATGATCTCGGGCACGAACTTGTAAATCACCTTATCGTCGGCGACGCCGGTGCCGACGGTATTGGCAAGTACGACGTTACCGGCCCGGTAGGCGCGCATCAGGCCCGGTACGCCCAGAACCGAATCTTTGCGAAAGACCTCCGGATCGAGAAAGTCGTCGTCGATGCGGCGGTAGAGCACATCGATCGGTTGCAATCCTTCGATGGTTTTGGCAAAGACGCGGTCGTTTTCGACCACCAGATCCCGGCCCTCCACCAGTTCTACCCCCATCTGCAGGGCGAGAAAGGCGTGCTCGAAGTAGGCCGAGTTGTAGACGCCGGGGGTGAGCACGGCCACGGTCGGGTCCGGGCGGGGAGAGACGCCCCGCAGGGTCTGCAGCAGGCGCAGCGGATAGTCGAGCACTGGCTGGACCGGGTGGTTGGCGAAGATGAGCGGAAAGACCTGCTTCATGATCCGGCGATTTTCGAGCACGTAGGAGACGCCGGAGGGTACACGCAGGTTGTCTTCGAGCACGCGGTACTCGCCGTTGCGGTCGCGGATCAAGTCGGTGCCACAAATTTGAACGTAGGCGTCCCTGGGCACCTTCATGCCCATAAACTGGGGCCGAAACTGGCTGGCGCTCTCGACGAGGTGCCGGGGCACCACCTTGTCGCGGAGGATCTTCTGATCGTTGTAGAGGTCTTTTAAAAACAGGTTGAGGGCGTAGAGCCGCTGCTTGAGACCGCGCTCCAGCACCTGCCATTCGCTATTTGGAATAATGCGCGGGATGAGATCGAAGGGAAAAATTTTCTCGGTGCCTTCGTCGGAGCCGTAGACAGCGAAGGTGATGCCGCGATTGAGAAAGGCGATGCGCGCCAGGCGGGCACGATTTTCTAACTCCTCCGCTCCAAAGCGCTCCAGCGATTCGGCCAGCACCCGGTAGTGCTCGCGCGGTCGGCCCGGTTCGCCAAACATCTCGTCGTAGTAGTCGCCGGGAGCGTAGCGCTCCAGCATTGTTCCCGATTCGAGCATGAACTACCTTGGAAGCGTAGGGTTTGCGAGTCTATTAAAAACCCTCGCTTCTTTCAGGGCAAACAGCAACAAGGCCATGTCCACCGAATCGCAACCGGCAACCCCACCCGAACAACCCGCTCCCGGCTACGTCAAGCTGGCGATGCGCAACATGGTGCGCAAGCGGGGCACCTCCCTCAAGCACTTTGCCCTCACCTTCGCCCTGGTGATCGCGCTTTTTGTTCTCTTGAGCGTCCTCTTTCGCGGCTGAGCACCACCCCGTTCGTAGAGCCAGGGCCGACAGTTGCCGGGAGGGTTTCGAGAAGCATGAGATTTCTCTCATGTGTTCGCGCAGCTACAATCCTGGGACCGCTCCCTCTCCTACACTCAACGCCGGTATTCCTGGGGAGATGCGGTGTATGCGGTGGCTGTGGTTGACGATGGTTGGGGTGGCTCTGGCGGCACTGCCGGCGCAGGCCCAGGTCCAGCCGGGGCTGGTGGAGGACTTTCAGACCTGGACGCGCTTTGGGTTGCGGGGGCGCTTCGCAGGAACGCCCCACCGCTGGGGAGTGGAGGTGGAAAACCGCCTGCGCAACGGTTCGCGGGAGGAGCGGCAGTTCCTGGTGCGTCCCTTCGTCACCCTGGGGGTAAGCGACCGCTTCTCGGTGAACCTGGGGTGGGCTCACTTCTTCACCTGGCCCACCCAGGGCAACGACATCCAGGTGGAGACCCGGTTATTTCAGGATTACATCTATACTTTCCCGGTGGAGCGGCTCAGTATCGGCCAGCGGATCCGGGTGGAGGAGCGCTGGTTCGAAGGGGCGTCGGACGTCTCGCTCAGGGTGCGCTACCGCCTGCAGTTTCAGCATCCCCTCGACGCCGAGCGGCGGTGGCTGGCGAACCTCAGCGACGAGTTGTTCTGGAACCTCAATACCCCCCGCAATGCGCCGGTGGGCGGCTACGAGCAGAACCGGGTCATCGCCTCGATCATCCACAAGCTCACCCCCGAACTCAGCGTCGAAATCGGCTACCAGGGCAACTTCAACAACCGCCCTGCTCCCAGGGCGGACCAGTTCGACCACGACTTGTTGCTGTACTTCACCTACGACCTGGCAGGCCGCTGACGGGCGGGTGGCTCCTTCGGCCCGCCGCTCACGGAACCTGCTGCCGTCGCAGCTGGCCGCAGGCAGCCGACTCCTCCAGCCCTCGGGTGCGGCGCACGCTGGCGACAAGTTTGTGGCGGGCGAGTTCCTGGGCAAAGCGCTGCACCCGCTCATTGTCGGGACGCGCAAATTCACCGCCTTCGATCGGGTTGTAGGGGATGAGATTGACGTGGGCCTGAAAGCCGCGCAACAGACCGGCCAGTTGCCGGGCGTGCTTCAGCTCGTCGTTGACACCAGAAAGCAGCGTGTACTCAAAGCTCAATCGTCTGCCGGTACTCTGGACGTAGTTGCGGCAGTCGGCAATCAACTGGTCGAGCGGATAGCGCCGGGCGGTGGGGATGAGCTGGGCGCGCAGCTCTTGATTGGGGGCGTGCAGGCTGACTGCCAGGGTGGCTTGAAGCTTATAAGTCGCCAGTTCAGCGATCCTGCCCGGCACGCCGACCGTCGAGATCGTCATCTGGCGCTGGCCGATGCCGATGTCGCGGTTGAGTACCGTGAGTGAGCGCACGACTGCATCCAGATTCAAAAGGGGTTCTCCCATGCCCATAAAGACGACGTGGCTCACCCGTTGCTCGAAGCGCTCCTGGACGGTGAGCACCTGATCGACGATCTCGTGAACGCCCAGGTCGCGGGCGAAGCCAGATTTGCCCGTGGCACAGAAGCAGCAGGCCATCGGGCAGCCTACCTGGGAGGAGACGCAGACGGTGAGCCGCCCCGGCCCCGGAATGCCGACGGTCTCGATCGCCTCGTTGTCGGCGGCAACCAGTAAAAACTTGATCGTGCCGTCGGGGGCGATGCTCTCGCGCAAAAGGTGCGAGCGGCCCACCGGCACGTCCTGGAGCTTTTCGCGCCACGGCTTTGGCCAGTCGGTTACCTCCATGAGCGAGCGCAGGCCGCGCTGATAGAGCCAGCGGTGCAGTTGCTGGGCCCGGTAGGCGGGCTGGCCCTCGGATTCGACCCAGAGCCTGAGAGCTTCGGCGTCCTGGCCGAGCAAGGGAGTGACCATATAGATAAAAAAACTTTGTCAGCTCGATCATAGAAGATCGCTACGGACGGCGTCTGCCACCGGTGCGGCGCTGTTGCCGGTTGGTGCGCGTTGTTGCCTGGGCACGGCGCTTGAAGGGCGAATCGACCCGCCCGCCGCCTCGAATCGTCTGCAGATTCTGGTAGCTGATCAAAGCTGAGGCCCAGTAGGTGAGGCTCCAGAGAACGAGAATCAGCCCCAGCCAGTGCCCCAGACCCTCCCGGTAGGCAAAGAAAAAAGTCACACCCACAAGCACGAAGGCACTGCCCGAGGCCAATCCATCTTTGACCAGGGCCAGCCAGTTCTCGCCCGAGGCGAGGTCTTTGACGGTGAGCTTGAAGTAGAAGTACAGCCCAGCCGCTGGAACGAGCACCAGAAAAGGCCACCAGGGGGCGCTCACGTCAATTGTCTCCACCGCGCCGGACGGTACGCTGTTTCATCCTCGCCTTCTTTGCCCCAATGCTGGCCGCATCGTACCACAGCGGATCAGGACAGCCGGGGTAGGCAGCCGTCAGCCCTTCCGTTAACATTAATTTAAGGATGGGTGAGGAAACGAGTTTAAGGAGAATTGTAGTGATAACGCTTGTCAGCGCAGACAGTGGCCGGCAGGACGCGGACTTCAGCGATCGAGATTGGGAGTGCTTTGTCTACTGGTTGGCCGGTATCTCCCCCGTCGATCTATTTGCCTTCAAATTGCACCAGTTGGAGCGCCGCCTTGCGATCCGGCGCGAGGTGGCAGGTTTTGAGCGCTGGAGCGATTATCGGCAGTTTTTACAAAAGCATCCCCAGAACCTGGAGCGCTTGTTGCAGAGCCTGACCATTTCTGTCAGCAGCTTCTTTCGCGATCCGGTCTGCTGGCAGGCTCTTGAAACCGATCTCAAGACAGGTAGCGCTCCCCTGCGGGCGTGGTCGGTGGGCTGCGCCGGTGGTCAGGAACTGTATTCCCTTGCCATTTGCCTCGATCGGATTGGGCGTCTGGAGGGCAGTCATCTGCTGGGAAGCGATTGCAGCAAGGAGGCAATCGACCAGGCCCAGAAAGCAGAATATCTAATCAGCCGCAACGAACCGCTCTCGTCGTCTTTGCTGCCCTACATGCGCTGGCTCGATCAGGGCCGCTTTTGCCTCGATGAACGCCTCAGACAGACAGCCACCTTTCGCTGCGAGGATCTGTTTCGGCGCACCATTCACGGGCGCTGGGATCTGATTTTGTGCCGCAACCTGCTTATCTATCTCAACGGCACCGCCCAGGTCCGTCTGCTCCGCCGCCTCAGCCAATCGCTGCCAATTGGGGGCATACTATTTATAGGGCGTTCTGAATGGATTGCTCGTCCCCAGAGCCTGGGGTTGCACCCTGTTTCTCGTTGCATCTACCGGAAGGTAGAAATTTAGTGAGAGACGTTATCCCGCGAGTTCTCTAAGTGTTGTCTCGAAGCAAAACGGGCAAGCAGACCTCGATCGTCAGGCGGTTGCTGATTACCCTCGGCATTCTGCTCGGTATCGTTTTGATCGTCTCCGGGATTGGCCAGTTGTTGATTGTTTCTCAAATCGGCGATCTCAAGCAGTCCTACCGCCAGAGCCGAGAGCTGAGTATTCAGCTTGGTTCGATTCTCGAGGGCATGACCAACCAGGAGACAGGAATACGCGGTTATGTGATTGCCCGCGATGAAGTTTTTCTCAGACCCTTTTACGAAGGGCGGGCTGAGTACCTGCATTCTCTCGAATCGACGCGGCAACTGATTGTGCCGCTTACGACCCGCTTCGACGACGAGGCGATGCGCAAGCAGCTGCTCATGCGCCTCGATGCGGTCGAGCAGGCGGCGGAGGACTGGTACGATTATGTCCGCTCCAATATTCTGGAGCCGGTCCGTCAGGGCCAGGCAGAATCGGCGCTCGACGCGGTGCGCAATCGCCAGGGCAAGCTGCGGTTTGACCGCGTGCGCTCAGCCGTCGCAAGCCTCCAGCAGCAAAACACTATTCTTTTTCAGCGCATCGAGGCGCAGATTGGCGAGCGGCAGGGGCGCATCGAACTGTTGAGCTTCGGGCTTCTGGCAATTGCCGGTGTGGTGGGCGGGACGGTTGCCTGGCGGCTTACCCGCGAGCTGCGCGAACCGCTGGCGGCGCTGGAGCAGACGGCCCTGGCTCTGGGCGAGGGCAACTTTGCTGCTCGCGTCCCGGCGGAGGCGCTGCAAGGCAAAGACGAACTGGCTGTGCTGGCGGGCACCTTCAACCAGATGGCCGAACGGCTGGGTAGACAAAATCTGGCGCTGCGCGAGCGCGACATCCTCGATGGCCTCAGACAGCTCGACTTGATCCTGGTCGAAGAGATCGAACTGGGGCGATTGGGTGAGCGGTTGCTCGCCGGTCTGGGCGAGCTGACCGACTCGCAATTGGGCGCGCTCTACCTTGTCGAGGACGGGCAACTGGTGCTGCAGGTGGGGCGTGGCCTCGACAGTCCCGCTTTGCGCCTGCAGCCGGGCGAGGGAATGATTGGCCTTGCCGCTTCCAGGCGCGAGCCGGTGTTCGTCGAGCGGCCTGGCAGCGAGGAACCACTGGCACTCAATACACCGGCGGGTGCTCTGCCCCTGCGCAGCCTGTCAGCGTGGCCGCTCATCAGCAACCAGCAGCTGGTGGGTGTGCTTTTTCTTGCCGGCCTCGATCCCCTCACACCCCAGGCGCGCAATTTGCTGGGGAGCGTTGCGGGCCGCCTGGCGATTGCCCTGCTCAACAGCCGCAGCGTGCGGGCGATCGAGGAGACCCGTGCCCGGCTGGCAGCGACCTTTGAGCAGATGTCCGACGGTGTTGCGATCACCGATTCAACCGGCGACCCGCTTGTGATCAACCCGGCTGGTCGCCGCATTCTGGGCCTCAAGCCCGACGAGCCGATCGATAGTGGCTGGCAAAAGCGCATCGAGTTGCTGAGCGCCGGGGGCGAGAAACTCACAGCCGAGGAGTTGCCTGTCCAGCGGGCGGTCCGCTTCGGTTCGACGATCCGCTCCGATCTGATGCTGCGGGTGGCGGGGATGACGCCGCTTCTGGTGTCGGTGAGCGCCTCGCCACTCAAAGACGAGCGGGGTGTGGTTTACGGTGTCGTCACGGTCTTTCGCGATGTCACCGTCGAGCGCGAGCGCGAAGCCCGCCTTGCCGAGCAGGCGCGGGAGCTGGAAGAGCTCAATTCGACGCTCAAGATTACCAACGAAGAGCTGGAGATGCAGCGCAACGAACTGGAGGCGGTCAACGAAGAAATCGAGCAGCAGCGCCTGCAGATCGAAGAACAAAATCGCGAGTTGCTCGAAGCCGACCGTCAAAAGAACGCTTTTCTCGCCTCGATGAGCCACGAGTTGCGCACGCCCCTTAACGCCATCCTCGGCTTCTCGCAACTTTTGATGCGCAACAGCCTGCTCAAAGACCAGCCGCAACTGATGCTGCAGCTGGAGCGCATCTATCAAAATGGCCGGATTCAACTGCGGCTGGTCAACGACATTCTGGATCTGGCCAAGATCAAGGCGGGCAAGATCGAACTGCAGTACCAGCCGGTTGCTCTCGAAGCTTTTATTCGCGAAATCTACGCCTCCCTCGAAAGCCTGGCGGTACAAAAGAACCTCAAAGTAGCGATCGCCGTCTCCCCCAGCCTGCAGGCGGTGCGCACCGATCCCCAGCAACTGCGCACGATCGTCACCAACCTGCTCAGCAACGCCTTCAAGTACACCGAGCGGGGCGAGGTCAGTGTCCGGGTCCGCGAACTGCCGGACCGCCACTTCGAGATCGTCGTGCGCGACACCGGTATCGGCATCGCCGCTGAGCAGCAGGGCAAGGTCTTCGACGAATTCAGCCGCCTCGAAGGGGCGGCGGTGCGCCAGGCGGGCACCGGACTGGGACTTGCCATCTGCAAGCGCCTAGTCAACTTGATGGGCGGTCAGATCGAACTGGCAAGCGTTGTCGGCGAAGGCAGCACTTTCACCGTCCGCCTGCCGGATGGACCGCCCCCAGCGGCATCGCGCCCGCCCAGAACCAGCCCGCCCAAGGTGCTGATCATCGAGGACGACCTGCAGGTGCAGCAACTGATTGCCACCCGCCTCGCCGAGCGGCCCTATCGGCTGTTGTTTGCTCCCGACAGCATCGAAGGGATTCAGATCGCCCGCATCGAGCAACCCGACGCGATCGTCCTCGATCCGGCTCTACCGAGTATGGATCTGTGGAAGGTGCTCTTCGAGCTGCGCACCGACCCGGCGACGATGAGCACGCCAATCTTGCTGCAGAGCGTCGTGGGCGAGCAGGGCCTGGCGATTCCGCTGGGACTTGCGGACTTTCTCACCCGGCCCGTCGGCCAGGAGAGCCTGCTGGCGGTTCTTAGAAGCCGCCGCGTGCAGCCGGAGGGCGAAGCGATCCTGGTGGTCGATGACATCGCCGACAACCGCGAGTACCTGGCCGCCTGCTTGCGCGACGAGGGCTACCGGGTAGTACTCGCCGCCTCCGGTCCCGAAGCCCTCGACTACCTCGAAAATCACGTTCCCCAGCTGGTCATCCTCGATCTGATGATGCCCCAGATGGATGGCTTCGAGGTGCTCAGCCGCCTCAGAAGCCTGCCGGGGGGCAAGCACCTGCCGGTGATCATCCTGAGTGCGATGGACCTCACCGACGAGCAGCGCCGGACCCTGCTTGCCCAGCAGACCGAGCAGATTCTCAAAAAAGGGGCCCAGAGCATCGACGAATTGCTGGCGTTGCTCGACGAGACTTTAAAGCGACGCCTCGACGCGATGGCAGCCTCCGAGTAAGAACCCGGCTGGCGAGTCGCGGGCCGACGCGCTTAGAATAGGAGTAAGCTTATGAAACAAAAGATAAACCGCCCAGGTATACAGATCATTTTTTGGAAAATCTTACGAACACACCCGCTAAGGAGGACGATTGACTGACACATATCGTGTCGCTGTTCTCGGGGCTACCGGGGCAGTCGGCACCGAGATGGTTCATCTGCTGGAGCAACGCCGCTTTCCCCTCGCCAGTCTCAAACTGCTTGCCTCCGAGCGCTCCGTCGGCAGGCAGATTGCGTTCGCAGGCGAAGCGGTGCCGGTGGAGCCGCTGACGCCAGGGGCGATCAAAGACATTGACATCGTGCTTGGGGCAACCGAAGCGGACCTTTCGCGCCAGTATGCCCGGACGATCGTCGAGGCGGGGGCGGTCTTCATCGACAATTCCAGCGCCTTTCGCCTCGACCCGGATGTGCCCCTGGTCGTTCCTGAGGTCAATCTGGCCGACCTCAAGCACCACGCCGGGATCGTCGCCAATCCCAACTGCTCGACGATCTTGCTGGTGGTGGCCCTCTGGCCCCTGCACCGCCGCCATGCGATCCGGCGGGTGGTCGTCTCGACCTACCAGGCGGCCTCCGGAGCGGGGGCGGCGGGCATGAGCGAACTGTTGCGCCAGTCGCGCCAGATTCTCGCGGACGAAGAGTTCACCTGCGAAGTCTTTCCCCATCCGATCGCCTTCAATCTTTTCCCCCACGACTCGGCGATCGGCGCGGACCACTACTGCGCCGAAGAGCGCAAGCTCATCTACGAGACGCGGCGCATCTTCCACGACGATACTTTGCGCATTGCCGTCACCTGCGTGCGGGTACCGGTGCTGCGCGCCCACTCCGAGGCGGTCAACATCGAATTTGCTGAACCTTTTGCGCTCGAGGAGGCGCTTGCGGCTTTAAGCGCAGCGCCCGGCGTCCACCTGGTCGAAGACTGGCAGCGCAACCACTTCCCGATGCCCATCGAGGCGAGCGGCAAAGACCCGGTGCTGGTGGGCCGCATCCGCCAGGATCTCTCCTGCGACCACGCCCTCGATCTCTGGTTGAGCGGCGATCAGCTGCGCAAGGGAGCGGCCCTCAACGCCGTACAGATCGCCGAAGCGCTCGCAGGAGGTGGGCTGTGAGCTTTGGCAGGGTTCTGACGGCGATGATCACCCCCTTCGACGGCGAAGGCAACGTCAACTACGCCCTCACCGAAAAACTGGCCGATTATCTGGTCACCCACGGCAGCGATACCCTCGTCGTCTGCGGCACCACCGGCGAGTCGCCGACTTTAAGCTGGCAAGAAGAGTACGAACTCTTTAAAGTCGTCCAGCAGGCGGTGGCGGGCCGGGGCAAGGTCGTCGCCGGCACCGGCTCCAACTCGACCCACGAGGCGATCGACGCGACGCGCAAGGCGGCGAGCCTCGGCCTCGACGGCTCACTGCAGGTCTGCCCCTACTACAACAAGCCCAATCAAGAAGGGCTTTACGCCCACTTCAGGGCCATCGCCGCCGCGACCGAATTGCCGGTCATCCTCTACAACATTCCTGGCCGCACCGGCGTCAACCTCGCCCCCGAGACCGTCGCCCGCCTGGCCGCCGTCGATAATATCGTCGCCATCAAAGAGGCGAGCGGTTCGCTCGATCAGGTGAGCGAGGTCCGCCTGCGCACCCCGCTCGACTTTGTCATCTACAGCGGCGACGACTCGCTGACGCTGCCGATGCTCGCCGTCGGTGCCACCGGCGTGGTCAGCATCGCCTCCCACATCGCCGGTGAAGCCATCCAACGGATGATCCGCGCCTTTGAAGAGGGCCGCACCGCCGAAGCGGTCCGCACGCACCTGCAGCTTTTTCCTCTGTTTCGCGGTCTTTTTTGGGACACCAATCCGATCCCGGTCAAACTCGCCCTTTCTTTGCGCGGCTGGGATGTCTCGGCTCTACGTCTGCCTTTGACCACCGGCAGCGACTCGCTGCGCGAACGACTAGAAACTCTGTTGCGCCAGTTGCAACTGCTCGATTAGGCACAACGGTCTTCGCAAATCTCTACACAACTCTACAGGATGCCTCATGGCTGAAAACTTGAACACACACACAACCTCTCCCCTGAAGATCATTCCCCTGGGCGGTCTGGGCGAAATTGGCAAGAACACCTGGATCTTTCAGTACAACGACGAGATCATGCTCCTCGACGGTGGTCTCTCGTTTCCGACCGAGGAGATGCACGGCGTCAATCTCGTGCTGCCCAACATCGACTGGCTCATCGAAAACCAGGACAAGGTGATGGGCATGGTCGTCACCCACGGCCACGAGGACCACATCGGCGGCATCCCTTATCACCTCCAGCGCCTGCGCATCCCGGTGATCTACGGACCGCGCCTGGCCCTGGCGCTCCTCGGTGACAAGCTCAAAGAAGCGGAACTCTTAAACCGCACCGAACTTGTCAGCGTCGGTCCCCGCAGCACCGTGCGCGTCGGCAAGTACTTTTTAGTCGAGTACCTGCAGAACACCCACTCGATCGCCGATTCGTATACCCTCGCCATCCACACCCCGGTGGGCGTCGTGATCCACACCGGCGACTTCAAGTTCGACCACA
Organism: Gloeobacter kilaueensis JS1; assembly: GCF_000484535.1. NCBI lineage: Bacteria > Bacillati > Cyanobacteriota > Cyanophyceae > Gloeobacterales > Gloeobacteraceae > Gloeobacter > Gloeobacter kilaueensis. The sequence continues at coordinate 4,335,567 of NC_022600.1, read as the reverse complement.
CGCCGGTGGATGGCCGCAAGTTCGACTATCAAAAGCTCGCCGAGCACGGCGAGAAGGGCGTGCTGTGTTTAATCAGCGACTCGACCAACGCCGAGGTACCGGGTTTTACGCCCTCCGAGCGCTCGGTCTACCCGAATCTTGAGCGCTACATCAAAGAAGCGCCGGGCCGGGTGATCGTCACCACCTTCGCCTCGTCGGTCCACCGCATCAACATGCTGCTTGAGATCGCTCAAAAGACCGGCAGAACTGTGAGCGTCGTCGGCCACTCGATGCTCAACATGATCGCCAAGGCCAAATCCCTGGGTCTGCTTGCCGACTTTCCCGAATCGCTGCTCCAGCCGGTGCCGGTGACGAACGGCCTGCCTCCTGAGCAGGTGCTGGTGCTCACCACCGGCTCCCAGGGTGAGCCGATGTCAGCCCTCACCCGCATCTCCAAGGGCGAGCACCGCCAGGTCAAGATCAAGACCGGCGACACGGTGATCTTCTCGGCCAACCCGATCCCCGGCAACACGATAAGCGTCGTGCGCGTCGTCGATCGGCTGATGCAGCTCGGAGCGAACGTGATCTACGGCAAGGAGCGCGGTATTCACGTGAGCGGCCACGGGGCGATCGAAGATCAAAAGCTGATGCTGGCCCTCACCCGGCCCCGCTTTTTCTTCCCCTGCCACGGCGAGTACCGGATGATCCGCCGCCACGCCCAGACTGCCCGGGAGATGGGGGTGCCGGCTGAAAATATCGTCCTTACCGAGAACGGCGATGTGGTCGGCCTCACTCCCGAAGCGATCCGGATCGTCGATAAGATTCCAGCCGGGATCGATCTGGTCGATGCCAGTCGCTCTTCGATGGTCAACGACAACGTGCTCAAGGAGCGCCAGCGCCTGGCAGAAGATGGCTTTGTCGCCGTCGCCATTGCCCTCACGCCCCAGGCCACCTTTGCCGCCCGGCCCCAGATCGCCGTCAAGGCCGTCGCCCGCTCCGCTGAGACGCGCAACCTCGAAGATGTGATCCGCACCGCCCTGGTGCGTGCCCAGGAGCGCTTCGGTGAATTTCGGCTGCCAGGGGAGGCGGGCGAGCCGGAGCAGTACGACTGGATGGCGATTCGCCAGTTACTGGAGCGCACCGTCAAGCAGGTGATCCGCGAGATGCTCCAGAGCTACCCGCTCATCCAGGTGCTCCTCCAGACGCCCCAGGTCGATTCAGCGGCTGTCCTGCCATCCCTGCCGCCCGTGCGCGGCGAGGCCGAGGCGCTACTCGCCCCGTAGGGCCCCAGAGTCGATGCTCGCCAGCCACTCCTTCAAGATCGCGTTTACCCGCAGCGCGTCCTCGTCGTGGGGGCAGTGGCCCAGCCCCGGCAGGGCGACAAAGCGCGCCTGGGGAGCGTAGTCGCTGAAGGTGCGGCCACGGGCGATGGGCGTCCAGGGGTCTTTTTCGCCCCAGAGAATGAGGAGCGGCGTGCGCACCAGCGGCAGCAGTTCCTCGGGGGTGGGACCGGCCTCGGCGGTGAGTACCGAGACAAAGACCTTTGCCGCTCCGGGATCGGTGGAGGGCCGGTAGAGCATCTCCACCAGTTCGTCGCTCACCGCCTCGCCGTTGCCGTAGACCTGGCGGAGCGTGTTGCGGATGTTGTGCTTTGAGCGGGCGTAGTCAAAGAAACGTTCCGCCAGGCCAGGAATGCGCAGCACCACCTGCATCGCTCCCATGATGGGCCGCACCAGCAACGGCAGTTCTTCAGGGCGGTGGGTAAGCCCACCGGCGCAGTTGAGCAGGGCCGTCGCCGCGACGCGCTCGGGCCGATGGGCGGTTGTGCTGAGGGCCACCAGCGCCCCGATCGAATTGCCGACCAGGACCGCCGGTGTGCCCACCACCTGCTCGCAAAAATCGATCAACTGTTCCTGCCACAGATCGATGCTGTAGCGCACATCCGGCTTGTCAGAAGCGCCAAAGCCCAGCCAGTCGAGGGCGTAGACCCGCCGCCCTGTAGCCAGCTCGCCAATATTCTTGCGCCAGTGCCCGACGCAGCCCCCGAAGCCGTGCAGCAGAACCACCGGAGCCTCGTCAGTATCCCCCGGTCCCGCCTGCCAGTAGCAGATGCGGTGAGCGCGCCACTGCCAGAAGCTTTCTACGGTCGAAGTCGGCTTGAGGTCGGCGAGCATTCCGGTCCCTTTCTTTACAAAGATTTACACTTGATTGTACCAGGGGCGGCCCGTCCGTCACCTGCCCCCTGCAGGCGATAGGATGAACGATGCCCGGCAGGAAGTCCGATGTCAGACGAACACTTTGAGCGCATCATTGCCCAGGCGCGCACGGCCCGCTCGCCGGCGGCGATCGCCCATCTGCTCAAGCCGGTCCTCTTCGAGATGGCTCCCGAGTTCGAGATTTTTCTGGAGCGGCTTGTGGCGACGACCCCGAGCGAATCGAGTGCAGCGCGCACGCTCAGGCTCATCGCCCGTGTCTGGCGGGAGTTGCAGTCGGCCAACGAGCGCGAGTTGCAGCTCAGGCAGTTCATTCGCGAACTGGCCAGTGCCGGGACGGAGGAGTGGCCCGCTTTGCTGGTGAACGGCATGGACCCGAACGGCAGGCTCGCTCTTTCTGACGACGAGTGGCAAAAAGTCGCCGCCCTGCTTGAGAAGCGAGAAGGGCTGCCAGTCGAGCTGGCCGTGAGCCTGCGCCAGAGCCTGGCGGTCTACTTGCGGATCGAGGCAAATCTGCTCGACTGGCTCTACACCGGCAACAGCACCCTCGGTTTTACCCGCACTGGCCCCTGGGGCAGTTGGGCGGCGCTTTTGCCTGTTGGTACGGCCCGCACGCTTCTAGAGGCCCTCGACCGGGGCGAAAGCGCCAGGGACTTTCTGGCGGCTGAATCGCTCGACGCGCTGGGCTGGATTGAATTGACGGTTCTGCTGCGGCGCATCGAGCGCCATCTGGTCCGCTCCTTCGAGCAGCGCTATCCGAACCTGCCTGCCACCTCCCGCGTCGCCGTCCTCGCTTCGACCTTTCTCACCTTTGCAATCTTTTGGGCCGACTTTGCCCAGGCCCTGGTCCGCCAGTCCGCCCTCTCGGAGGCGAGCTTTCAAAACGCCCTGCAGATCCTGCGCGCCTTTGCCTCCCAGCCGTACTTTCCCCTTTACGGCGGGCTATTGGCCATCTTCGACGGGCCGTACCTGCGGGCGGCCCTCACCTACATGGGCGAACCGCTGCGCCTCGGCTCGACGCCCATCGAAAAGGCGAAGCTGCTCAATTTGCTGGGTTACACCGCCCGGTTGCTGGGCGATTATCCGCGCTCGCTGGCGCTGCACCGCGAGGCGCTCGAAGCTCTAGAGGGCGAGAGCGACCCGCGCGTGCGGGTGGCCAACTTAATTAACCAGGGCAGCACCCAGCTGCGGTTGCGCGAGTTTGCGGCGGCGAGCGAACTGTTCGAGCGGGCGCTGGTCTACGCCCGCCAGGTGGGCGATCGGACGGGCCAGGCCCACGCCCTTGCCAACCTCGGCAACGCCTACAGTCTGGCGCTGCAGTTCGAGGAGGTGCTCGACCCCGAGCGCTACGAGCTGGCCGCAGCGTACCTGCAGCAGGGACTGGAAGCGAGCCGCCAGGCAAAGGAGCGGCCCGCCGAGATGGTCGCCCTCACCGGTCTCGGAGCGCTGCAGCTATTTTTGAACCGGGCGGAGGAGGCGCTGCCGCTGTTGGAGCAGAGCCTTCAGCTGGCGAGCGGCCTGGGGGATCTCTGGTGGGAAGGAACAGCCAGAGCCGCCCTGGCCGAGGCGCTCGTCAACCTCGATCGGCCCCTGCTCGCCGTGGGCCAGGCGGCGATCGCGATGCTCACCCTCGATCGGGTGGGCTCAATCGACTGGCGACAGCCGGCAAGTTTACTCGTCGTGCTCCGCACCCGGCTGGGGGACGATTTTAACCAGGCGCTGCAGGCGGCCAAGCTGGGCGAAGGAGCCCTCGGGCGCGTCGAAGCCCTGCTGCGCCTCTATCTTGAGCCGAGAAGCAGCTGAGGTTTCGTCCAATTTGGGGAGAGCTGAACCTGCAACCGGTCGGACCAGTCCAAAAAGGCGTATCGCACAGGAGGCAGAGGATTTATGCGCAAAGCTTTCCCTCTCGGGCTCGCTCTTGTATTTGTCGTCGCTTCCGCCTACCCCTCACTGGCCCAGTTCCGTAGAGGCGGCTTCGGCGGAGGTTTTCGTGGCGGCGCAGGCTTCAATCGCGGTGGTTTTGGCCAGCGCGGCATCAGCAACTTCAACGGCACGACGACCCGCAGCTACACCCCCGGTGAAGGCATCACCCGCACCACCGACGGCAGTGCCACCGGTCCGCGCGGCAACACCTTTGACGTCAACGGCACGACGACGCGCAGCTACACGCCGGGCGAGGGCGTGAACCGGACGACCACCGGTACGGTGACTGGCCCCGGCGGCAACACCTACGATGTCAACCGCAGCGCCAATACCACCTCCAACGGCAACGGCTTCGACCGCACGAGCACCTCGACGATCACCAACAGCGCCGGTCAGAACGTCGGCACCAAGACGACGACGACCGACTACACCAAGGGCACAGGCTACACCAAAGACACTACCTTTACGGGCCCGAACGGCAAGACGACGACGGTGGACTCCTCGGTGACCAAAAACACCGACGGCAGTTTTACTAAAGACAAGACGATCACCGGCCCGAACGGCAAGACGACGACGGTCGATTCGACCCTCACCCGCAATCCGGAAGGCGGCTTCACCCGCGACAGCTCCGTGACCGGCCCGAAGGGCAATTCTGGCACCATCGATACGACGGTCACCAAGAACCCCGACGGTGGCTTCACCCGTTCGACGACGGTGACGCCGACCACCCCCGCCCCGACCGAGACGACCCCGGCCCCGTCGCCTACCCCATAATCTCCGCTCCAGTAAACTGGGGCAATGTGGTACAAAATCCCCCGTTGTCCCCGTTTGCTGGCTGTCTTGTTCGCGTTAGCCGGTGTCCATTCGCCGGTACGGGCGCAGAGCGATCTGGGCGCAGCGCTTTTTGCCCAGATCCAGCAGTGCCTGGTCAAAAAATTGCCCAACCTGCAGCGGGCTAAGAGCGAAGCGCTGAGCGCCGCCTCCCAGCAGTGTTTTTTTAACGTCGTCGTCCTCGACGAGCGGGGAGCGCGCCGCATCGACGCCAACGAGCGCACCCTGGCCGTTCTGCAGACCAGCGGCGTCAGGCTTCCTGTGCGCAGCGGCGAAGGCGAAGCGACCGTACCGCTCGGGAAATTGTTGCTTCGTAGCCAGTCCACCGGCGTCTACACGGTGGCGGTGACCATTGCCGGTCGCAAACAGGATTTTCTGCTCGACACCGGAGCGGACAGCACGATTATCTCGGCTGCTCTGGCCCGGCAACTGCGCCTGCCCAGTTCCCCTGTCCCGATTCCCGGCGAAGTCTTCAGCCAGGGGGTGATCGGCCATTCGCGCCGCTCAGGCCGGGTGGAGGCATCGGCCTATTATCTGCCGGTGCTCGGCGTCGGCACTGCCCGCCTGCAGCAGTTGATGGCGGTCAGTCTGCCCCTGGCTTACATCCCCGGTCAAAAAGCCGGAATCCTGGGCCTCAACGCGATCAGCGCCTTCGACATGGTGATCGACCCGCGCATACCCGAACTGCGGCTGCTCAGGCCGAGTGCCCCTCCGGCAGGAGCGATCCCGCTTACGGGCCAGTCGGGGCTGCTCACCGCCGCCGTCACGATCGCCGGTGCCGGTCCCTTTCGCTTTGCCCTCGATACGGGGGCGGGTGTGAGCCTCCTCTCCAAAAATCTGGCCCGCCAGCTCGCTTTGGATACCACCCCATCGCGGACAGTCAATCTGCTGGGCTTTGGCGGCAGCCAGGGCGGTCAGCTCGTCACCCTGCCGGGTTTGAGCCTGGGTCCGGTTTCACTGGCAAACGTGCAGGCGGTCGTGCTCGCGACGCCGCTACTGGATCAGACGGGCCTCGACGGTCTGGTGGGCCAGAATTTTCTCAATCACTTCCGCCAGCACTGGCGCTTTGCGCCGCCCAATCCCCTGGGCATCGTGCCGGAAGGAACACTGGAACTGGAGCGGCAGTAGGATGGGGGCAAACTGAGAGCTGGCCTTGAATACTCTCCCCGTCATCTATACCGAGCGCTTCCTCGAACACGACACTGGCCCCTGGCACCCGGAGCGGCCCGAGCGCCTCGTTGCCGTCGTCGAGCACCTGCGCGCGGCCCCTTTTTCGTCGCGCCTGATCTGGCGCGAGCCCCGCGCCGCCAGCCCTGAGCAACTGGGCTGGATCCACGACGCTTCCCTTATCAAGACAGTCGAGGCAGCTTCAAAAAAGGGCGGCGGTGCCCTCGACCCCGACACGATCGTGAGCCCGCTCAGTTTTGATGTGGCTCTGCTTGCCGCCGGAGGCTGGCTCGATGGCGTCGATGCAGTTCTATCGAATAACGAACCGGCCTGGGTTCTGGCCCGCCCGCCTGGCCACCACGCCGAGCGCGACCGGGCGATGGGTTTTTGCTTGTTCTCCAACGCCGCCCTCGCTGCCCACTACGCCCTGCGCGTCCACCACCTCGAACGGGTCGCCGTCCTCGACTGGGACGTTCACCACGGCAACGGCACCCAGCAACTGTGCTGGTCCGAACCGCGCCTTGCCTACGTCTCGCTGCACCAGTCGCCCCAGTATCCCGGCACCGGCCACACGGGCGAAACGGGCGGCTCCGGCAACGTGCTCAACGTACCGCTTCCTGCCGGCTCTGATCGCAGTACCTACCAGCGGGCCTTTACAAAACAGATCTGGCCCTTTCTGGAGCGCTTCGAGGCGCAACTGTTGATCGTGAGCGCCGGTTTCGACGCCCACAGCGCCGATCCGCTGGCTGAGATGTGCCTACAAGCGAGCGACTACGGCGAGTTTGCCCGCCAGTGCCTGAACTACACCCGCCGGGTGCTCTTCGGCCTCGAAGGTGGCTACGACCTCGACGCTCTCGCTGCCTCGGTCCTCGCCGTCACCGAAGCCTGTCTGCAACCGATTTGATTTATAGCGCGAAGACCAGATTATTTACGGTTTTCGCGACTGTGCCAGACGCGGACAATGACGAGCGTCTGCTCACTAATGATGTAACGCAGGACATAGCTTCCTGCGCCAAACGGAATGAAGAACTCCCTTCGCTCTGTGCCATCGTTCATCGAGTGGCCAAGCTCTGGAAAAGTGCTGAGAGTGTTTGTGCCTTTTTGCAGAGCCTGCGCAGCGCGTACAGCTGCTTCCGGATTCTTCTCCTGTAGAAAATTGATCAAGCGTCCGGTGTCCTCGACCGCCTCAGGCAACCAGACTATCCCTGATCTGTCATTTTGAGAGTTATTAACGAAGGCACGGCGTTTCAGGCCACGAAAAATCAACCTTTCACCCCGGTTTGACAGTTCAGGGCTATTTGGGGCACGGCTGCTCATTACCGGTACCGATACTTCCTAGCCATGCGCTGACTTGCTCATGGGGAATAGCATGGTTGAGAGTCTGGTAACGTTGCCAGCGTTCTACATCCTCTTGTTTTTCACGCTCGTAAGCTTCTTCCCGTTCCACATACTCTTCGATCGCCGTTCGCATCAACCAGTGTGGCGTGCGCGCTTTCAGCACCCCCAGCTGCTTCAAACGGTTATGCAGTGTCTCGTCCAGCTTTACACCCGTGTTCACTATCTTAGACATGCCAACCTGTCGCGGTAAAACTTCTTACAACCTTTTTATACTCTGTTTGTCTTGAAGGCAAGCAGTGTTCCCTCTGCGCGAGTGGCAAATCTGGACGAGCTGGATAGCCTACCCTTAGCATGGTTACGTAAACACATTTTTAGATCTTGAGCCCTGCAAGCAGTCCTTCCCCCCTTGGAAAGCTGACCAGCCTCCAGGCCGGTTGGGCTCGCTTTCAGTAGACTGTGATGGGCCTGTTTCGTGTATCCAGCCGTTGACCCGCGTCTCTTTCCGCAATCTACTGTTGCTATTCGTCCTGGTCGCGCTCGTTGCTGTTGTCCTCTGGCTCCTTTTTGGACGTAAGCGAGCAGTTCCTCCTCCACCTCCGAGCGTTCATCTGCTTTTGGGTAACCCGAGCGGAGCGACGGCTGAAGTGCGAAACGTCAACAACTATCTGATGCTTAAACCCCAGTACGCCCTCTCCTACAACGCGACGAAGGGCATTCCCAACTGGGTAAGCTGGCAGCTCAACCGCTCCTGGCTGGGAACGAGCGACCGCCAGAACGACTTTCGCCCCGATAGGAGCCTGCCCCCCGGCTACGGGCGCATTGCCCCGTCCGACTACACCGGCAGCGGCTACGACCGGGGTCACCAGTGCCCCTCCGCCGATCGCACCCGCAGCATCCAGGACAACTCTGCGACGTTTTTGATGACGAACATGATTCCCCAGGCACCGGACCTCAACCGGGGACCGTGGGAAAAACTGGAAAGCTACTCGCGTACCCTGGCCAGTGAAGGCAAAGAACTATATATCGTCGCCGGCGTCGCCGGTACCCAGGGCACGATCGGCGGACGGGTGAGCGTTCCAGCGAGCAGCTGGAAGGTAATCGTCGTGCTCGATCGGCCAGGATTGGGACTGGCGGGTATAAACAAAAATACGCGGGTGATCGCTGTGCTGATGCCAAACCAGGCAGGCATCAAGCAAAGTAGCTGGCGGCGCTTTCGAGTCAGCGTAGACCAGATTGAAAAAGAAACTGGCTACGAGTTGCTCTCCTCGCTGCCCGAAGATGTGCAGGCGGTGATTGAAGGTCAATCGGATAGAAGCCGATGAATTTATACGGGTACCGCAAAGACAGCCGCTACCAGTTTGTAATAATGGCCGTTGTACGGCTGCCCAAGGCTGACCGTGAACAGTAATCGGCTGTTTGCATCTGGACAGTACCCGATGTCCTCGTTGGTGTAGAGAGTGTCTGGTTCTTCAATCACTGAGCACCGCTCCTCCCAGGCAGGATCTGTCACGGCCAGATCGTATCGAGCCTGAGCCAGGCGAAAGCGCACGCGCACCTGACGTTTTCCTTTGCCTGTCAATTTCCAGTACCAGAAGATTTGCTCAGGTAACACCAATGCTAAGGAGGACTGTGCAGGATTTGCAGCAGAAAAATGCGCCTGCTCAATGTGATTGGTCTGGCTACCCAGCAGTTCTGGTCCAGGCTCCAGACGCCTCTGCAATCGATCAAGGCGTACTTTGCCATCGGGGGAACTCACACAGCGAAAAGAACCCGCTACAGCGGTCCAGTTTTCGGGTTGGTGCCACTCGGGGCAGACATCTATCAATTCGACGCTGATGCGATCGAGAATTTTGGGCTCGCTTCCATCGGGATAACTGCACTCCTCGACAGTAAGCGCCCCTTTTTCTGCAGTCCCGATCGGTCGTAGCCAACCCTGGCGGTCGTAGCGCAGACCTGCGATGCAGCGAGCCTGGTATTTGCGCGAGTTTGCCAGGCAGAGAATCTCAAAGCGAGGCATTCAAACACTCCAAAGGGTTGACAAAAGCATACCCTAAAGATGTTTAATCAAGAGAGATTCCCAGCACTGCTGCAGATACTCCAGTGCCAGACGTCGATGGCAGTGCTCCGCTGTGAACTCGCTACACAGTAAAACTGTGGGCAGATCAAAAACCGTTGGATCTATTCGCTTCTCCACCTGACGCTGGTGCATCAACGCAAGAAATCGCCGTTGATAGTCCTCCCAGTTACATTTGCCGCTCCTGTAGGCAGTGAGCATCTGAGCAGTCGGAGCCAGCAAAGGTTCGTGCCTGTACTCTGCCTTGCAAATAGCCTCGAGAAAAAAAGCGAGATCGTCCTTCTTAGCAAAGGCAGCTAATTGTGAGGTGTTACTGAGCCGAACATCGAGCAGGCGCTTGATCCCAATTGAACGGAGAGTGTTAAAAAAGCTCGCCGCCGATCGCTTTGTGAAGCCAATTGTATAGACGGTGGACATGAATTTACAGTTCCAGCAAGGAGAGCTGTTGGGCAACTGCATTGGGTAACTGTGCCTGCACACCCGGTTCGCTCACTCCCCGTTCGCGGCGATCGAGCCATTCGATGGCCTGCTTGAGCACATCACCGTGGCAGGCAACTTCCCTGTCAGGCCGCTTGCACCAACAGACGAGGACAAGTTCACGCTGATAGGCCAACTGCTGCAAGCGGCACAACTCATCGAGGACTGGGCCGCCTTGTTTGAGCTTTTGCCAGAGCCAGCGCCTGTACTTTTCGATCACTTCCTGGCGATTACCGTCCTGGCCGAGGACGAAAGGGTTACCAAGGACTGATGGTCTGCCGATGTATTCGCCAGCAACAGGTTCATAGTGCTTATTAATGACGCGAATCTGCATGGCAAATAGACAACCTGGCTCCTACTTTAGCACTGAATGTTTGCCCGAATAAAAGAGCTGCAAGGCTAAAGTACCTGCCAGTGCTGCAATCCCTCTAAAAGCCCTGCTGCACAGCGTTGTCTGGCGCGGTAGATGGGCAGATGTTCGTTGATGTCGAGCCAGCGCACCAGTTCAGCGCGGGCATTGCCTACTGCAATTCCCAGGCTGCCGGTTTCAAACAGTCCCTGATCGTTTCCTGAGTCGCCGCAGACGACAGTGGTCGAAGCGGTAAAGCCCCAGCGCTCCTGCAGGTGGCGCACGGCCTGGCCTTTGCCCGCACCGATGGGCAGAATGTCGAGATCGCGGTCGCTCGAGTAGACGATCTGCGCTTCGATGCCGGCAGCGGCAAGCTGAGCGCGCAGTGTAGAGATCACGGTCTTTGCCTGCTCAGGAGCAAGAAAGAAGCTGCGCTTGAAGGGGTTTTGCTCGCCAGCGGGTTGGGGGATGAGGGAGTCGGCGTGGCCCAGGGCTATCTTATCGATGAGCGCCATGTCCCAGTTCACCTTGAGCCGCTGCCACCAATCTTGATCCGCTTGCTCGGGCGACTGCTCGTAGGAGATGGCCGTGCCGACACCGCTAATCAGGGCCGCCGGAGCCAGCAGCCCCGCCTCGGCAATCAGAGCCTGGGCCGAGGCGGGAGAGCGGCCAGTGGCGTAGACCAACACAATCTCCGGCGGCTGCAGGTGGCGGTTGAGCTGTCTTAGCGCTTCTCGATCTTCTGGACAGGGACCGACCAGAGTATCGTCCAGGTCGGTGACGATGAGCCACTTGCCCGTGGCCATCGTCTAGGCCACCGACTGGGAAGCGGCGCGCACCTTGAGCTTGCGGGCGGCAAGATGCTCGAAGAGGCGGCCCAGGCGGCGGCTCACCCCAGCCCAGGTGAAGTGGCTGTGGATGCGCTGGACACTCGCCCTGGACAGTTCGCTGCGCAGGTTCGGGTTGGCGATTATCCGGCCAATAGCAGCCGCAAAACGATCCGCATCGTGGGGCGGCACCAGCAGGCCGGTCTGGCCATCGACGACGCTGTAGCAAAGACCGCCGACGGCGCTCGCCACTACCGGCGTACCGCAGGCCATCGCCTCGATCGCCACCAGGCCAAAAGGCTCGTAGTGGCTGGGTACAACGCAGACATCCGCCGCCGTGTAGTAGGCCGGTAGATCCGCCTGGTCGATGCGTCCGGCAAAGCGCGTGCGATCGGCGATGCCAACTTCATCGACGATGCTGCGGATGCGCTCGAACTCCTGGCCGTCGCCGCGATCGGAAGTGTAGCCGCCGCCAATCACCAGGCGCACCGGCTCGCTCATCTGGGCAACGGCCCGGACCAGCGTCTCGATCCCTTTTCTTTTGTCGAAGCGACCGACGTAGAGGACGACCTTTTCATTTTCGTCAAAGCCCAATTCCTGGCGGGCCTGGGCGCGATCGACGCGGCTGAAGTGCGAGACATCGACGCCGCAGGGAATGATATCGATGAGCCCCTTGTGGGAGACGTAGCTGCGCATGTGCTCCGCCTCTTGGGGGCTGGTGGCAACCACCCGATCGGCCTGTTCGAGAATCCGGCGCTCGCCTGAGAGGCGCAACTGGGCGGAGGGCGGTACTTCGGCGACGTTCATGTACTTGATCGCACCCAGGGAGTGGTAAGTATGCACCACAGGCACGCCGAACCGGTCGCCCATCGCCAGCCCGACGATGCCCGAATGCCAGTAGTGAGTGTGTATGGCCGTATAACCGCGCCGCTTGACGTAGGGTGTCAGGCTCTCGATAAAGTGTGGAATGTAAGTATGCAGGTCGTCGCGCCGAACAAATTCGAGAGGACCAGCCGCGAGCCGAATGGTGCGACAGTTGGGCGCTTCCTCGACGATCTCCGGCTGCGTCTTATCGATTCGCCTGGTGAACATGTCTACTTCATATCCCAGGGAAGCCAGGTGGCGGCCAACCTCACGAACATAGACGTTTTGCCCCCCCGCTTCCTCCGCACCGATGACCGCTGAAGGATCACCGTTCACAGAGACAAGCGCAATCCGCCCGTACATAAGTAGTCTCCCAAGATTTCGTTTTTTAGTTCTATGGAACTTAACTAACATTCAGGATGCCCTGCCGGAAGCAAGCAATTCTTCTGTCATCGGACAGATAAACGCCCGACGAATAGCGTATTTCGGCCAATATACGGTCCGGCGCGGGTACTTTGCTGGACCTATCCGCCGAAAGAGGGACGCACGAATGTGTTCTAGAACACCACCATGAAGGAATGAAAAGCTGGCATCTGCGCTGAACGATTGATTGCGCATTGCGGGGCGCTGGTGCTTTCACTGCAAGGGTAAGGAGTCCTCATTATGCGTCGCATGTTCGCTTTTGCCACTGCTGCTGCACTTCTGGCGGCGGCCATTCCTGTCGGTGCCATCCAGTTCGCCAACGGCGAGACGGCCTTCAACCACATTCCCACCCTGATAGGCTACAGCCTTTCGGATCGGACCCTTGATGCCCGCGCCTACTACAACGTCCGCATCCAGGTGCCCCAGGACAGCGACATCGGTCTGGGCCGCATCGTTCTGGGCCTGGCCAACCCAAACAATCCGAACACCTTTGCGCCGGTGCCGGGGAGCAACGACGTGATCGCCACCGAGAGTTCACCGAGCGAGGCGATGCCCGTAACGGTGACGGTAGGCAGCAACAACGGTGTGCGCTTTGACCGTCAGGTCATCAACGGTGCCGCTCAACTGGACGGCTCGCAACTGGCCGTCACCTTCGACAAGCCCATTCCGGCAGGCAGCCAGGTCAATGTCGAGTGGTATGGCCGCAACCCGGCCACCGAGGGCACCTATCTCGTCGATGTGGTCGCTTTCCCGAGTGGCGATGCTCCCCGTGGGCAGTTCCTCGGCTTTGCCCGCTACAACGTCGGCACCAACCTCTAAAACCGGTAACACGTCTGTACGAGGTGCAACCTGTCGGGCACCTCGTACTTCTGGCGGGAACACTTCCAGACGGCAACGGTCTGGTTAAACTATCAGGTAGTGCGCAGTAGCAGCGATGAAGCGCGTCTGGATGTGTTCTTTTGGGTTAGGGCTGGTGCTGTGGGCAGCAGGATATCCGGCGGCATCCCAGGTTCCTGCTCCTGCCAGTCCCCCCGCTGCCCCCCAGGCAGCCCCGACCGGTGGGGGGGACACCCTCGATGTGAGCTGGACCAAGCCTTACGCCGAGGCCGTGCAGAGCAAGAGCGATCTATTAATTCTCAACCAGCCCCTCGATGCGACGATGACCCGCCTGGAGCTGGCGCGCTGGTTGATGAACGTCTTTGACTTTAAGTTTGTACCCGGCAAAAAAGAAGCGCCCCTCAAAGACGTGCCCAGGCGCGGTCCAGACTATCTCAACGTCCAGGCACTGCTGCAGGCCGGGGTGATGGCCACTTTTCCAGGAGGGGTCTTCAAGCCCCAGGGCGATCTGACCCGGCTCGAAGCGCTCGCCATCTTCGATCGGGCTCTCAAGCTCACCGCCCCTAGTAAACCGATCGTCGATAGCTGGCTCAAACTCTACAAGGACGCAGGCTCGGTGCCCCAGGCGGGCCGCGAGTTTATTGCCGCCGCCGCCCAGGCAGGCTTGATCATCAACGTCCCGGCTGCCGATACCCTCAGTACCGACGATGTACTTACCCGGGGCGAAATGGCCGTGCTGCTGCACCAGGGGCTGGTCTATCAAAAGAAACTGGCGGCGGTCGAGCCGCCGGTGGCCCAGCTCAAGATTGAAAAACCGGCGATTGCGTCCATCGACGTGCAGCCGGCCAGCCGCGTTCTTCCTGGTCAGACGGTGACGATCACCGCCCAGGGCACCCCCGGTGCCACAAGCAGCTTCGATCTGGGCGATCTGGCCAACAATGTTGCGATGAAGGAGACGACCCCCGGCCAGTACATCGGCACCTACAAGGTGGCGGATCGAGATGCGGTGGTCAATCCGACCGTGGTCGTTCACCTCGATCGCGGCGGTCTCACCGCCCAGGCCCAGCGCATCGCGAGACTCGAAGTGGGCGAGGTGCGCGCCGCCCAGGCTCCAGCAAACCAGCCCGACAACTACGACTACGACGATCCAGCCGCTTCCCAGCCGCCGCCCCGGCGCTCCAGCAATTCCCCAGGCGACTACTCGCGGCGGGCTGGGGGCTTTAACGACGACTACGGCACCGGTTCGAGCCGCTCCTACAATAGCTCGCCCAACTTTCCAGACGACAACGGCTTTCCTGCTGCACCTCCCATCGGTGGCAGCTACGGCAATAGCCGCTCCGCAGGCCGCTTTGGCAGCGGCAATCCGCCCATCGCCTCCACGCGGCGGGGTGGAGACCTCTTCAATCCACCCAGCCCCTTCGAGCCTGTTCAGCCCGCCGGCAACCTGCGCATCCAGCAGGTGAGTTTTGACCCGGTCAACCGCGTGCTCAATACCGGCGACATTCTCACCGTCTCCTGTGCCGGGGACAGCGGCGGCAAAGCCACCTTCAAGATCGCGGGCGTTACAGGGCCGATCAAGATGAAAGAAATCTCTCCCGGCTTCTACGAGGGCAGAGTCCAGATCGGCAAAAACATCAACGTTCCGGGCGGCACGATCGAAGTCGCTCTTGAGCGCAACGGCCAGCGGATCACCCGCACCATTCCGCAGCCTATCAACATCTCCTCGCTGCCGTGAGGGGCTGTGGGTTCGCAGGTCAAGGCATCGCATAGACTGGCGGAGCCGGCCCGTTAAACCTGGTCGAATCTCTCGGGAGTGAAGCTATCCGTATTGTTCTTGTCGGCACCCAGGGGCCGCTCAACCTTGGCGCGGTGGCCCGGACGATGAAAAATTTTGATCTCTATGAGCTGTGGCTGGTGCAACCGCGCTGCTCGCCCTTCGATGCGGAGGCGCGCCGCACGGCGGTCCACGCCACCGATATTCTCGATCGCGCCGTTGTCACGGCCAGCCTGGCTGAAGCGCTGGCAGGTTGTGAGCGCGTCGCCGGAACAACCGCCAGAAGCCGGACGGTGAGCGATCCGTTTTTAAGTCCGGCCCAGGGAGCGCGCTGGCTGGTGGCAGGTGCGCCACGGGCGGCCTGTGTGTTCGGGCCGGAGGACCGGGGGCTCAGCAACGAGGAGCTGGCCTTCTGTCAGCGCTTCGTACGCATACCGACCAGTGCCGCTTATCCTTCGCTCAACCTGGCCCAGGCGGTGACGATCTGCGCCTACGAATGGTTCGGCTGTGGGCAGACGACCCACCAGGCGGTGCGTCCGCCGGAGGCGATGCCGGATGTGGACGAACTGGAGGGGTTCTACGCCCACCTGCGCCGCACACTGCTCGCGATCGGCTATCTGCAGGCGCAGACGGCGGAGCGCAAACTGGAAAAATTTCGCCGTCTTTTTAATCGTTCCGGCCTGAGCGCCCAGGAAGTGGCGCTGCTGCGCGGTGTGCTCCGGCAGGTGGACTGGGCGAACCGCCGGCTGCCCACTGCTCAGCCTGCCGCCTATGAGCCGGAGGAGGACTGAACGCTGGCGGCGGTCTGACCAAAGAGAATCCTGCGGCTCTCTTCGCTTACCGTCGGCTGCCCGCTGAAGGGCTGGCCCTTTTCGTAGGCGCGGAGGACGGCGGGGCGAGAGGCGATCACATCGAACCAGCGCTTGAGGTGAGCAAAGTCTTCGAGGCGCTGCCCTTGCCGCTCGTGGGGCACGATCCACGGATAGCAGGCCATGTCGGCGATCGAATAGGTGCCTGCAATGAAGTCGCGTCCTGCCAGTTGCCGGTCGAGCACACCGTAAAGCCGGTTGGTTTCTCTGACGTAGCGATCGATGGCGTAGGGGATCTTCTCAGGCGCGTACTGGCTGAAGTGATGGTTCTGGCCTGCCATCGGCCCCAGACCGCCCATCTGCCAGAAAAGCCACTGGCTCACCGCCACTCGTCCGCGCCGGTCGGCAGGTAGGAACTGGCCCGTTTTCTCGGCCAGATACAGTAAAATCGCGCCGGACTCGAAGACGGAGACGGGTTCACCGCCGTCCTCCGGCTGGTGATCGACGATCGCGGGCATCCGGTTGTTGGGGGCAATGCGCAAAAAATCGGGCTTGAACTGGTCGCCCACCGCGATATTTACCGGCACAATCCGGTAGTCGAGCCCCGCTTCCTCCAAAAAGATCGCAATCTTGTGGCCGTTCGGCGTCGGCCAGTAGTACAGGTCGATCATGGGGCCTCTCCTAAAGATGTCTTGCTCACAAGGACACTGCTTCAGCCGACCATTGGAGCGATTCTGGCGCTTCGGCTTTTGAGTCGAAGGCATAGGCGGCCATACTCAAGATGCCGCAGGTGTAGCTCGCGTGCAATTGCTGAATCACAGGTCTGGGTCCACCGGCTCCGAGGGCGACAAACAGCGGCAGCAGGTGCTCTTCGCTCGGATGGTTGCGAACGGCCTCAGGAGCAAGTTGCCGGTATGCCAGCAGCGCCTCCGTGTCACCGGCAGCCAGCGCCTGGGCAAGCCAGCGATCGAAGCGCACTACCCACTCTGGGACATCATCGCCCCGATAGGTCCGAAAAGCGCCGAGGTTGTGGGTAGCGCTGCCGCTGGCGAGAATGAGCACCCCCTGCTCGCGCAGCGCAGCCAGTGCCCTGCCCACAGCCAGGTGCTGCGCCGGACCGATATGAGACTGGATCGACAACTGCACAACTGGAATGTCGGCGTCCGGATACATCAACAGCAGCGGTACCCAGGCACCGTGATCCAGCCCCCTTTCTGGGTCGCTTAGGGCAGCCAGACCGGCGGCCCTTAGCAACTCCACCACCTGCCGGGCCAGTTCCGGCGCGCCGGGGGCCGGATAGCGCAGTTGGTAGAGGGCGTCCGGGAAGCCGCCAAAATCGTGGATCGTGCGTGGCCAGACAGCGGTGCTCACCGTTGGACCGGCTGTCTCCCAGTGGGCTGAGACGCAGAGAATTGCCCGAGGCCGCTCCAGGTTCTGTCCCAGGTGCCTCAAAAATGCGTGGGCCGCGCCCGCTTCAAGCGCCAGCGTCGGCGCACCGTGACTGACAAAGACGGCAGGAAGAACCATTGGATTGTTCTAGTTAGTACATTCAATGTAGCACGCCCGCTGCGGTCCTTCCTGCCAGATGCTTCAGGCCGCCAGGTGGGCTTCGAGGCGCTCCAGGCTCTGGCCCATGCCTTCTGTAAATTGCATCTTGAGCATCCGGTCGCGCTCTTCGAGTGAATCCAGCCGCAGGTGGAGCGTGAGCGTCGTCCTGCCATCGTGCTCTTCAAAGGTGACCGTGTGTACGGCGGTGGGCGGTTGCCCCTCAGCACCCCAGACATCGCTCTCGATCGCTTCGCTCTTGTAGACCAGCCGCTCCGGCTCGACGACCTCAAGATAGGTACCTTTGCAGGGGTACACGGTGCCGTCTGGAGCGCACATATCGATGCGCCAGATCCCCCCTGGCCGCACATCCATTTCGACGTTGGCGTTGGTAAAGCCGTGCGGTCCCCACCAGATCGCCATGCGCTCAGGTTCAGTCCAGGCTTTGAAGACCAGTGCCCGTGGTGCGTTGAAGGTGCGGGTGATGACGATGACGGGCTCTTGATCGTGTGCGGTAGTCATAGGGTTCTCCTGGTTGGATGTGTGCGTGGGACCTTCAGACGGAGTGGCTGTCGTCGCTTTCTGCTGTCTGAATGTTTTGCAGGTACTCGTCGAGACGATCGAGGCTTTGATCCCAGAACTGCCGGTAGTGTTCGAGCCAATCGGTGGCGTCGCGCAGAGCAGCGGCGTCGAGGCGGCAGGGACGCCACTGCGCCTGGCGGCTACGGGTGATAAGACCGGCGCGCTCGAGCACCTTCAGGTGCTTGGTGATCGCAGGCAGGCTGATCGCAAACGGTTCTGCCAGTTCGTTGACAGCTGCCTCGCCGCGAGCCAGTCGCGCCAGAATAGCGCGGCGGGTTGGGTCGGCAAGCGCTGCAAAAATAGCGCTCAGGCGATCGTCCGTGATCATACAAAACCACAAGGTTAATTAACCTATTGGTAAAATAACTTATGGACAGGTGTCCTGTCAACCGTTCCAGTCGTCTGTTTATCCTGGAGACGCGACATCGCATTCGCTTTGTCCTTGAGGAGAACTTTCATGAGTGGCCAGTCCTCGCCCAGTGCTGTGGCGTCTGCCTACGACCGCTGGTCCGGCACCTATGAGACGGGCGAAAATCCGACACGCGATCTCGCAGCACAGGTTTTACGAGCGCAACTTGCCCTCCAGCCAGACTGGGACGTCCTTGAAATTGGTTGTGGTACCGGCCTGAACACGCGGTATCTGGCTTATCAGTGTCGCAGTGTGCTGGCTTTTGATTTTTCTGCCGGAATGCTCGCCCAGGCAAAAACCAACCTGCAGGCGAGCAACGTACAGTTCAAGGAGCAGGATGTTCAGCTTGGCTGGGACTGCCCGGACGGCACAGCCAACCTGATTGTCTGCACCCTCGTCCTCGAACACATCGAGAATCTAGATCCCATCTTCCGCGAAGCGGCGCGCATCCTCCGCCCCGGCGGCGCATTCTTTATCGGCGAACTGCATCCTTTTCGCCAGTTACAGGGCGGCCAGGCCCAGTTCACTGACCACCGCACCGGCGAGGTGATGTTCGTTCCGGCGCACCTGCACGACGTTGCCGACTACCTGAACGCCAGCCTCCGGCAGGGCTTCTTACTCTCCCACCTGGGCGAATGGCGCGACGAGGGCGCAGCGAGGACTGCCCCACCGCGCCTGCTCTCCCTTTACCTGCGAAAGCGCCTTTGACCCCAGGGCCGATCCAGATGAGGAACGTCGTCATCGTGCCCGCCGTGGGATACCTGATTGACCGAGGTGTTACAGGTTGGGGCAGGTTCTTCGTTAAAAGCCCTTCCGGCGCAGTCAGTCAGCACAAGGGAGCAGAAATTCGATGGTCGAGGTATCGCATCACAACATCCAGGCGTGGACTGCTCTCGGTTGTGTTCTGGAGCTGTACCGCTATGCTCCAGGTCGAGCTGACGGTACCCTGCGCCACAGCCACGAGGAATATCAATTTTGCCTGAGCCTCAATTTTCCGGGTGAATACTTTTATCGCCGGGCGTACCACGCCGTTCCGGTCGGCGCACTCTCGGTCATTCATCCAGGCGAGTTGCACAGCGCTCAAGACCGGGAGGACCGTCCGTACCCTGTGCTCTACCGGATGCTCAGCGCACCGGTGCTCCTGTTGCAACAACTCGGAGCCCAGATTGCCGGGCGGGATGTAGGGGCACCTTTTTTCAAAGTACCGGTGGTGCTCGACGCCGAATTGCGCCATCTGTTCGTCGCCTTCCATCGGGCAACAGCGCCGGCAGCGCCCCTGCTGGTGCAGGAGGCAGCACTGATCGAGTTGATGTGCCTGTGGATCGAGCGCTACGCAGATAGAGGGCAGAGCGTGCGATTTCCGCCGGACGCCCCGCAGGCTGTGCAGCGGGCGCGGGCCTATCTAGAAGACAACATCAGTCGCAACATCACGATGGCGGAACTGGCCCAAATTGCCGGGCTCAACCCTTATCACCTGCACCGGCTCTTCGAGCGCAGCTTCGGTTGTCCACCCCACCGCTATCACCTGCAGATCCGCATCGAGCGTGCCCGGCGAATGCTGGCGCGGGGAGAGATCGCAAGCGAAGTCGCCCTTGCGACAGGATTTGCCGATCAAAGCCACTTCAGCCGCCACTTCAAGCGCTGGTGGGCGGTGACGCCGGGCCGCTACGCGCCGCCGATCAAAAACGTACAAGATCCGTAGGAGCAGATTTTCTAGGATCGGATGCGTCGAACCAGGAGACGCTGCCCGTGGAAGAAAAAGACGAGCGAACGATTCTTACCCGACGCAAGACGATTGCCACCGCTGCCGGGCTCGTCGGGGCCATCCCTGTGGCTGCCCTTGCTAACACCCAGTTCCCTCCCCAGCCAAAGACAGGCAGAGCCGATCCCCAGGGGCGCTTCGCGGGCAAAGTGGTGCTCGTCACCGGAGCCACCTCCGGCATCGGCGAGGCGACGGCGCGGGCCTTTGCCCTGGAGGGTGCGAAGGTTTACTTTTGTGGCCGCCGCCAGGAACTGGGCCGCAACGTTGAGAGTGCAGTCCGTGCCCTTGGCGGTGAGGCGACCTACCAGCGGGCGGACGTGCGCGAGGCTGACCAGATAAAGGCATTTGTAGATAACTGTGTGAGCCGCTATGGTCGTCTGGATGTTGCCTTCAACAATGCCGGGACGGTAGGCGAGGTCAACCCGTTTCTTGAGACAGCCCTCGACGACTGGCACAACGTACTGACCACCAACGCAACAGGGGTCTTTCTGTCGATGAAAAACGAGATCCCCTACATGCTCAAGCAGGGGGGCGGCGTGATTATCAATACCGCTTCGGTCTCGTCCTATAGAGGTTTCCTCAACATTGCGCCCTACGGTGCGAGCAAGCACGCGATCCTCTCGCTCACCAAGACAGCCGCCCTGGCTTTCGCCGCCAAAAACATCCGCATCAGCTCGATCGCTCCCGGCGGCGTCGATACGGCCATGCTCCGCTACGCCCGCGAGCGGCAGGGAATACGTCCCGAGCAGGGGGCGATGGGCATTCCGATTCACCGCACGAATACCGTCGAGGAGATCGCTCGCGCTGTCTTGTTTCTCAGCTCCGACGATGCCACGAGCTTCGCAGGCTCAAACGTCGATGTCACCGGTGGCATGTTGGACTGAGGGCGCACATCCAGTTCAAAGGAGAACATCATGCAGTACGCACGGTTGGGAAATAGCGGGCTTGTCGTCTCGAAGCTGGCCTTTGGAGCGATGACCTTCGGCGCAGGCAGTGGAGCAAATGCCTCGATCTACAAGCTCGACCAGCAGGCCGCCGACGCCCTGGTGGCCCAGGCGCTCGAAGCCGGGGTTAACTTTTTCAATACCGCCGACGGCTACGCCGGTGGCCAGTCCGAGCAGATGCTCGGCAAAGCCCTCGCCTCCCGCCGCTTTGACGCGGTGATCGCGACGAAGGTTGGCTTTCGCACCGGTGAAGCGCTCATCCGCTCGGGCCTGTCGCGGCGGCACATCCTCGCCTCCGCCGAGGGGAGCCTGAGGCGGCTGGGCACCGACTATATCGATGTCTACCTGGTGCATCGGCTCGATCCCTTCACGCCCCTCGAAGAGACCCTCGAAGCACTCGACAGTCTGGTGCGCCAGGGCAAGGTGCGCTACGTCGGCTACTCCAACTGGCCAGCCTGGCTGGCGGCTAAAGCGATTGGTCTGCAGCAAAAGCACGGCTGGGCGCGCTTTGTCGCTGCTGAGATGTACTACTCGCTCATTGGCCGCGACCTCGAACACGAAATTGTGCCCTTTGCCCAGGATGCAGGAATCGGGATCATGGTCTGGAGCCCGCTGGCCGGTGGGTTTTTAAGTGGCAAATACACCCGCGACGATCCGACGGGCGGTGGCGGACGGCTCACAGGCTTCGACTTTATTCCCTTCGAGCGCGAGCACGGCTACACCGTCGTCGATGCTCTCAAGGCGATTGCCGCCGATTACAACGCTGCCCCAGCCCAGGTGGCCCTCGCCTGGCTCCTCGCCCGTCCTGCTATCGCCTCGGTGCTGGTGGGAGCCAGTAAGCCCGAGCAACTCGCCGACAACCTGGCTGCTGCCAACCTCCAACTGCGTGCTGAGCAACGGCAAAGCCTCGACGAACTCACCGCCCCCACGGCCCTCTACCCAAACTGGTTCAATGCCAAGACAATTGACGAGGAGGTGCGCAACGCTCTCGGCCAATCGCCCTGATGCATGCATCGCTCACACCCCTGTAAGATCTAGCGGGGCAATTGGGCGACGGCACTGCCGGTCTGCACCTGCTCGACCAGGGCAGTGACGCTCGGTTGGACGATGGTGGTCATGATGTTGGGGAAGAGCCCGAGGCCGACCATGATGATGAGCAGCACCGTGGCGGGCACCATGTCGAAGAAGGTGACGTGGGGCATCGCCTCAAGGGTCTTGGGCAGCTTGCCAAAGAAGGCGCGGGCCAGCATCGCGAGGATGTAGGCGGCGGTCAGCACGATGCCGAAGATGCAGAGCACAGTCGCCACCGGGAAGCGCTCGATGCCGCCTCGGAAGACGAGGAATTCGGCGACAAAGCCGCTCATGCCGGGCATCCCGGCGTTGGCCATGCCTGCGCCGACTAAAAATGCACCCACCACCGGCAGGGTGGCAAAAAGCCCGCCGAGCTTGGGCAACTCGCGGGTTCCGGCCTTGTCGTAGACCAGGCCGACGAGCATGAAGAGCAGTCCTGAGATGATGCCGTGGCTCACCATCTGAAACATCGCACCGCCCAGGCCGATGACGTTGAGCGAGGCGATCCCCAACACGACATAACCCATGTGGGCGATCGAGCTGTAGGCGACCATCTTCTTCATGTCGGTCTGCGCCATCGCTGCGAGCGAAGCGTAGATGACGTTGATGGCAGCCAGTACCGATAAAAGCCAGGCAAACTGCACCGCCGCCTCCGGAAACAGTCCCAGGCCAAAGCGGACGATGCCGTAGGTGCCGAGCTTGAGCAGAATACCGGCAAGAAGCACCGACACGGCAGTCGGTGCCTCGACGTGGGCGTCGGGCAGCCAGGTGTGCAGGGGCACCAGGGGCATCTTGATGCCGAAACCGAAGGTGATGAGACCCAGGGCGATGAACTGGAAGACGAGGGGATAGGGCGTCTGGGGCTTTGCGAGCACGTCGAGGCTGAAGCTGCCGGTGCCGGAGAAATAGTAGGTGCTCAAGAAAGCGACTAAAAGCGCAATCCCCGAAAGAAAGGTGTAGAGCAAAAACTTGGTCCCGGCGTACTCGCGGCGCTTGCCGCCCCAGATGCTGATGAGAAAGTACAGCGGGATCAGTTCCAGTTCGTAGGAGAGAAAGAAAAGAATCGCGTCGCGGGACATGAACGCTCCGTTCACCCCGCACATCAGGAGCATCACCAGCACGTAGTAGAGGCGGGGGCGCTTGCTCAGCTGCCAGCTTGTCAGGATCGACAGCACCACCAGCAGGCCGTTTAAGAGCACCAGCGGCAGACTGAGACCGTCTACCCCGAGGCTGTAGCTGATCCCCAACTGCGGCAGCCAGCTTGCCGACTCGACGAACTGCTGCTGAGCGCTCGTAAAATCAAAGCGCAGCGCCACCAGAATGCTCAAAGCGAAGGTGAGCCCAGCCACTACCAGCGCCCAGAGGCGGGCGAGGCGATGGTCGATCTCACCGGGTAGCACAGCCAGCCCCAGGGCTCCCAGCCCTGGCAGGAAAAAGATGGCGCTGAGCCAGGACACGCTCATGGTTACTCCGTTTTCGGTTTGGAAGTCTGGTTGTCTGGGGCCGGGTCGCTACTTTTGGCTGCCGGCTTCTCATCGGCGGGCTTAGCCAGCTCCGGCTGGGTTGCTGCCTTGGGCGGTTCGCCCTCGGTGACTTTGAGGCGCTGGTTGACCAGAAGCAGGCCGCCCTGGCGGACGATGGCAAGCGTAATCGCCTGGTCGGTGGGCCGCTGCGGTGCCTGTCCGGTCTTAAACAGCCCGCCCGTGCGCAACGGTTCAAGGGCAGGTGCCTCCACCGCCCCAGGCGATCGGGCAGTGATCGGGCTGAGGCGAATGCCGCCCAGCGCTGGAGACTTCTGCAGCGAGGTGGGCAAGATCGCCTCAATCTTGAAGGGGCGACCGACCCGCACAGCCTCGGGCAGGTTGAGATTCACCTGGGGCGGGTTGCTGCCGATGCTGAGCTTTGTGCGCTCCGCCAGCACCCGCTGAGAGACGAGCTTAAAAGCTCCCTGCTGCTCCTCGTAGAGGCTCGATGTCTCGACCTGGGATTCAAGCTTGCCCGGCTCGCCCAGATCGCTCTTGTAGCCGGCATTGAGAAAGGTCGTGGCGTTGACGCGCACCTGATTTTTTTGGGGCACCACCGCCGTTACATTCGTCTGATAGGTCGGCTGGGAAAGCTTGCTCCAGAGTGCGGCGACCGCCTTGCGCGTCGCCTCGTAAGTCAGGCCGTCGGCACTGCGAAAGCCGGGAGCGTAGTTGACCAACAGCGCTTCGAGATCCTGCTTGTTGGAAGCAGCGTCGATCTTCTCAACCGTTGCCCGGATGCGCGCCTCCAGCACCTCGTTGGCCGCCTGCCCCGGCACTGGGACGATCGCCAGGGTACACACCACGACCAGTGTGAACAGCCAGCGCCTCGACAAGTGTTTACCCCTTGCTTGCAATACTTTACACTTCTTCATTCTAGGACTCCTGTGGGCGGTTGTCTAGCGAGAAATACTTAGCGGCGAGGGCGGCGGCGAGGGCGAGGGCAAAGCCGCCGATGGCGAAGGAGAAGGCAGTAGAGTAACCGAGATGGTCGATCAGTTGCCACCAGAGGGCACCAAAGAGCAACAGGCCGACACCGACGTAGACGGCGAGGGCACCGTTGACCCGGCCTATCCACTCGCCGCGCACGCGCTCTAAAAAGAGCTGATTGAGGCAGACGTAAGCGACGCCGGCGGAGGTCCCAACGGCGACGAGCCAGAGCGACTGCACCCACCAGTTTGCGGCGTGGTGGGTATTAAAGCCGACCAGGGGCACGACAAGGGTTCCCATCGCAATCCCAATCGCCGGTTCGACGCGCCTGGCGAGCCTGCCGATAGCAAGCGATCCGCCGATCGTCCCGATGCCCAAACCGAGCCAGCGGGCCGCCTCCAGCACCCCCAGGGCACTGATGGGCCAGTGCTGCACCTGCTGCACGTAGTAGGGCAAAAAGAGCACCAGCAGCGCCGCCGGGCCAAAGACAAATCCGCTCGCAGCGATAAGCGACGGCAGCAGGGGCCGAATCTGAGCAAACAGCGACTCTCCGGCGGGGGCAGCAGCAGCGGCAGCGGCTTTTGGGGCAACGGGCGACGAGGAGCGAATCCCCAGCAGCAACAGCCCGGCGGCGACAAAGCTCAAAGTGTTGAGCACGAATGCCCAGGCGAGCGGCGCGCTGGTGAGAAGCCAGCCGCCCAAGAGCGGCCCCAGGCACTGGGCCACCGCCCCACCGCTGCTGAGCAGGCCATTGAGCCGGGCCAGTTCGTCGTCGCTCGCCGCCGCCTGCTTCATCAAGGAGCGATTGGCCGGATCGCCCGGCGCACCGAGCATGCCGAGAAAGACCGAAAGAGCGGCGAGCAGCCAGATATTGGCCTCGCCGCGAAAGGCGAGCACGGCGAAGCCGCCGATTGTGAGGGCGTGCAGGGCGTAGCTTAAAAGCAACAGCGTGCGCGCACTCAAGCGATCGACCAGCCAGCCGCCGGGCCAGGAACCGGCGAGCTGGCCCATGAGCCAGAGCGCCTGGCACAGGCCGACCGCCGCCGCCGAACCGCTCAGGCGCACGACCAGCCAGTTGAAGGCAAGGATATGAACCGCATCGCCCCAGTCGGAGCACCAGCGCCCGAGGCACAGCTTCCAGGTGGTAGGACGGCTAAAGAACTGCCAGAGGGCGATCGGCCCGTGGGGGATCTGGGTTTGGAGTGCCATCTCAGCTGCGGGAGCGGGGACTACCGCCGTACAGCCGCTGCGGGAGCTGGTTGAGAACAAATTCGGCGATCTGGGCGGCCCCACCGGCGCTGCCCATGCGCTCGCGGCCATTGCTGCGGATGCGCAGCAGGCGCTCAGAATCCCGCAGCAGGCTCTGGGCGAGCCGGGCGACCGCTTCGGGCCTGCGGGCGGGAGCCACCTCGACGATCTGCACCGACTCGCCGAGTAACTGCCGTTGCAGCCGGGCGAAGCGGCGCGTGAACTGCGGCCCCTGACCGGGAAAGGCGATCACGGGTTTGCCAAGGCCGACGGCCTGCTCGGTGGCTGTCCCAGCCATCGCGACGAGCAAATCGGCGCGATGGAGGACATTGTTGAAGTTGTCGGTGCGCAGGAAGACCACTGCCCCACCCCGCATCAGGCGGCCATCGCCCAGATCCTGCCAGCCGGAGGAGCGCGCCAGTCGCCTGAAGCTCTCAAGGCCCAGCCCGGCGGAGATCGCCGCCTCAAAATGCACTGGTGCAGCCAGCTGCCGCTGCATCGCCTCCAGACACAGGAGCATATCGGCCAGATTGCGCTGCGCTTCGCCAGGGCGCGATCCTGGCAGCAGACCGACGAAGGGGCCAGCGGACCTGATGGCGGCATCGCCGGGCTGTTCTTCGAGGCCGTCCATCATCGGGTTGCCCCCGTAGCTGGCCGCTACCCGGTGCAACCTCAGGTTGCAGCAGGTGATCCGATCGCGGGTAAAGGCGTGCAAACAGCGCGGCGGCTGCATCAAAGCCCGCTCCCAGGGAAAGTAGCAGCTTCTGGCACCGCCTGTGTAGTAGTCGGACTTGGTGCAGCCGACGAAGATGTAGGGCTTGCGGGTCATCCAGGCCAGGCCCAGGGGTAGAATGTCGCCCACCGCCAGCACCAGATCGGTCCAGTCCGCCAGTTTGTTCACCGAGCGCAGCAGATGGTTGCCGTAACCGGTCAGGCCGGAGCGCAGGTCCAGCCACAGCCCGCGCAGCGTCTTAAACGTAAAGCCGCCGGAGGGCAGGATGCGGGTGGCGGCAGCAAGCGGTACCCCAACCCGCTCGTAACTATGGCCGTCGCCCACCATCGGCAGCGCAATCAGCTCGATCGGCTCGTAGTGGCGCTGCTGGCCAAGGCGCAGGAGGTGAATGGCTATCTGGGCTGCGACCCAATCTTCGCCGTGCCCGTCTGAGATTAAGAGGATCTTATGCATGCATTTGCTCGCGGTTCCTCCGAAAGCCTCCACCAGATCACGGGGAGCCATTGGCCACCACGCAGCTTCCCAGAAACAATTGTGAGGATTATATCAGCCGCGCCTGCTGCGATGGAAACGGGCAAACAGTGTTAAGTTTATTAAAAGATCTTGGCGTTCCCGACCGCTGGGCCGGCAAGCCAGAAAGGCCGTGTTTTGGATGGGCGCGACTAGCAGAATGTCCCCGTCGTCTTCTGAAGCGTTTTTTGCCCCGCACCCAACCCTCCTGCAGGCCATCAGCATCGAGACGCAGCGCCTTTTGCCCCGACTGGTCGCCCTCAGGCAGCACCTGCACGCCCACCCCGAATTGAGCGGCGAGGAGTACCAGACTGCCGAATTTGTCGCACAGATCCTGGAGCAGCTCGATATTGCCGTGCAGACCGGCGTGGGCCGCACCGGGGTGGTGGGTCTTCTGGGCAGCGGCAGCGACGAGCGGGTCGTCGGCATTCGCGCCGACATGGATGGATTGCCGATCGCCGAGCAGTCTGAGGCGGTCTATCGCTCGCGGGTGCGGGGAGTCATGCACGCCTGCGGCCACGACCTGCACACGACGATTGGTCTGGGAGCCGCGATGGTACTCGCCTCATTGCGCGACGCCCTGCCGGGGCCGGTGAAGTTTCTTTTCCAGCCTGCCGAGGAGACCGCCCAGGGGGCGCGCTGGATGCTCGACGACGGTGCGCTCACAGACCCGGCGGTGGCAGCCATCTTTGCGCTGCACTGTTTTCCGAGCCTGCCGGTAGGGACGATCGGCGTGCGGCCAGGGGTGTTTACCGCTGCCTCCGACACGATCACGATCGAGATTTTTGGCCGGGCGGGCCACGGAGCCCGGCCCCACGAGGCGGTCGATGCCATCTGGATCGCCGCGAACGTGATGACCAGCCTCCAGCAGGGGATCAGCCGGATGCACAACCCCCTGCAGCCGGTCGTGCTCACCATCGGTCAGATTCAGGGCGGTCGGGCTCCGAACGTGATCTGCGATCACGTTGCCCTCAAAGGCACCGTCCGCTCCCTCGATCCCCAGACCCGCGCCTCCCTGCCCGCCTGGATCGAACGCATCGTCGCCCAGACCTGCCTGGCCTTCGGGGCCGACTATCGCCTGCACTACGGCAACGGCACCCCTTCTGTCATCAACGATCCCGCCCTGACCCGCCTGGTGGAAGATTGCGTGCGCGCCCTGCTAGGAGCAGACCACCTCCAGCAACTCGGCGAACCTTCAATGGGGGCGGAGGACTTTGCTATTTTCTGCGAGCAGGTGCCGGGCACGATGTTCCGACTCGGAGTCGGTGGCCCGGTGAGCTACCCCCTGCACCATCCGAGTTTTGACGGCGGCGACGATGCCATCGCTCATGGCGTGATGGTCCTGAGCGCGGCGGCAGCGAGTTTCTGGAACCGCTAGTCAGGCGACCAGCACTTCGCCCGATGGTCCCTGCAACGTCACCCGCGTCGAGGTGATCTGCCAGCCTTCTGCCAGCAGATCCTGCCGGTGGCGGGCGGTGGCAGCGTCCGCCTCGGCGGCGGTCTCAAAAGGCCCGAAAAGATAAAGATAAGGCTCGTCGGTGGCCAGTTCCAGCCACCAGGCTGCGGTCGTCTGACTGAGAGGAGTACGGTGCATCCTGAGTCTCCGGTCAAATATAGAGTACGTGTCTTGATATCAGGCTGAGGGGGGAAGTACCACTTAAGCTTTCACATTCTTGCGGAGCTTTGTAACCAAAAATGTTACTACTGCTTCGGTAATTGAGATCTATCCAAATGGGTTTCTAGTCCCGTTGCCCGTCGTCTATTGTGGAACGGTGACAGTGCCTGTTGTCAAGGCTGCCAGCCTGATCCCCCGAACTTTTGCCTGTCTGACCGGAACGCACTACTATAAAAGCTACTGATTTTCTTAAGAATTTCTCTGCCAGGCTGTCTAGCACCATGACCCAAGCACCGATTGGACCGACCTACCCGCTTCTGCAAAAGCGGATCTGCAGCAACTGTGGCCTGTGCAATCATCCCCGCTACGAAGCGCAGGTAGAGGCGATCTGCCCCTTTAGCGCCGATCAGGTGAGCGGGTGCGAGGCTGCCCTGCATGGCCGCGAGCGCAACCTGCACACCGACGAGCTTTATTTTGGCGTCTTTCGCTCGATGCACGCCGCTCGACTGCGCACCGCCCGCCCCGACGCTCAGACCGGCGGTGCTGTGACGGCGATTCTTGAACGGCTGCTCACCAGCGGCAAAGTCGAGGCGGTGCTCACCGCCCGCCGCAACCCCGACAACACCGGTACCCCGGTCCTGGTGCGCGATCCGGCTGAATTGCGCCGCTGTGGTGGGTCGCGCTGGGATCTGGTGCCCGTACTCGATCTGGTGCCTGAGATCAAAAAGCAGGGCATCCGGCGGCTGGCGGTGGTGGGTGTCGGCTGCCAGATAAGCGCTCTTCGGGCAATCGAGGCCCAACTGGGTCTGGAGCAACTGTATGTCGTCGGCCTCGTCTGCACCGACAACATGACCTACGCCAACTGGCAGCGGCTCATTGCCGCGATCAGCCGTTCACCCCGGAGCGTGACGAAGCTCGAATTTATGGCCGACTTTCGCATCTGGCTCTGGCACGAGGATGGCTCGATCGAAAAGCTCAGTTACTTCGAGTTGCCGATGAGCAAGTTGCGCGGCTGCTTCCCGAGCGCCTGCACCTCCTGCTTCGATCAGATCAACGGCCTGGCGGACCTGAGCGTCGGCTACATGGCAGCGGACATTGGCTGGCAGTGGCTCATCGTCCGCAACGGACGCGGGGCGGAGATGTTCGATCTCATCTCTGGGGATCTCGAATTTGGCCGCTTTAACGACCGGGGCAATCGCACCGAGGCGATGAAGCAGATTCTGCGCTACCTGGGCAAACCCGCCCTCACCCTGCCCAGCTTTTTAGCCCAGCTATTCACCTGGCAGGTCGAGCACTTTGGGCCACGCGGTCTTGAATTTGCCCGCCTTGCGATCGAGAACAAGCAGACGCGCAACTGGTATTTTCTCAAGACCCAGTATCCGGAGAAGCTGAACAAGCTGCTGCCGCGCTATGTGCGAGCAATTCTTGATAACTATAAACTCCTGGGTGTGTCCAACCTCTCCCCCTGACCGTCGGCAAAGTTTTGCTGAAATTCCTGCACAGTTCCACCGATGTCGCCGTGCAATTGTCGCCCGCTTCGAGGGCCGAGTTAAAAGCGTTGCCTGCCGTCGCAAGGGTCGCTGTCGCCCCATTGACCAGGGTGTCCTTGATTGCACCAGCCCACAAGTGCTGCCTTGAAGCCGTCATCGATCGGTGGACGGGCCAGATGGACGACGCTGTTGGCGAAGAATTTGACGGCCACACCGAAGGCCACGGCGACGAGCGCAGCGGCGTTGTAGCCGGCCTGCCGCATCTGCTCGATCTGGGAGGCGTTTACCTGGCCACGCCCGAGCATGAGCGCTTCCGCAAAGTGCTGGAGAACAGCGAGCCGAGCATCGTCCACCAGTTTGCCGTCGCGGGCAGCGACGACAGTGCTCTCGGTTGCCCCTAGCTGCGAGGCGACCGTAGCGTGGACAGCCACTGAGTAGAGCGCTGCGTTGGCCCGACTTGCCGCAATCATGACGATCTGCTGTTCAAGCGGGCTTAGATGAGTCTGACCAAAAGCCTGCAGCGCCTGAACGTAGCCGTCCAGCGCTGCGGGTTCAGCAGCGAGCGCCAGCGCCAGATTCGGCACGAAACCGAACTGTTCGCACAGCCTGGCAAGGGACTGTGTCGCTGCCTCCGAGATGCCGGGGGCTATCCACTCGGCGAAGTGGTCCTCTCTTGATCCGTCCAGGGCACGGTCTAGAAAATCGTGGATCCGGCCTGCGATCTCGTGGAGGTGGGTTTCGAGGGCGAAGTGGCCCGTCTCAAAAAAATGCACCTCCGCCTCGGGGTTGTCGCGCCGGTAGGCTTCGGCACCAGCGGGCAGGAAGAACGGATCGTTTTTACCCCAGACGGCCAGAGTAGGAGGCCGATGCTCGCGGAAGTAGCGCTGAAATTCGGGATAGAGCGCGACGTTGTTGCGGTAGTCAAGGAACAGGTCGAGCTGGATCTCGACGTTGCCGGGCCGATCGAGCAGCACCGAATCGAGCGTAAAAGATTCAGGAGCGATCAAAGAAGGGTCCGCGACGCCGTAGGTGTACTGGCTGCGGGTCGCCTCGGGCGTGAGAAAGTCTCTCAGTGCCCTGCGGTTTACCTCGCTCGGTTGCTGCCAGTAGCGCTGGATCGGGTTCCAGCCGCTACTGAGACCCTCTTCGTAGGCGTTGCCGTTCTGGGAGATGAGGGCTGTGATCCGCTCAGGATGCGCAAGTGCCAGGCGCAGGCCCACCGGCGCGCCGTAATCGAAGATATAGAGCGCGTAGCGGGTGAGCCCGACCACCTCGCTGAAGCGATCGATCACCCTGGCCAGATTGTCGAAGCTGTAGGCGAAGCTCGAACGATCTGGGGCATCGGTGAAGCCAAAGCCCGGCAGATCAGGAGCAACCACACGGTAGCGAGCAGCAAGCGGGCCGATCAGATCTCTGTACATGTGCGAAGAAGTCGGAAAGCCGTGCAGCAGCAATACAGCCGGCGCACCCGCATCCCCAGCCTCGCGGTAGAAGACGCGCAGACCCTCGACATCGGCATAACGGTAAGCGGTCATTGCAAACTCCTGAAATGGTAGACCGGTCCCTGCTGGCCTTGCGCCTGATAACCGGTAAAAATCTATTTAGATAGTTACTCAGAAGTAGTAACCTGTCAAGCGTCGTTTTAGAGGTTATGATAGGGGAGAGCAATTGCCCGGAGGCTCTGGATGCAGCAACAGCGTCCTGCTCCCCTGTTCATCGGCGATCACCCGGCCATAGATTTTCTCAACAGCACCGCGACTCCTGGCGGCATCCGCCACGAGTGGATAGGCGACGGGTTGGAACTGATCGACTGGCTGGTGGCAGCTGGTCTGCTCGATGGCGAAAGTGTGCCCGCTCTATGGGCAAAATTCGGTGCGGCTTCTGTCGATGGGGTTGCCAGGCAGGCGCGTGAACTTAGAGAGTGGCTGCGCAGATTTGTCGAGCGCCACGCCGGTCGTTCTCTCGCTGTCTCGGTTCTGGGCGAACTGGAGCCCGTAAATCGGCTCCTGGCAGTTGGGCAGAGCTACCGCCAGATCGCCATCGCCGAAGTAGCCCCACCAGAAGCGGCAAATCGGCTCGTTCTCCACCGGCACCAGCACTGGCAGCAACCGGAGCAGCTGCTCGAAGCGGTGGCCGAGGCGATCGCCGATCTGCTCTGCCAGGGCAATTTTGCGCTGGTGCGCCGCTGCGAGGGAACTGGCTGCAGCCTCTGGTTCTACGACCGGACCAAACGCCATGCCCGGCGGTGGTGCAGCATGGCCGGCTGCGGCAACCGTGCCAAAGCAGCTGCCCATCGTGCCCGCAGCAAGGAGGCCGCGCAGGCGGACCACTGAGGTTGCTGTCGTGTCGATTAGAACGCTCCCGCCAGCGCAGCGGTGCAGCGCTCGCAGAGTTCGGGATGGGTATGGTCCTCGCCGACGTGCTCGGAATAGTTCCAGCAGCGGGCGCACTTTTTGCCGTCCGCTTTTTCGACGATCACAGCGACGTCCCCAGACGGCTCCTCCAGCAATTCGACCTGGGAGACGATAAATAGATACCGCAACTGGTCGGCCTGACGGGCCAGTTCGGCGGCAAAGGCCGCATCGGCGACGTAAAGTTTTACCTTTGCCTCCAGCGACGAGCCGATCGCCTTGGCGTTGCGCTTTGTCTCAAGGGCCGCGTTGACGCTGTTGCGCAGGGCCACCAGCTTTTCCCAGTATTCGGCGATCTGCGGCTGGTACCAGCGCGGCTCGCCTGTGGGCCAGCCCGCCTCAAAGATCGAGCTGTGGCTTTTGGGGTAGGGCAGGTACTGCCAGATATCTTCGGCCAGGTGCGGTATGGCCGGGGCGATCAGGCGGCTGATACTTTCGAGGGCGTGGTAGAGCACCGTCTGGCAGCTGCGGCGGCGCACGGCGTTCTCGGCACTGATGTAGAGGCGGTCCTTGCTGATGTCGAAGTAAAAATTCGACAGATCCACCGTGCAGAACTGGTTGATCACCTGAAAGAAGCGTGAGAACTGGTAAGCCTCGAAGGCTTCGGTAATTTCAAGGACAACGACGCTCAGCCGGTGCAGCAGGTAGTGATCGACTTCTTGCAGCGAATCGAAGCCAACCGCGTCGCGCTCGGGCACAAAGTCGCTCAGGCTGCCCAGCAGGTAGCGGGCTGTGTTGCGGATCTTGCGGTAGACCTCGGCGATCTGGGCCAGGACGCTCGCTCCGACTAGCTGGTCGCTGGTGTAATCGACCGAAGCGACCCAGAGCCTGAGCACGTCCGCGCCGTAGGCCGGTTGCTGCTTTAAGTTGGGACCGCCCTCGATGACGATCTTGGGATCGACGACGTTGCCCAGGGACTTGGACATCTTGCGGCCCTGCTCGTCGAGGGTAAAGCCGTGGGTGAGCACCGACTTGTAGGGCGCAAAGCCCTCGGTGGCGACGCAGGTGAGCAAACTCGACTGGAACCAGCCGCGATGCTGGTCGGAGCCTTCGAGGTAGATATCCGCCGGATAGTGCAACTGGGGACGGCGGCCCAGCACGCCTGCCCAGGAGGAACCGGAGTCGAACCAGACATCCATGATGTCCTTTTCTTTGCGGAAGGTCGTGCCGCCGCAATGCACACAGGCGATATCGGCGGGCAACAGCTCGTTCGCTTCTTTTTGCCACCAGATGTCGGATCCCGAGGTGCGCACCGCCAGCTGCACCGCCTCGATCGATTCGGCGGTCAGGAGCACGTTGCCGCAGTTCTCGCAGTAAAAAGCAGGAATGGGCAGCCCCCAGGCGCGCTGGCGGGAGATGCACCAGTCGTTGCGGCCCGCCACCATCGCCGTGATCCGGTTCTCGCCGCTGGCGGGTACCCACTGCGTCTGACTCACCGCCGCCAGCGCCTGGGGGCGAAAGTCGGAGACCGAGGCGAACCACTGGGTCGTCGCCCGAAAGATCGTGGGCTTTTTGGTGCGCCAGTCGTAGGGGTACTTGTGGACGTAGGCTTCTTCTTTGAGCAGCGCGCCTGCGGCCCCCACGGCGTCGATCACCGCCTGGTTGCCGTCAGTCTCGAGATTGGCTCCCCCGAGCACAGCCTTACCGGCGAAAACAGGGAGCGGATTTTTGCGATCACTGTCCGCCTCGCGGGTAAAGCGACCGTAGTCGTCCACCGGTGAGAGCACTCCCAGGCCGTAGTGCTGGGCCACCTCGAAGTCCTCGCTGCCGTGGCCGGGGGCGGTGTGGACGGCCCCGGTGCCCGTGTCGGTGGTGACGTGATCGCCCAGGACGATCGGGCTGGTGCGGTGGTAGAGCGGGTGCTCGAAGAGGCTGTTTTCGAGTTCCTGGCCCTTGAAGGTGACGATCGTCTCGAAGCTGGTGCCCAGGGTAGTGGCCAGCCTGTCCACCAGATCGCTGGCGACGACGAGCAGGCCGTACTCGGGGCTCTCGACCACGGCGTAATCGAGGTGGGCGTTAAGGCAGATAGCCAGGTTGCCCGGCAGCGTCCAGGGCGTCGTCGTCCAGATCGCAACGCCGATAGCCGGTACCTCGTCGCCCTGGCCCATCAGCGCATCGATCAGTTCTTCCTCGCGGTCGTGAAATGCTTCCAGGCGCGGCAGCAGCGCCGCCGCCAGCACCGTCGCCGTCTCGTGCTGGGAGATCGATCTAAGAGCAAAGCGCACGTAGACCGAGCGGGAGGTGTGGGCGGGGCTGCCGTCGTCTCTGGTCGGGTACTCCAGTTCGGCTTCTGCCAGGGCACTTTGAGAACTCGGGCTCCAGTGGACGGGCTTGAGGCCCCGATAGATATAGCCCTTGAGGGCCATCTTGCCGAACACGCCGATCTGGGCAGCCTCGTACTCCGGCTGCAGCGTCAGGTACGGATCGTCCCAGTCGCCCCAGACGCCGTAGCGCTTGAAACCGGCGCGCTGGGTATCGACTGTGCGCAGGGCAAAATCGCGGGCACGAACGCGCAGCTCCAGCGGCGTGAGGGCCGAACGCTCCGCCTGCGAGAGATTCTGGAGCACCTTCAATTCGATGGGCAGGCCGTGGCAGTCCCAGCCGGGCACGTAGCGCACCCGCCGCCCCTGCAGAATCTGGTAGCGGTTGATGATGTCCTTGAGGATCTTGTTGAGGGCGTGGCCGATGTGCAGATCGCCGTTGGCGTAGGGCGGCCCGTCGTGCAGGATGAACACCTCGCCCGGATTGTTCTGGGCAAGCCGCCGATAGATATCCTGCTCCTCCCAGAAGCGCTGAATCTCGACTTCGCGGCTGGCGGCGTTGGCCCGCATCGGAAAATCGGTCTTCGGGGTGCGGACAGTATCTTTGTAGTCGGTGCGGGCAGTGCCCGGCTCCGTAGTCTGGGTCACGACGGTCCATCCTTTTTCCAGTTCTTCCATCTTAAGGGGCAGGCCGCCTCCGATCGGGCCAGTCACCTCCCGCTCCGGCAAGCCAGAAAAATAGGTGAAGTGGATTCTGGTATACTTTCAGAACCTGCCCAGGCAGCAACATTCATCCTTTTTTCGATCAATTTATGAATGCGCAATTCGGCCACCGGACGATCCTGGCAGCTTTGTTGCTCGCTTTTATCGGACGACTGGTGCATCCTGCCTTTGCTCAAAGTCAGCCCGCTGCTGAAGGTCTCGATCAAAAACCGGCGGGTGTCCTGTTTGAGAATGTAAAGATATTCAACGGCACCTCTGAGCGCCTGTCCCCACCCGCCAACGTGCTGGTCGTGGGCAACAAAATTCAGACGATCTCCACCGCGCCGATTGCTGTGGCGGCGGGCAGTAACATTGCGCGCATCGCTGGCGGGGGGCGGGTGCTGATGCCTGGATTGATCGACGCCCACTCGCACATCTACCTGGAGGCCACCCCCATCGAGGTTCTCCTCTCGCCCAAGACCTCCTTTGAATCTCAGACGCAGCAGGCGCAGGCCAATGCAACGGCGATGCTGATGCGGGGCTTTACCAGCACCCGCGACATGGCAGGACCGGTGTTCGAGTTAAAAAAAGCGATCGACCGGGGGGATGTCGTTGGACCGCGCATCTGGCCTTCTGGAGCGATGATCTCGCAGACCGGCGGGCACGGTGACTTTCGCTCCCTGGCGGAGCTGCCCAGAACCGCCACTACACCCCTCAGTCGGGCCGAAATCTATGGCGTGGGGGCGATCGCCGACGGCGCAGATGAGGTGCTGCGCCGAACCCGCGAGCAA
The DNA here is from genome assembly GCF_000484535.1 of Gloeobacter kilaueensis JS1. NCBI lineage: Bacteria > Bacillati > Cyanobacteriota > Cyanophyceae > Gloeobacterales > Gloeobacteraceae > Gloeobacter > Gloeobacter kilaueensis. Next base: position 4,299,155 of record NC_022600.1, on the reverse strand, counting down.
CTGATGCGGGGGGCTTCGCAGATCAAGCTGGCGGCGGGGGGCGGCGTCGCCTCGGTCTACGACCCCCTCGATGTGAGCCAGTACACCGAAGCAGAATTCCGCGCCGCCGTCGAGGCCGCTGCCAACTGGAACACTTACGTCACGGTTCACGCCTACACCCCGAAGGCCATCCAGACGGCGATCCGTGCCGGTGTAAAGTGCATCGAGCACGGCCAGCTGCTGGATGAGGAGACAGCGAAGCTGATGGCCCAAAAAGGCATCTGGCTCAGCATCCAGCCATTTCTTGACGATGCGGACGCCAACCCTTACCCGGAAGGCTCGGCCAACCGCGCCAAACAATTGCAGGTGGCCCAGGGCACCGACGTCGCCTACCGGCTCGCCAAAAAATACAATCTCAAGACCGCCTGGGGCACCGACACGCTGTACAGCCCCAAAGGGGCCAGCCGCCAGGGGGCAAAGCTGGCGAAACTGGTGCGCTGGTACACCCCGGCCCAGGTGCTGAAGATGGCAACGAGCACCAACGCCGAACTGCTGGACCTGTCTGGCCCCCGCAACCCCTATCCGGGCAAGTTGGGCGTCGTCGAAGAAGGAGCCCTCGCCGATCTGGTACTGGTCAGGGGCAATCCCCTCGAAAACATCCGCCTCATCGAGGATCCAGACCAGAATTTTGTCGCGATCATGAAGGACGGCAAACTTTACAAGAATCTCCTGCGCTGAGGCTTTTGAGCGCGCCGGGGCAACGGTAAAATGCGTTCCAGCAAGGCGCGCCCAACTAGTCGAGGCGGAGGCGTTGCTTCTTTACAATCTGGCGTTTCTTCCCCGCGAGGGAGCGGGCCTGGCAAATTATGCTCTGAATCTGCTCGCCCACCTGGAGTTGGCGGATCTGACGGTGCTTGCCGCCCGCAAAGTGAGTGCCCATCGCCACTGGCCCGTTCCCGCCCGTCTGTCGGTGGATGAGGCCGGGCGGGGGCTGAGGCGGCGGTTGGTCTGGAACCAGTGGCAGCTACCAAAACTGTACAAACAACTGGAAGCACAATTGCTCTTCTGCCCGATTCCGGAAGCGCCGCTCAAGGCCAGTTGCCGTTCGGTGGTCACCGTCCACGACCTCATCCCCCTGCATTTTCCGGGTTGCTTCCCGCTCCAACTGGAGCTGTACTACCGCTATTACCTCCCGGCGGTGCTCCGGCGCGCCGAGCAGGTACTTGCCGTCTCGGAGGCGACCGCCCGCGACCTCCGCGCTTTTTTTGGCCTGGCGGCCCACAAAATAACAGTCATCCCCCCGGCCCACGACAGTAGCCGCTTTTTTTCCCGTGGGCTGCCGCCGGACAATTACTTTCTCTACCTGGGCCGCGCTGACCTGCACAAGAACCTGGAGCGGCTGTTGCGCGCTTTTGCCCTGGTCTCGGAGGCGGGCGAGCTGCGCCTTGTGGGCACCGGTCGAGTCGAGCGGCTCGTTGCCCTCGCAGGTGAACTCGGCGTTGCCGCTCGCGTTCAGTTCATGAACTACGTGCCCGCTGCCCAGTTGCCCGCCCTCATCGAGCGCGCCCAGGCGCTGGTGATGCCGTCCTTGTGGGAAGGTTTCGGCCTGCCGGTGCTCGAAGCGATGGCCTGCGGCACACCGGTGATCACCTCCAACTGCGCTTCGCTGCCGGAGGTGGCAGGCGATGCGGCTCTGCTGGTCGATCCGCTGTCAATTCACGAGATCGCAGCGGCGATGCGGGCGATTCTCGGTGAGGCGGGATTGCGCGAACGGCTTAAAGAACTGGGCCTTGAGCGCGCCGGTCAGTTCAGCTGGTCCGCTGCCGCCCAAAGTACAGGCCAGGTACTCTCGCGCTATCTTTAAGCGGTGGGCACCGACGCGGCAAAAGCGCAGGGGCTGGCCGGGCGCGTGGTGCGCGGCGGCACTGCCCTTGTGATCAGACAGGTTTTGATCCATGGACTGTCATTGCTTGGCGGTCTGGTGCTGTTGCGCTTCTTGCAACCGGAAGACCTGGCCGTCTACGCGGTGATCACGGTGCTGCGCGACTGGTACGGCACGCTATCGGATCTGGGACTGGGAACGACACTCATCCAGCAATCCGCCCCCATCCGCCCCGAGCAGCAGCAGGGACTTTTTTGCCTGCAGTGCCTGGTGAGTCTGGTTGTCGCCCTCGCCCTCACCTGCGCCGATCCGCTTATCGTCGCAGGCTTTGGCTGGCCGACGCAGGCACGGGGAGTATTGACGCTGGTGGGCTGGGGACTGTTGTTCGTTCCCCTGCGCTGGATACCGGCCATCTTGCTGCAGCGGGAACTGTTGCTGGACCGCTTCGCCTTTGTCGAGGTGAGCGAGACGCTCAGCTTCATTGCCGTTGCTCTCGTCGGTGCGGCTGCCGGTGGGGGGAGTTGGGCGCTCGGCTGGGGGATGGTGGCCCGCTTTGCCTGCGGGGCTGGGGTGGCGAACCTGCTGCAGCGCTGGCCCATCGGCTGGCGCTGGCCCTGGAAGAGCGAGTTGCGCTGGCGGCTGGGCCTGGGTTACCAGGCAGGGCTGGTGCTGACGCTACTCAAAGAATCGACGCTGCCGGTGCTGCTGGGCCTGCTCCTCAATGCGAGGGCAATTGGCCTGCTCAAGTGGGCGCTCACGATCGCCAACCTGCCGCTGGTATTGCCCCTCAGCCTCGACCGGCTGACTTTTCCTTTGATGAGCCGAATGGCCCAGCAGCCGGAGCAGTTTCGGCTCTGGGTGGTGCGCACGATGCAGCTCAATGCGCTGGTGGTCTGGTGGCTGTCGGCTCTGCTCGTCGTCCTCGCCGAACCCCTGGTACACACGCTGTTTGGCAACCAGTGGCTACCGGCCCTGCCCTATCTCTACGGTTTGTTGCCGATCGCCCTGGTCTACGCGCCGCTCCTTGCCGTCATCCAGGCCCATCAGGCGCTTGCCCAGCCGGAGGTCAATTTCTGGCTCAACTGCAGCTGGCTTATTGTGCTCTGGCCCTTAAGCTGGCTGTTGGTGCCGCAGCTGGGAGCGATGGGATTTGTAATCGCAAGTGTCAGTATCAACGTCGCCAGCCTTGTCGTGATCGTCCGCGCCAGCCGCATCTTTAAGATCTCTGTCTTCCAGCACACCTGGCCTGCTGCGACCGCCGGTCTTCTCGCTGCCGCCACGGGCTACGGCGCGCTGCGAGTTTTATCGACTATGAATCTGCCCCTCGTGCTGCTGGTCGCCCTTGCCATGAGCGCCGTTTATGCTGGAGGGCTCTGGCTGGGCTGGCGCGATCTGCTCAGCCAGGTCTTCGCCGCCCTGCGCGCAGAATTTCGCCGGACCCGCCCGATTCAGGAGGCTGGATCTTGATCGCTCATCAAAATTTCTCACACCACAGTGTCTCGCGGTGTGAGAATCTGGTGACACTGTCTGGAAACTCCATGTCTGATCTGACTGTCACCCAATCCCTCGTCGAGCAGGTGGTCGATCTGGCCCACCGAGCCGGGCGAGCGATCCTCGAAGTTTACGAAAGCCCCGATCTGGGCGTCGAGTACAAGGCGGACGAATCGCCCCTTACTCGCGCCGATCTCGCTTCTAACCGGGTCATCACTGCCGGTCTGGCGCAATTGACGCCCCCGGTGCCCATACTTTCAGAAGAAGCCAAACAGCTCCCCTACGAAAAACGGCGCAGCTGGAACCAGTTCTGGCTGGTCGATCCGCTCGATGGCACCAAAGAATTTATCAAGCGCAACGGTGAATTTACCGTCAACATCGCCCTGGTCGAGGCGGGCGAGCCGGTAGCGGGCGTCGTCCACTCGCCGGTGCTGGGCACCACCTACTGGGCAGCGCGGGGCATCGGTGCGTTCAAGATCAAAGCCGATGGGGAGGAGGTACCCATTCGCGCCGGTACCGCAAACGCTAATACTTTCAAAGCTGTTGCAAGCCGCTCCCACGCTGGTCCTGAGACCGAGGGGTTTCTTGAACGCCTGGGGCAGATCAAACCGGTCGAGACCACCTCCAGCGGCAGTTCCCTCAAGTTGTGCCTGGTCGCCGAAGGATCCGCCGACCTCTACCCGCGCTACGGTCCGACGATGGAGTGGGACACTGGCGCAGCCCACGCCGTCGTTACCCAGGCGGGCGGCAGCGTCACCGACCTCAAGGGTGTACCTCTGCAGTACAACAAAGAAAATCTGCTCAATCCTTACTTCGTCGTGCTCGGGGACTTTGCTCCCGAACTGCGCTCCCAGGTGCTGCAGATCCTCTGACGCCTGGTAGTGTCTTCAAAACTGGCTTTCAAAATCTTCGATGCTCTCTGCGTCGAGCACTGCTTCGGCCAGACGCTCCAGTTGTTGCAATTCGCTCACACCTTCGAGTCGCTGTACGAGCGCGTCCGGCAGAGTACCGAATTTGCGAGACAACTGGCGCAGGAGAATCTGGCGCTCGCCCTGCGCGATGCCCTGCGTTATGCCCTGTGCGATGCCCTGTGCGATGCCCTGTGCGATGCCCTGTGCGATGCCCCGTTCCATGCCTATCTCTTCGCCGCGCTGTTCGGCCTGTTGCTGGGCTTTGGCCAGCAATTCCTGCATCAACGGCGTTTCCATCAGATCGAACATGTCCACTCTCCGCAAAAAGTCTTCGATAACAGGCCGGCTGCCTCGCCTGAGGGAACTCAGTGCAGCAGCCACAAGCAGCAGACTCTGCCGTTCTTGCCTTGATTCTACTTCTGTGTTGACGATTCGGGCACACGCATCGAGCAGTTCTCCCAGAGGCTGACTGCCGATGTTCATCAGCGGCGCGAGCGGTACCAGTCCCGGCAGGCCACCCTGAAGGACGAGCCCTGCATCCCATTCCCAGAGACGAATAACACGGTAACTCAACTGCAAGCTGCCCTCGCGAAAGAAATCGGGAACACGGGCAGCACTCGAACTTTGCTCGATGAGAATCAGCACCTGCTGTGGCATCTGGCCGTACCGCTGCCGGATATACACCGCGTACTCCAGCATTCGCAGGGGAAGTTCTGCATCCGGTGAGCGCTGGAATTCGACGTGCAGCAAAGCACTCTGCCCCTGGCCGTCGAGAAAACGAATCAGCAGATCGGCTCGCCTCTCCTGGGTGATCAAGACGGGATCGAGGACTTCGGTGAGAGCGGCATCCGGACCGCACAGCCACTGCAGGAAGTTGCGGCTGTAGCGGGCCGCCAGACCGCGTAGGCTAGCATCGAAAAAGCGTCGCGTCATCGAGAAGGTTCGCAGTGTTCTCTCAAGCTCGCCTGTGCTCTCCCGATCGGGCAAGCAGAACCAGCCGTGGACGCTCAGGAATGCTTTTTGCTGTCTGGCGGATTTTTAATGGAAAGTGCTGAATCGAATCTCATCCAGTGGTACCCAGGCCACATCGCCAAAGCGCGCCGTCAGTTGACAGAACAGATCAAAAACGTCGATCTGGTCCTCGAAGTTCTCGACGCCCGCATCCCCCACTCCTCGCGCCACGCCGAAATTCAGAATCTGGTCGGAGCGCGCCAGCGGCTGGTCATCCTCAACCGCGCCGACATGATTCCCCAACCAATCCTGCAGCGCTGGCTCAAATGGTTCGCAAGCCAGGGCGAGACCGCCTTTGCCACCAATGCCCAGGACGGCGAGGGGGTGCGGGCAGTATTAAACGCCGCTCAAAAGGGAGCAGGCGGTGTCAATGCCCGGCGGGCCGAGCGGGGCATGAAGCCCAGGGCGGTGCGGGCGGCGGTGGTGGGCTTTCCGAATGTCGGCAAGTCGGCCCTCATCAATCGGCTGGTGGGCAAGCGGGCAGTCGAGAGTGCCGCCAAACCGGGCGTCACCCGTGCCCTGCGCTGGGTGCGGATCGCCAATGTCATCGACCTGCTCGACAGCCCCGGCATCTTGCCCCCCCGGCTCGAAGACCAGCAGGCCGCCGCCCGCCTCGCCATCTGCGACGACATCGGCCAGGCCGCCTACACCACCAGCCGGGTCGCTACCTGTGCGGTCGAACTGCTCACCCCCCTTGCCGCCGAAAAACTCCAGGCGCGCTACGGACTCGATCCACTGGCTATGAGCGCCGAGGCGTGGCTCGCCGGTGTCGCCGAAACTCGCTACCATACCAACCTCGATCGCGCCGCCGAAGCCGTTCTGAACGACTTTCGCCGGGGCGTGCTGGGCCGCATTGCCCTTGAGGTGCCACCCGCCGCACCAGCAGCCGACCGCACCGACGCGCTCCAGTAACCTGATATAAATCTATGCTTCCTCGAAAGGTTCTACCGCGAGCAAAAAGCCCGGCAGCACCGATTCACCAGAAAGCTCAGTGGGCAGGGAGCGCACCTCCGGCGGCATCCCCGGACGATAAATTTCGACCTGCTGTGCCTGGGGGTTGAATAGCCAGCCCAGTCGCACGCCGCTATCCATGTATTCCTGCATCTTCGCTCGCAGTAACTCCAGCGAATCCGTCAGCGAGCGCAGTTCCATGACGAAATCCGGAGCGATTGGCGGAAACTTCTGACGGTCTTCCAGACTCAGGGCCAGCCAGCGCGACTGCTCTATCCAGGCCGCATCGGGGGAGCGGTCGCCTCCGTTTGGCAACCGAAACAGGGTCGAAGAACTGAAGACTGTGCCCAGCCGCGTGCGTCGGTTCCAGTTTGTAAGGTCGGCACCAAGCTCCAGTTCGTAGCTGCCACTGTTCCCACCGACGGGTGCCATAACAATCAAGGCTCCTCTGGCGTCGCGCTCCAGAGGAACGTCGGGGTTGTTGAGGCAAAGCTGGTAGAACTGCGCATCGCTCAGCTGCACCCCACTCATATCCAGAACCACAGGGAGAGTCAGTAAAGTCATGGCATACCCTCGCTGACACATTCTAGATTTTTGGATATAAACAAGTGCCAAACACTTCGACTGCGCATCACGGCTGCAGCTGCAGAGCCTCCAGAGCTGCCTGCAGTACCGGATCGCGGTTTGCACGAATGTCTTCGACGCCTGGTTGAACAAAAATATCCGGTTGAATGCCTGCGCCGACGAAGGTCTGACCGTCAGCAAAGGCTTCGCGCTTTGTGCACACGCGGGCTCTGCCACCGCCTGGCAGCGAAAAAATAAGAGGCTGTCCGGTGCTGCCGCCGGTGGGTTCGCCGACGATCTTGCCTCTATGCATCGCCTGAAAATCGGCGACAAAGTCCTCACCAGCCGAGAAAGTGCGCGCACTCACCAGCACGATAACTGGACCCAGGTAAGGCTTTTGCTGCGGCTCTACCGGATTGTCTGGCTGGTCGAACCAGTGCTGAACAACCCCTTGGGCGCGTTCCACCGGTCGATACTCGCGGGTCCGCGACAACAGACCAGTGAAAGGCTTATCCGTCAAATAGCTTAGGATCGCATCTCCGAGAGCACTATCACCGCCATCGTTTTCCCGCAGGTCAAAGATGATGGCACGAGCGGTCCGCCACTGATCGGCGGTAGCTATGAACTCTTCGACCACCTTCTTGTTTTCAAACGTGTTGAGGGCAATATAGGCAACATCGTTAGCCAACTTCTTGAACTGCAGAGCAGGCTGCGGCGGTCTTTTAATCTTTTGGCGCTGCACAGTCACGGCAAAAGTTTTTCCTGCTTCATCCAGAAGCTGCAATTTGACAGGGAAGTTGAGCGGCCCCGCCAGCAGAAGGTAATCATAGGTACGCACCTCCAGATCCTGGGTAGTAGAGGCACTTTGATAGGGAGCAACGTAAGTGCTGGCATACTGCTTGACAGATAAACCATCGACGCCGGTGATTTCCAGGCCAGGCCGCAGTTCTGTCTGGTCGCCCCACACCTGTGTGATCAAGACTTTGCCTGCGACGAGGCGGGTACGAATTGGTGGGCGCGCATAGAAAGCATCATTCAGTTGCTCAGGTGGATAAACGTTGGTGTGACCGTCGTGCAACTGAGCGACCAGGTGCTGCAAAAGCCGGTAGTACTCGATCGTATTTTTGGTCTGGCGCACCTTCGGCAGGTAGCTCAGGTACAGGGCGTCCCAATCCAGGGCAGGAACCTGATCGAAGTAGACAAAGTTATACTTGATTTCTGACCAGAGCTTAGAAAGACCGGCAACTTTTTCATCCTCGCTTAAGTTGTCTTTGAAGGGCGTCTTCAGCGCCGGGCCGTCCCAAAAATTTTCTCGATTTTGAATCTGCTGTATAAACTGCTTAAAGCTCTTTTCATGCTGCAAGTTTTCGAGGTCTTTGTTGTCGAGCAGTAGCTTTGAGGAGCTGTTGAGAAGCAATTCTTCGTGCATACGTTGAAGAGCTGCAAGAGCCTTATCCTTTTGATCCAGAGCGAGATAGCCCAGGGCAATATCGTAATATAAATCTGACTTTTTCCAACTAAGATAAGGAAAACCCTGGCCCAGGGTCACGATTTTCGGATCAGATAAAAACTGCAATAGCTCCATCTCGATGGCAAGCCCTTTCTCCGGCTGCTTCTCAAAAAGTTTCAGCGCTTCATCGCGCCGAGTCTGCACATACTGATAGGCGTCCATTGCGCTGGAAGGGTTGAAGATGGGTTGGGCCAAGCCTGGGCTGATAAGTAGCAATAGACCGACCAGGCTGCTGCACAGGCCACTCCGGGCAGAGGACCAGACTTGTTCCTGCTTCTTAGATTTTGACATCGCTCATCCGATCGCTACTTGGTGCGCATGAATTGTATCGCACAAAGCCGTCGGCAAAAGCATTGGGAAAGCATTACCACATGCATTCAAGGCAAAGCGACAAGCAGATTGCTCAGGCGCACGAAGTTCTCGACGCTCAGATCTTCGGCGCGGGCGTCGGGGCGGATCTGTAAGCTTTCGAGGGCAAGAAGCAGCCGGGTGGATTCTACCCAGCCTTTGAGGCAGTTGCGCAGCATCTTGCGGCGGGTGGCAAAGGCGCGGGTAACGAGTGCTTCCAGGTAAGCGGGATCGGTTGCTTGCAGGGCAAAGGGGCGCGGGGTGAGGCGGATGACGGCAGAATCGACTTTGGGAGGGGGCCGGAAGGCGGTGCGGGGAATACCGAAGAGCAGTTCGCACTCGGCCAGGTACTGCAGGCGGACGGAGAGTGCGCCGTAGGTGCGGTTGCCGGAGCGGGCAGTGATGCGCTCGGCCAGTTCAAGCTGGACTAAGAGCACGATCGTGCGGAACTGACGGACTGGGGCGCTGGGGGTGCCGGTAAGCCTGGCAAGGATGGGCCCGCTGATGTTGTAGGGGATGTTGGCGACGACGGCGGTTGCCTCTGGCGGCAGCGGCAGGCCCAGGATGTCACCTTCGATCAAAGTGAAGCGCGGCTCGGCGGCGAACCTGTGGCGCAGGTGGGCGACGGCCCGCTCGTCGATTTCGACGGCGATCACAGAAGAGTGCTCCAGCAGGTGGGCGGTGAGGCTGCCAAGGCCCGGCCCAATCTCCAGCACCCGGTCTGCCGCACCCAAGTGGGCGGCGGCGGCGATCCGTTCAAGAATTGTTGCGTCGCTCAGCCAGTGCTGTCCAAAGCGCTTCAGGGCGTACATCAGAAAGCCTTCTATCGTGGATTTTCGGTAGCCGTAGCGTCACCGGCACCAGTAACATCCCGTGCTACACTATTCGGCAACCTTTTTGCCTCCGCCGCCAGAAGCCGCCCGTTCATGCAGACTCTGCCAAATTCCCTTCCTGCCCAGGTTACCTTCAAAGGGTCTCCTGAGGGATTGCGCCTGATTCTCCCGGTCGAATTGCCGTGGGATGAAATTGTTCTGCAACTGCAGCATCGGCTCAACGCCGGTGAACGTCTGTGGCAGGGCGGGGCGAGCGTTGTGCTGGAGGTAGGAGACCGGCTACTCGACGGTCAGCAGTTGACGGCCCTCGACGAGGCGCTTGCCGGCCAGCAGTTGCACCTGATGCGGGTGAGAACCGGGCGCAGGCAGACGGCGGTGGCGGCGGCGGTCGCTGGTTTTTCTGTCGATCAGCCGGAGAAAAAAGCACCTCAAGAAGGGGAAAAGTCCCCCGAGGTTGTGCAGGTCGAGCCTCTGTATGTTCAGACGACGCTGCGCTCGGGCATGTGTCTGGCCCATCCCGGCACGATCGTCGTCGTCGGCGACGTGAATCCGGGGGCAGAATTGATCGCGGACGGCGACATACTGGTATGGGGCACGCTCCGGGGGATGGCCCACGCTGGAGCACGCGGCAACACCCGCGCTCTTATCTTCGCTCTGCGGCTGCGGCCCACCCAGCTGCGCATCGCCGAACGGGTGGCGCGAGCGCCGGACGAGGTTCCGGCCCAACCCCAGCCGGAGGTGGCGTTTATTCAGGACAACACCATTCATATTGCAGTGACAACCGAATTTGCCCGGAGGCGCAATTAAGATGAGCGGCAAAATAATCGTTATTACTTCGGGCAAGGGCGGTGTCGGCAAAACAACCGCCTCCGCCAACCTGGGCATGGCGCTCGCCGCCCGTGGCAAGTCGGTGGTGCTCGTCGATGCGGACTTTGGCCTGCGCAACCTCGATCTGCTGCTGGGCTTAGAAAATCGCGTGGTCTACACGATCCTCGATGTGCTCTCGGGCGATTGCCGTATGGAACAGGCGCTGGTGCGCGACAAGCGCCAGACCAGCCTGGCGCTGTTACCGGCGGCCCAGACCCGCGACAAGTCGGCGATCACCCCCGACCAGATGCAGGAAATTACAGGCCGCTTGGCCGAGACGTTCGACTACGTGCTGGTCGATTGCCCGGCAGGGATCGAGCAGGGCTTCCGCAACGCAATTGCCGGTGCCCAGGAAGCAGTCGTGGTCACCACTCCGGAAGTGTCCGCCGTGCGCGACGCTGACCGGGTGATTGGCCTATTGGAGGCGGGTGGGCTGCGCCAGCCCCGGCTGGTCCTCAACCGCTACCGCAGCCAGATGGTCCAGGCCAACGACATGATGTCGGTGGACGATGTGCTCGAGATTCTCGCTGTAAAGCTGCTTGGCGTCGTGCCCGAGGACGAGCAGGTGATCGTCACCACCAACAAGGGGGAACCGATCGTGCTCACGGCCAGTCCGCCCCCCGCCGGTCAGGCATTTCTCAACATTGCCCGCCGCCTCGAAGGGGAGGATGTGCCCTTGATGGATCTCAAACCCCCGGCCAGCAACGGCTTCATTGCCCGGCTGCGCGCACTGTTTACCGGACGCTGAAGGAAGGTGTGATGGTTCTCGAACTGCTCGACCGCTTCTTTAACCGCAACAAACCCGCCAGCGGCTCCGTCGCCAAGGACCGCCTCAAGATGGTCCTCGCCGTCGATCGCACCGACATCGCTCCCCAGACGATCGAGCGGCTGCGACAGGAAATCCTCGATGTGATCGTGCGCTACTTCGAGGTGGACGAGAGCGAAAAATTCGACGTGAGCCTCGAGCGCGAGCGCGGCTCCACCGCCTTGATCGCCAACGTGCCCATCCGCCGCATCCGGCCTGAGCACACCTGAAATTCTCAGGTGCCGGGCCGCAGCCGTAGCGCTTCACTCATGTAGGACCGATCGCCCAGCCGCTGCAGGAGGGGGCCGTGGACGTCGAACTTGACGAGGCTCAAAGAGGCAGCCGGTACATCGATGCGGTCGCGGTAGCGGCCCAGGTCGATGCCCAGCAAGCTACAGAGCACGATCCGGATCGTTGCCTTGTGGGAGACGACCAGAACATTGCCCTTTGGATGGCGCTGCTGGATTTCGGCTACGACAGCGGCGGAGCGGACAGCGATCTCGACGGAAGTTTCACCCCCAGTGGGGGGATTCCAGGCCGGTTCGGCGAGCCAGCGCAGGTAGTCTTCAGGATACTTTTCGCGGACAATTTCGGCGGTGAGCCCCTCCCACTCGCCGTAGTCGATTTCAAGTAGACCCTCGTGCAACTGCATGGCGATTCCCGCCGCCTCGCACAGGGGGGCAGCGGTGGCGATCGTCCGCCGCATCGGGCTCACGTAGACCGCCTGCCAGTCCAGATCGCGGTAGGCCCGCGCAAAGTCCGCTGCCATCAGCGTCCCTGCCTCGGTCAGCTCCGGATCGATCCGGCCACAGTAGCTGCCCGTCTGGCTGTAGATCGTCTCGCCGTGCCGCAATAAATACAGATGCAGGCTCATCAGGTGATTACCGTCGGCTGGGCCATGCCGGTCACCGCCCGCAGGTGGGCCACCTCGTCGGCGATGGCGATCAGGGGAGCGAGCGCCTGTTGGGTGTCGAGGTCGTGGCGGGCCGGGTCGGGCTCGAAGCTCTCGACGTAGAGCCTGACCGTCGCTCCGTGGGTGCCGGTGCCGGAGAGGCGAAAGATGATCCGCGAACCGTCCGTAAAGCCGATGCGGATGCCCTGTTTGCTCGCAACACTGCCATCTACCGGATCGTGGTAGCTGAAGTCGTCGCCGTATTCTACCTCGTAGGAGCCGTAGCGCTTGCCCTTGAGGGTCGGCACGAGCAATCGCAGGTTGGCGATGATCGTCTCGGCCCGGTCACTTTCGACGCCCTCGTAGTCGTGGCGGGAGTAGTAGTTGCGCCCAAAGCTCCGCCAGTGGCTGCGCACGATCTGCTCGACGGATTCCCCGCGCACCGCCAGGATATTGAGCCAGAAGAGCACCGCCCAGAGTCCATCTTTTTCGCGGATGTGGTTGGAGCCGGTGCCAAAACTTTCTTCGCCGCAGAGGGTGGCCTTACCCGCATCGAGGAGGTTGCCAAAAAATTTCCAGCCGGTGGGCGTCTCGTAGCAGTCGATCCCCAGCTTGGCGGCGACGCGATCGGGAGCCTGGCTGGTGGGCATCGAGCGGGCGATTCCGGACAAACCGCCGCTGTAGCCTGGCACCAGCTTCGCATTCGCCGCCAACACCGCCAGACTGTCGCTCGGGGTGACAAAAAAGTGGCGTCCCAGGAGCATGTTGCGATCGCCGTCGCCGTCGGAAGCCGCGCCAAAATCCGGTGCGTCCGCTCCCCAGAGAATTTCGACCAGGTCGTGGGCGTAGACAAGGTTCGGGTCCGGATGGCCGCCGCCAAAATCTGGCAGGGGCGTCCCGGCGATCACCGTGTTTGGCGGGGCACCGAGGCGGCCCTCGAAGAGGGCGTGGGCATAGGGTCCGGTGACGGCGTGCATCGAATCCATGCACATTCTGAAATTGCCGGAGGTGAGTAGAGTACGGATGCGCTCGAAGTCGAAGAGCGAGGCCATCAACTCCTCGTAGTCGGCCACCGAGTCGATCACCTCGATCACCGTGCTCCCGAGGCGCGTCTCGCCCAATGCGTCGATGTCGAGGTCCGGCGCTTCCAGGATCAAGTAGCGGTCGATCACCTTGCTGCGGGCATAGACGGCCTCGGTCACCTTTTCCGGGGCCGGGCCGCCGTTGCTGGTGTTGATCTTGATGCCAAAGTCCCCCGTCGGCCCGCCGGGATTGTGGCTGGCAGAGAGGATGATCCCGCCCAGGGTCCTGTACTTGCGGATGATGCAGGAGGTGGCGGGGGTAGAAAGAATGCCGCGCTGACCCACCTTCACCCGAGCGAAACCGTTGGCGGCTGCCATCTTTAAGATGATCTGGATCGCCTCGCGGTTGTAGTAGCGGCCATCGCCGCCCAGAACCAGGGTCTGACCGGCGCACTGATCGAAGGTGTCGAAGGCGGACTGGACGAAATTTTCGAGGTAGTGGGGCTGCTGAAAAGTCGGCACGGACTTGCGCAACCCGGAGGTGCCGGGCTTTTGATCGGCAAACGGCGTCGTCGAAACCGTGAGGATGTTCATGGGATAGCCTGCCTGATTGCTGAGGAAATACTAAAATAGTCTTTGCTAATCTTTTTCACTCTCCAGGACTTCCCTGGCCTTGAGGAGGTCTTTTTTGTGGGCCTCCAGCGGCACGGGATACTGCAGGTGCAGTTGCTTCAGGCGCTCGCAGATAATGTCTGCGACTGCCAGCCGGGTAAACCACTTGCGGTCGGCGGGGATGATGTACCAGGGTGCCCATTCGGTGCTGGTGGCATTAAAAACGGCTTCGTAGGCGCGCATGTAATCTTTCCAGTAGGCGCGCTCCGCCGCATCGCTCGCTGAAAATTTCCAGTTTTTCTCAGGCTCGTCGATCCGCTCAAGAAAGCGCTTTTTTTGCTCGTCCCTGGAGACGTTCAAGAAAAATTTGAGAATGACGATGCCGTTGGCGCTCAGGTACTTCTCGAAGTTGTTGATCTGCTCGAAGCGCTCCTTCCAGATGTCTCCTTTTCTGGCGGACGCCGGCAACTGTTGCCTGTCCAGTAGTTCCGGATGCACCCGCACCACCAGCACCTCCTCGTAGTGGGAGCGGTTGAAGATGCCGATCCGTCCCCGCTCCGGCACCACCTTCGCCGAGCGCCAGAGATAGTCGTGATCCAGTTCCTCAGCCGAGGGCGCTTTGAAGCTGTAGACCTGGCAGCCCTGGGGGTTGACGCCCGACATCACGTGCTTGATCGTGCTGTCTTTGCCCGCTGCGTCCATCGCCTGAAAGACGATGAGCACTGCGTAGGAGTTCTGGGCATAAAGAACATCCTGGTACTGGGCAAGCTGCTGAACGTCACCCTCGAGTTTGCCCTTCGCTTCGTCCTTGTTCTTGTAATCGCCCGTGTAGCGCGGATCGTAGTCTTTTAAGGCGATGGTCGAGCCGGGTTTGACGATCAGACGACTGTGATACATAAGCAACTGTCCGAATCAAAGAATATTCCCAGCAAAACGCTGCCGTCTGTTCGCACCCATTCGCACGGTCAGTATTCCACGCTGGAAAGCCGCCGTCAATAGCCTTTCTACTTCTGTATGTCTAGTTCGCAAAGACGACTATCGGCGGCCTACAATATTGGGTGTCCTGCTGGACGTATTTTCATGCCGCCCATCGCCCTCGACACGATTTTGACTGCCGACATCCAGACGCCCGCCCGCTATCTGGGCAACGAGCGCGGTTCATTTCATAAAGACTGGGCGGCCTGCCGGGTGCGCTGGGTGCTCTCTTATCCCGAAATTTACGAAGTCGGCGCTTCCAACCTGGGCCACATCATCCTCTACAACATCCTCAATACCCAGCCGCGCCAGCTGTGCGACCGGGCTTACCTGCCGGGGTCCGACTTTGCTGAACGGTTGCGCTCGACGGGCACACCGCTTTTTGCGGTCGAATCGCGCCGGGCGCTGGCGGAGTTCGACATCATCGGCTTCTCCCTCGCCTACGAACTGGGCGTCACCAACGTCCTCGAAATGCTCGATCTGGCCGGGTTGCCTTTAAGCTGGCGCGAGCGGGATGAGCACCATCCCCTCGTCTTTGCCGGTGGCCCGACCGCCAGCTCCAACCCCGAACCTTACGCCGAATTTTTTGACTTTTTTGTGATCGGCGACGGCGAGGAGGTACTCGCCGAAATTGGCCTGGTGGTGGAAGAAGGCAAGGCCCAGGGCCTGACTCGCGAGGCGCTGCTGCTGGATCTGGCTCAGGTGCCGGGTGTGTACGTGCCGCGCTTTTATGCCCCCAGCGCCGGGGGGCTCGTTCCTGTCGCTGAAGTGCCCGCACGGGTGCTGCGGCGGGTGGCCGCTCCAATTCCCAAATACTCTGTGGGTCTGGTGCCCTTTATCGCCACCGTCCACGACCGGCTTGCCATCGAGGTGCGCCGGGGCTGCACGCGGGGTTGCCGCTTCTGCCAGCCGGGGATGCTCACCCGACCGGCCCGCGACGTTGCCCCCGATCAGGTGGTAGAAGGGGTGCTCGAAGGCTTGAAGGCCACCGGCTACAACGAGTTCTCGCTGCTCTCGCTCAGTTGCTCCGATTATCTGTCGCTGCCGGCGGTGGGAGCCGAGCTGCAGAATGCCCTGAGTAACGACCTCATCTCCCTTTCTTTGCCGTCCCAGCGGGTGGACCGCTTCGACGAACAGATTGCCCAGATTATCGGCGGGGCGCGCAAGCCGGGACTCACCTTCGCTCCGGAGGCCGGTACCCAGCGGCTGCGCGATGTGATTAACAAAGGGCTCACCAACGAAGAATTGCTGAGGGGGGTGAAGACCGCCTTCGATCAGGGTTGGGACATGGTCAAGCTCTACTTTATGATTGGCCTGCCCACCGAGACCGACGAAGACGTTTTGGGCATCGCCGAGACGATTGGCTGGCTGCAGCGCGAGTGCCGCGCCCCAAACCGTCGCCGCTTCGAGATCCACGTCACGATTTCCAACTTCACCCCCAAACCGTTTACGCCCTTCCAGTGGCACACGGTCACCGCCGCTGAACTCGCTCACAAGCAGGCGCTCTTGCAGCAGGCGTTCCGCCGTCTCAAGGGTGTCAAGGCCAACTTCACCGACCTGCGCGTTTCGGGCCTCGAGGACGTGCTCACCCGCGCCGATCGCTCGCTGCACCGTGCCATTCGCCGCGCCTGGGATCTGGGGGTGGCCCGCCACGATCCCTGGTTTGCCCCGGATAGGTTCTTCGGGATCTGGGAGCAGGTGCTGGCCGAATCTGGCTGCAGCTGGGATGTTGTTGCTCCAGCCATCGATTCGCCCCTGCCCTGGGACTTTATCGACACCGGTATCGATCGACAGTGGCTGGTGGAGGACTACCGGCGGGCACTCGCCGAAACGATCGTTCCTGACTGCTCCTTTGACTCCTGCTCCCACTGCGGCGTCTGCAGCGAGGACTTTGGGGCGAATGTGGTCATCCCTGCGGCTCCCATCCCTGAGCGAGTGGAGGCCCAGGGACCGGCGGTCCAACCTGCCACGAGACTGCGGGCCGTCTTTACCAAACTGGGAGAGGTGCGCTTTATCGGGCACCTGGATCTGCAGCGCTTCTGGGAGCGCGCCTGCAGGCGAGCGGGCATTGCCCTCGCCTACTCCAACGGCTTCCATCCCCTGCCGCGCATCTCGATTGCGACCGCCCTCGCCCTGGGGCTTGAAAGCGAGGGTGAAATCGTTGATTTTGAATTGGCGACAGCGATGACACCCGAAGCGTTCCGCGCTCAGCTTCGGCCTGAGCTACCGGATGGCATCGCCCTGGTGACGGTCGAGGAAGTGCCCCTCAAGAGCCCTTCTGCCGCTGCCCAACTCGCCGCCGCTTCCTACCAACTCACCCTCCAGGTTTCCGCTCCCACGGACTGGCAGGCCGCTATCTCCCAACTGCTTGCTTCTGAAACCCTGCCCCTGCTGCGCACCAGCAAAAAATCCGGCCAGACGCGCACCGTCGATTGCCGCCCCTGGCTCCTCGACCTCGAGCTCGTGAGCGCGGAGTCAGAAGCCATCGCTCTTCGCTACACCGGCACCTGCCGCAACGACGGAACGGTGCTCAGGCCCGACGACATCGCACAACTCCTGGCCCAGCAGACCGGTCTGGAAATTACCCTGGGCCGGGTGAAGCGGCTGGGTCTCAATCTGGCAGCCTGAAAGCCCCGATCCGGATCGGACATACTGGAGAAGGTGTCTTGCAGGTGGATCATGACCGCCGGGATCAAGCTGGCTGCTGCCCTTTCCGGAGGCGTCGATAGTTCCGTCGCCGCTGCCCTCGTGCGGCAGCAGGGCTACCGCGTGCTGGGGATCACCCTCTGGCTGATGCGCGGCAAGGGTTCCTGCTGCTCCGACGGGATGAAGGACGCGGCGCGGGTGTGCGAGCAGTTGGGCATTGCCCACCACATCGTCGATGTGCGCGAACAGTTCGAGGAGACGATCGTCGATTTTCTGGTGACAGGCTACCAGCAGGGCGTCACCCCCCTGCCCTGTTCGCGCTGCAACAAAGAACTGAAATTTGGCCTGCTGCTCGACTATGCCCGCCACAAGCTGGGCATCGATAGGCTCGCCACCGGCCACTACGCCCGCAACGGTTTCGATCCTGAAACCGATCGCCACTGGCTCGCCCGCGCCGTCGATCGAGCCAAGGACCAGTCTTACTTTCTCTACGACCTGAGCCAGGAACAGCTTGCCAGTGCCGTCTTTCCCCTGGGCGAGTTGACCAAGGACCAGACGCGAGCCATCGCCGCCGAACTGGGCCTGAGCGTCGCCCACAAGCCCGAGAGCATGGACCTCTGTCTGGTGGAAGCGGCGGGCTCGATGCGCAACTTCCTGGACAATCACATCGATACCCGCAGAGGCGAGATCGTCGATACTGCAGGCAAGATCCTGGGCGAGCACGACGGGGCGCACCACTACACCGTCGGCCAGCGCCGGGGCCTCGGTGTCGCCGCTGCCCAGCCCCTTTACGTCGTTGCCATCGACGCCGCCAACAACCGGGTCGTCGTCGGTGGGCGCGAGGAAGCCCTCACCCACGAATGCATCGCCCGGCAGGTGAACTGGGTCTCGATCGCCGAACCAACTGCGCCCATCCAGGCTATGGTGCAGGTGCGCTACCGCGCCCAGCCGGTAGAGGCGACGATTATTCCGTTACCAGAAAATCGAGTGCGCATCGTCTTTACGGACGCCCCCCAGTTTGCCATCTGTCCCGGCCAGGCCGCTGTCTGGTACGGGGGCGATCGGGTGCTGGGGGGCGGCATCATCGCCTGACTCGCTAAGATAATTCCATCGCGACGCGGGGCCTATCCATGTACCAGCCGAATCCAGCGGCGGACGTTATCTGGCCGCCCACCGACCTGTGGAGTGACGAACCTCCAATGGAATCCGACTGGCATCGTAAGCAGATGCAGGTGCTTATCGAGTCGCTCGAAAGCCACTGGCGCGACCGTCAGAATTTTTATTGCTCGGGCAACCTGACAATTTACTACAGCCTCACCCAGCGCAAGTCCGAGGACTTTCGGGGGCCGGACTTTTTTGTAGTACTGGGCTGCGAGCGGCGGGAGCGGCGCAGCTGGACCGTCTGGGAGGAGGGAGGCCGCCTGCCCAATGTGATCGTCGAGATTCTCTCAGAATCGACGGCGGAGATCGATCGCGGTTTGAAAAAACAAATTTATCAGGATGTGCTCCGGGTGCCCGAGTACTTCTGGTTCGACCCGCAAAGCCAGGAACTGTGCGGTTTTCATCTTGTAGAGGGGCAGTACGAGCCGCTTGAGGTGAGCGAATCAGGACGGCTCTGGAGTGGGCAGCTTGAGCTGTTTTTTGGAGTGCCTGAGGATCGTCTGCGCCTGCTGACCGCTGATGGGACGGTGATCCCGACTCCGATGGAGCGCGCCCTGGAGGCTGAGCAACAGGTTTTACAGGAGCAACAGCGAGCCGTGCAAGCTGAGCAACAAGTTGTACAAGAGCGACAGCGCGCCGAGCGCCTGGCCCAACGATTACGGGAGCTGGGCCTTGACCCGGATGCGCTCTAAGCCATGGCTAATCCTTCTCATATCCCTGGCACGGTCTTGGTCGCCCTGTGGGCTAGGGTTTGCTGAGGCGATCTTTCTTCTGAATCTCAAGCTATGACAACGCGGATCACTCTTGATGTACCGGATGAAATCTACCGCCGTGCCCAGGATCTAGCTCAGGTATCTGGCCGGGAGGTTAGAGAGGTTTTGAGCGAAGCTCTAGCTCTTTCTCTCGCTCCAGTCTCACCTGCTCCGGAATCAGGCGATTTCACCGCAGCCGAGAAACTAAGCGATGAGCAGGTACTGGCTCTATGCGAACTGCAATTGCCCGAACAGCAGGACCAGCATCTGAGTGAATTGCTAAATCGGCAACAGGCGGGTATGCTCGGTGAATTTGAGCGTCTCGAACTTGCTGGGCTGATGCAAATTTATCAGTTTCAATTACTTCGTAAGGCCCAGGCTCTACGTGAAGCTGTACAACGAAGATTGCTTCCACCGTTGAGTCCATGAGTTCTGGATACATTTCGGAGGAACTGCGTGAAAGGGTTCGCCAACATGCTCAAGACCGTTGTGGTTACTGCCTGAGTCCTCAAAAATATGTCCTGGGTCGTCTTGAAATAGAACATATTATTCCTCTAGCTTATGGTGGAACGAACGAAGAAGAGAATTTGTGGCTGAGTTGTCGGCTTTGCAATAGCTACAAAGGTACCCAGGTCCGTGCTCGCGATCCGATAACAGGCCGATCGACCAAACTGTTCAATCCTCGTACTCAGCGTTGGTCCCGGCATTTTCGCTGGAGTCCGGATGGGACGCGAGTGATTGGATACACAGTCTGCGGTCGGGCCACAGTGATTGCTTTGCAGATGAACAACTTGATTGCCGTCACCGTTCGTCAGCAGTGGGAGCTGGCAGGGTGGCATCCACCCGTAGATTTGCCGTAAACAATTAAAGGATTGTTTCAACCAAATTCCTGCAGCAGCTCCGTATACGAAAGCGAACAAGGGTTCCTACGGCTCGATGCCCGATTCGCGCAGCTTCTGCTCCAAGGCTCTGATTCGCTCTCGATTTCGTTCGACTTGCTCTTCAGCCTGCGCCAACCGTTCTTCAGGCGTGGCGTACCGTTTGCCGTCGCGATCGTACCAGTATAACCATTCTCTTGTAACGCCCTCGTAGGTGCCTCGCTCTCGGCCAATGCCCAAACCAAGTTCCTCGATCCACGCCGGTTGCCCCGGCAACAACACGTACGGCTCTTCGACCAGGCGATAAATCTCAAGGTGTTCCTTGCGACGGCGGCGGGGCGCATAGATGACGTAGTAGGGCACGCCCAATTCGGCGTAGAGCGCTTTTTTTTGCCGGTACTCTTTGTTGCGCGTCTTGGAGACCACCTTGAGAACGAGAGTTGGTACTTTCAATTCCTCCCAGAGCACATAGCTCAGGCGCAGATCTTCATCGAAGACGCGCTCGACCTCGAGGCTGAGGAAACCGTCCGGCACCACTGGTGGAATGTCAGGCAGGCGCTGGCGGATTTTATCGAACAGGAAGAGCGCCGCTATCGCCTCACCCTTGAGGGTCTAGCGGATGTGGACGCTGGTCGCACTGTCGATCAAGCTTCTATTGAAATTTGGGCAGCGAGCCTTGAAACTGACGCCCCCCTGCCGCCGCCCGCATGGAAGTAAGGTGGACCGACAAGTCTCTTGTGGACTTGAACCGTCTCCATGCCTTTTTGCGACCGACAAATCCACAGGCTGCTGCCAGAGTCGTCAGAAGCCTCATTGCAGCAGCTAAGCGACTCGAACAGTTCCCCCAACTCGGTACTGCCTTGCCGGAATTTGCCCCCCGCAACGTGCGGCGGCTCATCGTCGCGGACTACGAGATGCGTTACGAACTAAAGGACGATGCGCTCTTCATTTTGCGCGTGTGGCGCGCCCGCGAAGATCGATAGCCACTTAAGGATTCTAGAAAATCAACGCTTCGCTGGTTTGGACTGAGACCAGAGCTGACTCCAACTTCAACACCCGCAGAGAGTGAGCAACGATCTATTATCAAGAACCGTTATCCACCGATGAGCCAGAGCCAGTTTGTTTGAGGTAGAGCTACGCTGATACTGGTTTCTACTTTGGGCTCTGAGGTGGTCAGTGTCGTCGTTTCATTTGTTGGTAAACAGGATCCTTCGTCAGAAAGACCGGGTTATCCAACTAACCAGGAAGGCTCTCTCGTAACACTTACTCGCTATCTACAGGGCCAGGGATTGACGGTGGGGGGGGTCGTGCTGTTGTACACCGCCGACCAGGTAGAGCGGATGGAATTATGCCGCGAGTGGCTTGTCCAGGACTTGTATTTAGAAGCAGCGACTGTCATGGCGCTGCCGGTGAATGAGGTACTATCGACCGATCCAATTGACATCCAGGCTGCTATAACCGAGGCGCGGCGGGGGATAGAGCTGGCAAGCATGGCCCTTTGTGCAGCGGACCGCATCGAGTTAAATGCCTCCTCAGGCACACCGGCAATGAAGTCGGCGTGGAATTTGCTACAAGCAGCCGGATATGTGCCAAACGCCCGTGTCTGGCAAGTTCGTGACCCAACACAGATGAGTGTCGCTCAGGCACGAGTTTTTGAAAGCGACACTTCCTACCTCCGTGACGAGTTCGACGCAAAGGTGCTTGCCCGTCAGATTGCTGACTTCAACTATGCTGGTGCCCTTGACAGCCTTGCGCAGTCACATTTGGAAACCCCGCAGTTGACGGGGCTACTGCGCTTCGGTCGCTTCCGGCTTGCCTTCGATTTTAATCGTGCTCATGCTGCCCTCGCCGACGTAGACTCGCCTCTGCGGAATGAGTTAATGCGAGAGATCACTCCTCTACGTCAGCGCCGTCCCCCGGTGCTTTTGCGTGAACTCTACTTCAACGCTCTCGTCAGGTTTGCTACGTGTGAGTACTCCGATTTTCTCGGACGGGTCTTCCGTTTTCAGGAGGCTGTTATGCAGCTTGTCGTTGAAGAACGATGTGGACTTACCCTTCTCAACCGCAATCACTGGCAGGTAATTGACCAGATAGACGGCGGGAAGCTACGCAAGTACCTGGATGGCTACCGTCTGCCAGGTGGGGGCAGGTTGCAGCTCAACAGCGATTTCAACCGCCGGATCCTTGAGGCAATTTTAGAATACTTCAACCAAGATATACTACTCTTACATCTGCGCGTCATCAACAGTTACGGCGACCTGCGTAACCGCTGCATCGTCGCCCACGGTTATGAAGGGCTATCTGAGATTCGCGGTTCTGAGCACCTGACGCAGACGATGGGAAAAATTTTACTCGAGATCGGCATTATTTCAGGTAAACATCCCTTTGAGGTGCTTAATTCTCACATCCTGCGCATATTAAGGATGTAGCTGCTTTCTACTGTCTAGCTATGAACTCTGCTCGCCTCTTGTTCTTCCGCAACGTCGCCGTTGCCTCAGTCAACACGGCTGTCACCCTCGTCATCTTGCTTATTGCACCGCTCGGGCTTGCGGCAGTGCTCACCTGCACCGTAGCAGTCGGTTTATCCAGCTTGATTATCGGCTTATGTGCTGATCAGGTAGCTCGCTGGCTATTTAGCGATGGCGGTCTAGCAGTACGAGCGCCCCGTGAGTAGCCTGTATCTGCTTGAACAAGGTATCTGGGTTGGTAAAGATGGGGAGCAACTGGCCATTCACCGCAAACGAGAAGTTGTTCGCCAGATACCCCTGCCACTCATCGACCGAATATTTGTCTTCGGTCGCATCCACTTGAGTATCGAAGTACTGCGGACCTGCCTGCGGCGGCGCATTCCGCTAGCGTTGCTCTCTCGCCAGGGCTGGCTTTACGGAACCCTCAGCCCGCCGCAGCAGGGGCGTTTGCACCTGCGTCGCGCCCAGCAACGGGTGCAGGAGGAATCTGAGCGAAGCCTGCGCCTGGCACAATCTCTAGTAGAAGCAAAAATCCACAATCAGCGCGTGCTGTTACAGCGGCTCAATCGCCGCCGCCCAATTGCCGAGAATGAGTTTGCTGTTGATGTGCTGCGGTATCTAGAATCACGGGTGCCGCAGACAAGTAACATCGCGGCCTTGCTTGGCAATGAGGGAGCGGCAGCAGCCCAGTTCTATCCAGCTTATGGCCGCCAGTTACAGGACAGTGAATTTCGTCTAGTCGAGCGTATTCGTCGCCCGCCTACCAATCCTGCTAATGCGGTTCTCAGCTTCGGCTACAGTCTGCTATGGAACCATGTTCGCGCGGTCGTGGAGTTGCACGGCTGCGATCCATATCTTGGCCACCTTCACGTTCCACGAGACGATCATCTAGCTCTTATCTCAGATTTGATTGAGCCATTTCGCACACCTATCATCGATTCTTTAGTACTGACGATGGTCAATCGCCGCATGTTCACCTCTGAAGACTTTGAATATGCAAACGGAGCCTGTTTCCTCGCAGACTCCGGACGCCGCAAGTTTGTCACCCAGTTTCAGCAAATAATGGGAGAAACCATTCAACTGCCGAACGGACGCGACGGCGTTCGATGGAAGCTCATCGATCAAGGTGTCGAGAACTACAAAACTGCTCTGCAGAATCCAGAGCTTCCGTTCAACGTCTACCGGATTCGCTGAAATGCTCTGGGTCGTCGCTTACGATATTCCTGTCACTAAACGTCGCAATAAGATCGCCAAGCTCCTCGAAGGATACGGGAAGCGTGTGCAGTACAGTGTGTTTGAGTGCGACCTGGAAGAGTCTCAGTTTTCGGAGCTGAGAAACCGTCTCCTGAAGCTTTTGAAACTTCCAGACGACTCACTTCGGTACTATCCTATCGCAGCCAATATGACCAGGAAAATTGTGATTTTGGGTGGAGATGGCCTCTATGAGAAACCGGATCATTTTGCTGTGTAAGTACTAACATTCAGCTGCGACAATTTCTGAAAAATGCTTGAGAGCCTATTTTACTGTAGAGGTTGTCGAATGCAAGCCTGGCAAGGATTTGAGCTTCTTCTTGTCCAGATTGCGTGTTGCTTCCACCCTGGCTACATGTTGGTCGTCGCAAAATCATCTTCAAGTCCACTTGTAGCAAGGGGTACACTGGAGACAGTTCGACGTCCCTCAGCGGACGATTAGATTGGAAACGCTTTGCGCACATAGGGACCAGCTTCTGGGATAGGACCGTTCGACGTCCCTCAGCGGACGATTAGATTGGAAACAAACTAATAACTTATCAGCCGCTTACGATCTTGTCAAAGTGCAAAAGTTCGACGTCCCTCAGCGGACGATTAGATTGGAAACCGCTCTGAAAGTAGCTGATGATGTCGTTCTTCAAGCTTGTTCGACGTCCCTCAGCGGACGATTAGATTGGAAACTGCACCGTACAAGCGTTGCTGAGGGGCGTATCAATCAAGTTGGTTCGACGTCCCTCAGCGGACGATTAGATTGGAAACCAATTCGATTGGCATCAAAACTGATGCAATTTCAGCGTGTTCGACGTCCCTCAGCGGACGATTAGATTGGAAACTCGAGCGGTTTGTTAACCGCTACGTGACGCGCACTGTTGTGCACGAAGTTGGTTCGACGTCCCTCAGCGGACGATTAGATTGGAAACTTGAACGGCAAAATCGACTCGGTAACGCCAGTGTTGTCGGTTCGACGTCCCTCAGCGGACGATTAGATTGGAAACTCGTATTGAGTTGGTTGAATTGGTGGACAACTTCATAGAGTTCGACGTCCCTCAGCGGACGATTAGATTGGAAACGTGAGGAGATGGGGGACGGCGAGCTGGCGGCGGTTGAGGTTCGACGTCCCTCAGCGGACGATTAGATTGGAAACCTGAAACTCTCGTGCTCCAGCAGCAGAGCTAGGCCGTGGTTCCAGACACTGCGCAAGTCCGCAAGCCAGCTATCTATCAGCTGCTGCTGGTTCGACGTCCCTCAGCGGACGATTAGATTGGAAACGTTGCAAGGTCGGTAGTCTTTTGGTCGGCCATTGGTGCGTCAACCGGTAGTGAGAACGTTGCCGTTGTCTGCAAGCAGGCGGTGTTCGACGTCCCTCAGCGGACGATTAGATTGGAAACCTCAGCGTCGTTGTCAACAGTCTTGAACGTGCCCTTAGCACCCCAGCGTTCGACGTCCCTCAGCGGACGATTAGATTGGAAACCACCGCGCTGTAGGTATAGTCAGGTGGGTCGTGGCTGTCAGGTTCGACGTCCCTCAGCGGACGATTAGATTGGAAACGTCAAGCAGCGCCTGCATCGGCGTGTAAGGCTTGACGGGCTTGCCAACAAGTTCGACGTCCCTCAGCGGACGATTAGATTGGAAACCGGCTGTCTCAACCGCGCTACTAGACTATCAGCCCAATCACGTACGCGTTCGACGTCCCTGAGCGGACGATTAGATTGGAAACGAGTCAAAACGAGCCCTGTCCACCGGAACTATGCTGGGTCATTAGTAAGGTTCGACGTCCCTCAGCGGACGATTAGATTGGAAACCATCGATACCTGCGCTCCGCCGCCGCCCAGCTGGGTGTTCGACGTCCCTCAGCGGACGATTAGATTGGAAACTTCCGAATTACTTTCGTTATTGCTTTACCGCGACCAGACCTGTTCGACGTCCCTCAGCGGACGATTAGATTGGAAACCGACAAAAGGTGGTGAAGTAGACCACCAAAGACAGGAGGACGGGTTCGACGTCCCTCAGCGGACGATTAGATTGGAAACTTTAACAGCAAGAGCTTTGCCACGATCTTCGGCGATATCAACGCCTGTTCGACGTCCCTCAGCGGACGATTAGATTGGAAACCGGCCACTCGTGACCGAGGGGTTGGAAGCTGGGGTGTTTGTCATACGAGACTGCTGGAGCTCGTAGCGACTCTTAGCTTCGGCGCGGGTTCGACGTCCCTCAGCGGACGATTAGATTGGAAACCTGCACTTCGTCATAAAGCCCAGTTACGGTATAAGCCTGTTCGACGTCCCTCAGCGGACGATTAGATTGGAAACATGAGGCCGTCAACGCCGAAGGCGGCGATGAAGATAACCCAACCAGCAGCCGCAAGTGCGGCGAGGGTGATGATGCGGATGACCATGATTTGTTCGACGTCCCTCAGCGGACGATTAGATTGGAAACTTGGTGAGCTGGTCCATGCGGTCGTAATGAAGATACTTGAGTTCGACGTCCCTCAGCGGACGATTAGATTGGAAACCTAGTCAGGGATGAGGATCTGACTATTTCCGTTTCCGTGCCGCCACCAACTCATGTTCGACGTCCCTCAGCGGACGATTAGATTGGAAACCACTAGTTGAAGATCACCCAATACTTATAAACGAATGGTTCGACGTCCCTCAGCGGACGATTAGATTGGAAACGCGATCGGCGGGAGCTTTCCCCTCCACTCAGTAAGGCCACTGTGTTCGACGTCCCTCAGCGGACGATTAGATTGGAAACATGCAGATTGTTTTTAACCCGCCATTGGTAATAGCGCTCGTTCGACGTCCCTCAGCGGACGATTAGATTGGAAACTTGTCCATTAAGTCACCCTCTTCTTCCAAATGACGCCGCCGGTTCGACGTCCCTCAGCGGACGATTAGATTGGAAACATCTAAGTATCTGAGGCGTTTTCCTGCTCGCTACTCTGTTCGACGTCCCTCAGCGGACGATTAGATTGGAAACGTGAGGAATACGATGACGATGTCCATTTGAACTCCAGACCTAGTGAAAGTTCGACGTCCCTCAGCGGACGATTAGATTGGAAACAATTAGACTCCTTCTCCCGCAGTGCTGTTAGAAGACATGAAGTTCGACGTCCCTCAGCGGACGATTAGATTGGAAACGGAAAAGCCGGGGAACCAAAACGCCCCTCCGCCCCCATCGTTCGACGTCCCTCAGCGGACGATTAGATTGGAAACCCGGAGCTATTCGGTATACTATTGAGTCATTTAATCGAACTTGTTCGACGTCCCTCAGCGGACGATTAGATTGGAAACGTCGAATACGGACAACAATAACAAATCGGCACGGATGTTCGACGTCCCTCAGCGGACGATTAGATTGGAAACAACTGCTTTCTGGTCTTCATCACGCTGGTCGTAAGCAGAGCCAGTTCGACGTCCCTCAGCGGACGATTAGATTGGAAACGTGCTGTTGGCACGATCGATATCGGCGCGAACAATCTGTTCGACGTCCCTCAGCGGACGATTAGATTGGAAACACACCAAAGGTGATGCCACCCACTACGCAAGCAGTAATGTAAATGCGAGTTCGACGTCCCTCAGCGGACGATTAGATTGGAAACATAAAAACTTTCGGGAGCCGAGGGCAGTCCACGTGAGAGTGGCGGGTGTTCGACGTCCCTCAGCGGACGATTAGATTGGAAACGGGTTAACCGGTCTGCGCCTGGGCGTCTCCGAGGGCCAGGAAGTGTTCGACGTCTCTCAGCGGACGATTAGATTGGAAACGTGGTGACGTAGAGATTTTGAATGATTACCGATGGGCTACCGGGCGTGTTACCGGGCGTGTTCGACGTCCCTCAGCGGACGATTAGATTGGAAACGTGAGTACCTGGCACTCTAGATCCAACATACCGATCACTGTGCAGGAGGTTCGACGTCCCTCAGCGAACGATTAGATTGGAAGCCCACTTGCAAGTCTCAAAATAGGCCAGAAGCTTGTCACGTTCGACGTGTGTTAAGCGATAAAAGACCACATGCAGACCTGAGAAGCTCGACACCCCTTAATGGAAGATTGAGTTGAAATGTGCGCTCCAATTCTTGCCGTTAAACACTATCGGCTCTGCATTTTCTAGTTAGAGTGAATAATGCACAAGATGTTTGGCTGTCTCATTCAACCGATGATCGAGAAGCACTGCATCTTTATCGACAGAGCCAACAAGCTCTAGTGCTGCTAGAAATGGTTCCAATATCTTTACTCTGTAGGTGGAGGCGGGGCTTTCTCCAATCTCTGCTTGCTTGCCTGCCAGTAAATAGCGGACTACATCTTCTTCTTCAATCCCCCGTAAGTTGTGCATCAATTGGTTGCGCAGATCCTGCTCAGTAGACCGCTTATCATCGCAGATCCAGTTGAGCAATGGCCAACTAACAAAGTCTGCTCGAAGTGCTTTCAGCCACGGAAGCAAGTTAGCATTAGCATCAAAAAAGCGCCTGTTAAGTGCAGGCTTAGGATAATTGAGGCATTTGTCGATCCCTTCTTTCAAACCTCCCCAATTCTTGCCATCTTTATCGTCAGGCAGGCCAAAGCGTATAAGTAACTCGCTCTTCTTCAGCCGCAGACCGTACTCATTCCATTCAATAAGCTGGTTCAACAACAGTGAGTTGCCACGAATAACTATCTCTGAGCGTGTCGTAAGCGCTCTGATAACAGCTGCTTTTAAAAAAAGCTCGTGAGCAGCAGCCAGTAGAGTGATTCCAGTTAAATAATTACGCTGATGAAAGAAAATAGAGATGAGTTCGAGAGCCTCGAAAAGTCGCTGGGCTACCTGATCAAGATCGAAGTCTTTCTCTCGGCCAGTGCCTGTACTGCGCAGATTGAAAAAGTTTACTAACTTTACCAGTTCAGGGTGTCGAAAGGTAGCTTCAGAATCTGAGACAGTAAGCAAATTGAGTGCGGCCCCAGGTATACCGTCAACCACCAGTCGTCTGGCTTCTTGTGCTCGAATGCCCCGCAAATAGCGTGAACTCTCTATACATTCTACTGGTTCGCCGCTGTCAAAGCGGTTAACAACGAGAAAGCGTACCTGTTCGCCGAATTGGCTCAAGCTCATAAACTGTACTGCAGACGAAAGCGCAGGGGTACCGGCTTGGTGACTCACATAGACAGGTTCGTGCAATTTAGTTGTTAACTGCATTAGTTGCTCACCAACCAGCTTTAGAGTGGCATCCCAATGGTCGATACCACGCCCACCCTTTGGTGGAGTAAGAATGAGCATTTGTGGTTCGAGATTGAGGCGACGGTGAATATAAGCAGCAAGCAATGGTGCTAGGGTGCAGGTGTCCTGCCAGTAAGGTGATTGGGGCAGACGACGCTCAAGAGCTAGATTTGATTGATCGGTAAGTAGAAAAACAACTTTGCTTGGAGGTTGCAGAGGTAATAACCGAGAAGTGTAGGCATCTAGCAGTGGAAAAACAAGGTCTTCATGCTTAGAGCTTGTACCGTAGACAAGACCTAGCACCCGTCCCGGCACCACGTAGCGCCGCTCAGCAGCTTCTGACTCGACTTCCTGTGGCGAGAACTCCTCGCACTCCAGTTCAGAGCGCACTTTCTCGAATAATGTATACCAGTTACTACGAGAAGACAACTGCACATCGCTGCTGCCAACGGTGACAATCCATAGAGACATAAAATCTTATTCCTCAAAAGGCCAGAGCTTGGTAAAACCACTTTGGGGAGTAGCGAGAAAGTTGATAAATCTTTGAGTTTGTTGGCTTGAATCGGGGAATAGAGTCAACAGTTCGACAAACTCAGGCTTTGCTACTAAATGGTCCGCTTCCCTGATCACTCTAGGGTACATTCGGTGCCAGATGCGACCGATTGCGCCGAGCCTCCCAGTTAATTCCGAGCCTTTGATGGTCGCCTGGTTTTGATAGGGACCATGAAACCAGGATACCGCCCGACTATCAGCTTTATCAGAAGCAACTCGTCCCCAAACCTGCACCTTATCTGCGTGCCAAGCTTCGCGCCAGTGGCAAGGCTTTTCACGCAGCTTGATGTTGGGATGGCTCATTATCCACCTGTGGCACTGATTTCGGATTTTCTCGATTGCCTTTCCAACATCTTGTAAGTCATTAATTGTTACGTAGACAGGATGAAGTTTTTTTTCCGATAATTTCCAATGGCAGCCAATGAGAGGCTTGTTGCTATCGGTGTAGTATTGCGGATAAAAAAGCCGATGATCCACCCGTCGCCACGATTTGCCAAAACCTCCTAGTAGCAGGCTGAATTGCATCAGGCGCGCAACTAATTTGATTAGCTCGTGACAGCGTTCATCGGGGATGTCTCTAGTCTGGACAACGCGAAGCCAGCCGTCTTTAACGGTATAGGTTGGTACTGCAAAAGAACCACGGCCATGGGTACCCAGTTCAGCCTCGCCATTAAAGACTACTCCCAATAAACCAGCTTTTGCCTTGCCCTGGATGCCTCCCCACAGTTCGTATGTCAACTCCTCAGCAGTTGCCTCATCTACGAATCCCCCAAACAGACGTCGGGTGTGTCCGCGTAAAGCCGCTTTGAACATGTTGGGACGAAACTCTGCCGGTCTCGGACTCGCTTTGGTGAGCAGATAGGATGCCTGCCCCTGCCCGGTCAAATGCACACTGACAAGTGGATCAGCTACCAGCAGTTCGCGCTCACCATCCTGCTCTCTCACAACACGACCATAGCCAGCACTCACCCGTGAACCGATGCCGTGGCTGAGTGCTTTTTCCCAAATCGACCAGATCTCTGTCCACTCAACATCTTCGAGAGGCTTGTTGCTGGAGAGAGCAAAGCGCAATTCTGGACGGTACAACGAGAAAAGTGCAAAGGCACTGTGTCTGCTGCTGCTGGCCTCTACCTGCACACCCTCCTGTGGATGTACGAGATCGACGAGACGCTCACGTTGTTGCCAGTCAGCGTTGGCCGGGTACCCACCATGGAATCGCAGAATACCCGGACGCCATCCACCCTGACCGTCACTGCCCCCGCAGTAGCGGATAACTTTATCAGGAGCGGCCTGACGACAGGCGCTGCGAAACGCCCCCTTCATGCTCGAACCGGGATAGTAGGGCCAGCCCCGCGCACCTAGTACCGGACGGATCACACCGTCGTCCTGACCACCATTGGTGACAAAGCGCCAGGTGATCCGGTAGCGCCGCTGACGGACGGTACGACTAAAGGCAGGAGCACGGCGATCGGCTTTCGCTATCCACTCGTAGGCCCAGCGCTGGGCATCATCTGTACGCGGATTCTGCAGCTGACAACGCCCTTCTACCTGTGCCCGAAATAACTGGGGCACCTTGTTGCTATCCATCGCTCTTCTCCTTGCCGGTCTTGTAGCGCTGAGTCCACCAGATCAAGCAGTCGCAGAATTGCACAAGCACAGCCAGAGCAACACGCTGCTTTTGGGGACTGAGTTTCCACAATTCGTCTGCCATCGCCTGAATATCCTGAGTCTTTTTGGGGTCTTTGATGGTGTGGTTTGGAAGCTCTAGACCCGCCTTTTTCAAGATGGTCACAAGGGAGTCCCAGGTTTGTTTCCAGTAGCCTGCTGCCGTTGCATCCTCTTTCATCAAACGAACATGCTCGCCCCAGAAGCGCTCCAGACCAAAAGCAGCTGCCTGACGCATCTTGTAAGACTGGTTGAGTACACCTTTGTCACGGTGCCTGAGCACCAGTTCTTGGGCGGCGCGGTCAAGTTGGTATGATTGCCAGCTCATCGTTCACACTCCATAGATAGTCACCCGGCAATGACCGAAGCCTATCGACTCCAGCCCACCCAGGTAGATCTCCGCACTCATACCATCAGAAAAAGGCTGCCAGGTCTTCCCGTTTGTCGTTGGTTTAATCGCCACTGGAAACACGAGCAGCGTTTCTTCCGGCAGAGCCTCGACGTTGAAGAAAGCACCGCCATCGACTACCTTCACCTCGTCGTGGAGTTTGACGCGACTCTGACGATAGAGAGCCATGTCATGGATCACCGCCATGTCTGAGTCCTCGACGACAACCGCCGGACGTGCTCGCCTTTCAGGGAACCAGGCCGATAAATCCTCTTTGCGTTTGAGGGTGAGAAAGCCAAGGTTGAAGAATAAAACGTCCTTGCCATCGATACCCTGCAGATCCTTCGAGCCGGTGTAGGGACGTGGTAATTCTCCTTGCATCCCGGCGATGCGCTGGTAGCGGGCAAGTAGACGTGGGCAACTCACCCAGACAATCGGCTGGCCGGGACAGAAGACCGGTAGCCAGATGAGCGAGGCGTACTCGAACTTCACCGCCGACTCGCTCATACCGTCGGTGCGACCGGCGTCGGTGCCTCGACCATACCACTCCTGCTCATCCTGCTCGCCAGCTTGACGCATCTCAGCGCGCAGACGGCCCCGAATAGAACTGCCTGGGACGATGCCGGTCTGGGTAAACTGATCGCGAAAGATGAGATTGAGGTTACCACTCTCCTCACCTGCACTCGCCCCAACATGCAGGGGAGCGAGCGCCTCGATGACGCCATAGGCGCGACTATACATGGTTCAGACTCCTTGGAGGGTTTGCAGTCCTTCTATTTCGAGGGGCAGGGCCAGGCCGCAGCCCCAGCGCTTGTAGCTATGGCCTTCTCGCGGAAACCAGTCGCTGTTCCAGTCACGCCAGGGTTGGTCTAGCGGCTGACTTAGAACATAGACACTCCCGGCGGGCACCGCGTATCGTCCGCGCCCCAATTGCTCGGCGATGCGATAACGAAACGGCACCGGCTTTTCAGTGAGCATCAGCACTGGTTTGGGAAAATCGGGGTGTTGCGGATGGCGCAGTGAAAAGCGGTTCGATCCCCAGATCCCCGGAGTCAGCAGAGCGAAAGCCCGATCGATGGGCTCAGCCAATAGAGCCATCGCCTTTGAACGTTCCGGCAAGTCGCGACAGCCAATCTGTACAACGTGACTCTCACCGCCGAAGCGGTACCAACCCGCCGAGAGCGGATGGCTGGCCAGGTAGACCAGGCAAGTGCCAGGGCACATCTGCGCAGCATTTTCTAGAAACAAACCGTCCTGCTCGGGCACGCAGCGCTCGTCGTCTTTCAAATGCGGATGCAGAGCGGGCACGAACTGCCAGGGATCCTTCCTGGCTTGATTCTTCTGTAGGTTGCGCAGAGGAGCCTTCCAGCTATTGATCGGTTGCCAGCGATAAGCAGGCTTGAGGTCAGGGTCGGTGCGTTGCCAGTGGTGATCGGCAATTGTCCACTCATCGCTGCTGTCTTCGCCAACGACTCGAGTCCAGGGAATGGGTACATAGAAGTTGAGCGGATCCTCTTGCTCAGCCCAGAAGGGGCCAGCCAGATGCAGCTTTTCACCCAACTCACGCCGCAGTGCCTCGGACGCACCGTTGTAATAAAGACCCGAGAGAGTGGGAGCGTCCGGTGGGAAGCGCCGACCAGCCCGGCCTACCAGATTCGCAGGCGACAGAAATGCCCCGGCACTTCCATACAGTAGGCCAAGGGGTTCAACGGTGATTACGTATTGGAACACAGATGCCACCCTACGCGAATGAGATCCGAAATCCAGGAATTGATCGCTTGGCCTGAGAATTTGTCTTTGTGTACGAGTGTGCGATGAGCGTTTAAGTACTCTCCCTGCCTTGGAAAATATATGTCAAAAAGGGCAAGAGCCACGCGAGGATCGGCAGATTCGTGATTCTCTTCAAAGGCGTGACGAGCTTGCAGTTCGGCGAGATCTTTGTATAGTCGTGTCCAATCAACCTGATTGCGACGTTCCATCAGTGTCTTCAGGTACTCCCACGGGCAAGTCCACTGGACGTACTGTCCGCTGTTGAAGACCACCCGCAGAGTGAGGCGATCCCGACCAGCGGCTTTGGAGAGCTGCTCCGCCTCACGACAGTGCTGGAGCACATCGCGCTGGGGAACCCTGGGAGCCGCCCAAACAAATCCAGCACTTACAGTTACTTTCTGACCGTGTTGCCTCCAGATTTTTGGGAAATTGCACAGCCAATCTATTACTTCTCCAGGCAACAATTTCTTCTGGGGCCGGTAGAAGACAGCCAGGAAGTCATCGCCACCTGCATATATTACTCGGCCAAGTTTTTCTTGAGCAAAATCTCGGGCGAAGCTCCTGCCCCACTCGCGCATAGCCTCGCTAAAGTGCCGCAATGCACCCCCGTCCTCTGATCGGGCAAGATCCTTTAGATAGTTGCCGATCTTGTCACCATCACCCATCAGCCAACCAGTCCAGGTACCCTTGTCCTGCTCACGAGCGAGATCAGTAAAACCCGCTTCTAGTTCGGTCATTCCCAATGAGCGGGCGAGATCGTGGCGCGTGACCAGTCGCTTGGTAAGCTCTGGAATGCTGAGCTGTTCGTTTTCAGCCAGAAATTTGCCTTCCCCTTGTGGATCGAGTCGCTTAGCAAGCTCCGAGTAAAACAATTGAATTTGCTGTTTTTCTTGATTCAGCTTCCGGCTGCGCACATCCACCACTCGGCCAAGACCTGGCCAGGCTATGGCGTCAGTACCCGATAGGCTCGAACTTTCTCCCGTCCAGTTGATTCCTGTCCAACTGCGAGCGAGCTTACGTGCCTCCAGGTCGTTCACAGCCTCAGGCACAGAAGCTCCCTGCCCCCAGAAAAACTCCCAGGCATGGTTGCCCCAGTGCTGCCATTCGTCGCGCCAGCAGTACTCATAAGCAGGTAGTTGCCGCTCGATCCAGTCGCGCACTTCCCGCAACATCCGCCGCCAGTTCTCAAAGAATGCTTTCTGATATTCTTCGACTGTCACGACTCCACTGAGGACGATGCGATTCGGCATTCCTTCCTGCACATTTGGCATTCCAGGAGAAATGACCTGCACACCTTCAGCTGCTTCGGCCTTCTCGGTCAACCGGAAGGTGAGATACGAAAGGATGATTGAAGCACCGTAAAGGTCTCGGAGTTTTCGGGATTTTTCGATGAATCCTTGAACGGGGGCAAAGGTGAAGACAGTATACAAAGCTGACAATTCACTTCAAAACAGGAGTACCCGGAAAGCTTACACCTCCTGTAATCAGCAGCTGCTATTAATTGAAAAAACTTAGTAATCTCTGAAGTACGTACCGCTTTGTCTGTTCCCCCCTCAGCCGATCGCCCAGCCAAGATTCAGGGTACTGGATATCTCTGTCAAACTTTGGAGCATTACATAGCCAGGACAGTCAATGTAGCTGTACAGCCAAACGTGACTGCACCAGTTCTACTGCTCATTGCTACTGACGATTGCACTGGCTCTGTCCTTTACTGCAAAACTTGCGGGGCCGGAGTTTTTCGTAGGAACACATCAGGCCATTTTTTTGCAGCGAGTTTCAACGATCTGCTGAAGTTGGGTAAATTTCTCCAATCCCTGGGGGCCGTAGTAGGCCAGGGCAGGAAGGCAGATGTCCCGAACTGCACTGGCCAGTTTGCTCGTCATCTGTGCGAGCGCCTGCTCGGCAGTTGACACTTTGATCCCGATGGTTCTTGCCAGGGTGAGAAAATCGCTGGCCTGCAATCTGTCGTTCTTGCCGTTGAGTTTCAAAGCCATACGGTCCTGAGCCATCCCTGGGAAGACTCGGGTAGTGAGGGTATCGTATACCGGGGCCAGACGCACAGACAGAAACGACCGCTCGCCAGGTACAGCGATTCTTAGTACTGCAAGGTTCTTTAGATGCATGTCTCCATCGGCAATCAGCCAGGCAAACAGGGCTCTGCGCCAGAGCAGGAGCAGATCTGCTTCCGGCTCGGTCGAGACGGAGCGCAGGGTTTTTGCCACCTGCTCGATGGTCGAACCATACTTCTTGGCACTGGAGATGTTCAGCAGCGAACAGAAGTCCTCCTGGCAATATAACTGCTGGTTGTCTTCCAGTCCGCACCGAATGTCAAAGCGCTCCACCACCAGTGCCGGTGGTAGCTGCTCCGGCATCTCCACCAGGGCGTGTGCCGGCACAACAAACTCCATACGCTTCGCCAGTTCGAGCGCTGTCCACTCGACAATCGGAGTGGCCTCGAATCCTGCTGCACCCGCAGGCTTCAAGATGTGCGTGAATGGCCGCCCTCGCGCATCGAGTAATTGTCCCAAGGCATTCAGGTACATCGGAGCCTTGATCTGTACACCTGAAAGGCGTGGGGTGTCTCTATCCCGATACAGTTCAGCCACTGCCCACTCGAATCCTTTGGCAATGTGTCCTCTGCCTGGACCCGCGTAGGCACCAACAAATCGTCCTTCCTGCATCCAGCGAGCGAGCCTGCCATCGAGCACATCGACAGGCAGGCTGGCAAGCTTTGCCAGATCATCGACAATCGCAATGTTGGACAGGTACCGGCGACCACCGAGCAGAACTTCCCGCTCGTCGTCGGTCTGCAGCACCTCCTCAGTCCAGCCCTCCGGCAGAAGCGAACTGATAAACGGCGGCAGTTGTCCTGGCACAGTATCTCGGACCGGAGAGATGAGATCCACTTTCTCCAGCAGCCAGCGCCACTCGAAGCCGTCGTTGCGCAACCGCCCGAGGGGCACACCGTGCCAGGTGATATGAAAGGTGATGCCTGTCTCGGCATTGCTGACGACGATCGGTGGCTGGCGCAGCAGCCATTGCTCCGCTTCCTCGCCTTCCCTGTACCACTGGTTCTCACGGGCCAGAGCCCAAACGGCATCTGCTGCTTTAGACGGACTGCCATATTCGCTGACGAGCCGCTCGACAAGCGCCTGCTTCATTGCTGGATCGATGGAGGCTGACTGTTCGCTGCGGCGTCGAAATGCTTCCAACAAACTTTGACGAATTGCCGATACATCGACGCTTATCTCTCCCAGCGAATCTTTCACAAGCGTGGGTGCCACGGAGGGGTAGGCTGGTGCCTGATTCTGGATAATCTCCAGTGTCCTGATGCGCGTGCGCTGCTTGCGCCTGCCCGACAGGAAAAGACGACCGTCAGCGGTAGGACCAAGCAGAATGGCACTCGCTGCCGATAGATAGGTGTTGGGGTAGAGATACTTTGCAATCCGGACGGCGTGTTGCAGAACGACTGCATCCACGTCATCCGTAGCATCGACGTAGATTCCACGGAGCAGTTGCACAAGGTAGCCGCGCTCAGCCCTGTAATGGGCCGTGGGGCTGTCCAGATTGAGGCCGATCAGGTACAGGGCCACTTAATCATTGCGTGCCTGAGGTACGAGAAGATGAGAACTTCAGCTCCGAAATCGAGCATAACTTAATTTTCTCGTGCTTCAGGTACGAGAAAATTAAAATTCCGCTGATAGATTTTGCAGCGGTGCCGGAATAGCTCAGGCCGTCACCGTCACCGGCAGCCGGGCGAGCACGCCTTCGAGGATGGCGAGGGCTTCGTCGATCTCGATGGCACTCACGATCAAAGGCGGCACCAGGCGGACGACTTCGGGTCCGGCACTTACCAGCAGCAGACCCTCGTCCATCGCCAGGCGAACGACTTCGGCGGCGCGGGGG
The DNA here is from genome assembly GCF_000484535.1 of Gloeobacter kilaueensis JS1. NCBI lineage: Bacteria > Bacillati > Cyanobacteriota > Cyanophyceae > Gloeobacterales > Gloeobacteraceae > Gloeobacter > Gloeobacter kilaueensis. The sequence continues at coordinate 4,261,874 of NC_022600.1, read as the reverse complement.
GCGACAAGGACCAAACCTTGCATCAACCCCCGGCCCCGGCTGAGGCGCACGAGGCTACCGAAGCGCTCGGCGATGCGCTTGAGACCGGCGGCGAGCTGTTCACCGCGCACCCTGGCATTTTCGACCAGCGCTTCCGCTTCGAGGGTCTGGCAGACCGCCAGTCCCGCCGCGCAGGCAAGGGGATTGCCCCCGAAGGTGCTCGCGTGATCGCCGGGCTCGAAGAGCGAAAATTCGGCCTTTGCACACAGAGCCCCGATCGGCACACCACCGCCGAGGGCTTTGGCGAGGGTGAAGATGTCCGGTTCGATACCCAGGTGCTCGTAGCCCCAGAGTTTGCCGGTGCGCCCCATGCCCGTCTGCACTTCATCGAGGATGAGCAGGATGCGCTGTTCGCTGCAGAAGCGCCGCAGCTTGCGGAAGAAATCGACGTCTCCCGGCATCACACCCCCCTCACCCTGGATGGGTTCGATGAGCACGGCGCAGGTGGCATCGGTGACCTGGGCGCGCAGGGCGTCGAAGTCGTTGTAGGGAACGTGGACGAAACCGGGAACGAGGGGATGGAAGTGCTTTTGATATTTGGGCTGGCCGGTGGCGGTGACAGTCGCCAGGGTGCGGCCATGAAAGCTCAGGTGGGTGCTGATAATCTGCGGCTCGGCGATGCCCAGGACAGTGCGGCCATACTTGCGGGCGAGCTTGATCGCCCCTTCGTTGGCCTCGGCTCCCGAGTTGCAGAAGAAGACTTGATCGGCCACCGAATTGTCAGTGAGCCAACGGGCCAGTTCACCCTGCTGGCGGGTGTAATAAAGATTTGAGACGTGGATGAGCGTGCGGGCCTGCTCGGCAATAGCGGCACCCAGGACCGGGTGGGCATGTCCGAGGGCACAGGTGGCGATACCGGCGACGAAATCGAGGTAGCGTCGTCCTTCACTGTCCTCGAGATAGCACCCTTCGCCGCGCTCGAAGACGACTGGAAAGCGAGCGTAAGTGTGCATGACGTGCTCTTCAAAGGCTTGCCGGACAGTCTCCACGGTTTTCACTCCTGAGGTGGATCTAATCTATCGCAACTCATCTGTTATACGCCCGCACCGGCTGTCATGCCCATAGCCCGCCTGTTTGCCCGAAACCTGTCTGGTTGGGTATACAGCAATTTCCCCGGACTTCTTATAGTAAAGAAAGAAGCGCCTGTTTTTGAGGTGAACTCGATGGCTCGGATCACATCCTTGATGCGCGGCGTTCTGGCCGGTGGCCTGGCGCTCGGATTGTTGCTCAGCGGCACCGGCAGCTTTCAAAGCAGCGACGTTGCCTGGGCACGCGGTTCTTCGGGCGGACGCATCGGCGGCGGCTCCTTCCGCTCTGCGCCGCGCAGCTATGCTCCCGCGCCGCGCTACGCGCCAGGGGGCGGTTACGGCGGCGGCTACTACAGTCCGGGACCGGTGGTGCCGGTGCCGGTGCCCATTCCCTTCGGCGGCGGCTACGGCTACGGTTATGGCTACGGCGGCGGCTTCGGCCTTTCGAGCATCTTTGTGATCGTGATCGTCGTCGGGGCGGGATTGTTTTTCTTGCGCTTCATCCGCCGCAACGCTGCCGGAGTGGGCGATTACGGCGGCTACGACGGTGAGCCCATCGACTCGGGCAAGATCGATGTCTTCCGGCTGCAGGTGGCCCTCCTTGCCACCGCCAAACAGCTCCAGCGCGACTTGATTCGCCTCGCCGAACAATCTGACACCAGTACGCCCGAAGGACTGACCCGCCTCAACCAGGAAGTCACCCTCGCCCTTCTGCGCAACCCCGAGTACTGGGTCTACGCCAAGAGCGACGCGCAGGAGCTGCCCCGATTGCAGGCTGAATCGCAGTTCAACCGCCTCGCCCTCGCCGAGCGCACCAAGTACACCGACGAGGTGGTGAGCAAGACCGGCAGCACCGGCTTAGTCCAGAAAAAATTTGACGGCGAGAATCCTGACGAGGTGGCCGAATACATCGTCGTGACGCTCTTAGTGGCGACCGAGGACGGGGCACCGCGCCTGCTGAATGTGCGCAGCTCCGACGATCTGCGTCAGGCTCTCACCATTTTGGGCAGCCTCTCCAGCGAACAGATCGTCGCCGTCGAGGTGGTCTGGTCCCCGGCGGACGAAAACGACACCCTCACCTCCGATGAGCTGTTGACCCAGTACACCGATTTGGTGCGGCTGTAGAATCTTTTTGTCAATGGCAGCGGTACACTGTGCGCGCTTTTAGAACGCTTGAAAGGCGATGAGCAGGCGTATCCTGGCGGTGGATGGCGTCGGTGGTTTGCTGGTGGTACACCCCTGGGTAGACTGGTAGTAGTTTAGAGAGTGGTTTACCAGATGCCGACCAACAATCCGAAGATTTCAGCCTACGTACCGCAGTACGTCTTTGACCGCTTCAAGCAGTACGAAAAGGAGCAGGGTCTTTCTATGTCCCAGGCGGTGGCAGATATCTTGATCCGGTATTTTGAGCTGACGCCTGCCCGCAGGCCCGCTGCTCCCCCGGCCATTCCTGCCGAGGTGGTCGAGAGAATCGCCAGCCTCGAAAGGAAAGTCGAGTTGCTCGAAAAGATTGCCATTCCTGCCCCAGCCTCCCTCAATAGCCCTCTGACTTTTACAAGCGAGGCTGCGGGTCCAGATGACGCTGATCCAGCACCGTCAAAATAGATCTTCCTGACCCGCCTGTGCCTCCAGATGAACCCTCTTTCTGGCTGTTAAGAGTTGAAGAATGTTACAAGCTTTGCAGGAGAAGGCCCGATGGAAGAACGGATGGACCGCGCCGAGCAGCGCCTCGATCATCACGGTGGGTTGCTTGCCGAGCTGCGGACAGCGACTTTGAGCAACACGCGCAACCTCGATCGCCTGCTCGACATCAACGAAAGGTTCATCACCAGCATGGGCGAGGCTATCTCCGGGCTACGGACCATAACCTCTCGACTGGATGAGGCGGTCGAGGAATTGCGCGCTTCCAATCGCCGGCAGGAGGCAATCAACGACTATCTGCTGCGCAATGACCGGGAGCGCAGCGAGGGTAACACCGACGGTTAAAAGCGACTGCCGCCGTCAGGCAGCTGTGTGGTGGATGTCGCCTCCCTGTCAGGCGGGTTAATCTATCGCCGTCGCGTGGTGTAAATGGGCGATGGCAGAAGCGGGCTGGCGGAAGATAGAGCGGCGGGTAGTGCGCCTCACTACAGCCTGCCTGCCCCGGCTGCTGTTCTCTCTCAGCAGTGCAATCGTGCAGCTACGATCTTCCTCGCTGCTGTACCGCTACGGCGGGCGGTGGTCCTTGCTGGGCAGTGCTGGTGGACTGCTGCTGGTCTTGCTCTGGGCAGGATCGGGCCTGGGCAGTCGGCCCCCAGCTATAACCTCAGCTGAAGTGGATTCCCGTTTGGCTTTGCTTGCCAGGCAGGTTCTAAGCGAGTACGAGCGCGAGCTTGAGCGGGTGGCCCACCGGCTCGATCGCCTTCCCCATCCGCATTCTAAAGACCCGTTCGTCGCCCCGCAGGCTCTGGCATCCGCCGCCGCCGTCCCTGCAATCCCAGTGCTTTCAGGGCCGACCACCGCCCCCCGCCTGTTGCCGCCGCCGCCAATGCCGCTTCTGGCCCCTGGGGCTGGAGGTGAGCCGGAGACTTCCCTGGCTCTGGTTGGGGTGATCGAAAAGAACCAGCGTCCGGCCCTCGCCTTCCTGCGCGCCGGCGGACAACTTCAGAGCGCAACTGTCGGCGCAGTGCTGGCAGACGGCTGGACGGTGGTCGGGCTTGCCGCCGATCGCGTTATTCTGAAGCGAGGGGAAGAAAACCGCATTCTGACCATCGGTAACTGAGGGCTTATGGGCGTCTGGGAAGATTTCAGCCAGTTTCTTGAAAGCCGCCTGGAGGAATTTCTCGATAGCAATCCACGCCTCAAGCTGCTGGTGCTGCTAGAAAACGTCCGCCAGCAAGAAGAAGAAGCCCAGCAGCAGTTGCAGAAGCTGCAGGCCGACATCAACCGCATTCAAGAGGAGATCGTGGGGGTGGCCCGCGACATGCAAAAGTGGCAGGGCCGCATCGATCAGGCAAAGGCAGGCAACAGAGACGATCTGGCCCAGGCGGCAAAGGCGCGGACAGACGAACTTTTGCGCCGGGGCAACGAACTGTGGGGCCAGATGAGCGTCCTCAAAGAACAGCAGCAGCAGCAGGCGGGCCTCCTCGCTCGAATCGCCGAAAAGCGCCACGAGCTAGAAACCCACATGGCCGCCCAGCAAAAAGAAGAATCTACCTACAGCAAGGCGCGCCCCTCCCGCTTCGACGACGATCTGGAGAAGCGCTTTCAAGATTGGGAACTGGAGCAGGAACTGGATCGGCTCAAGCGGCGCACTTAGCTAAACAGGTCGCCAAAGTTGTCTTCGAGGCTGCGATGAAAGCTGGGGTTGGGCAGGAAGGTCCAGAAAAGACACAGCACCAGCCAGCAGAAAATCCAGGGAAAGACGTTGCCCAGAGTTAAAAACAGGGCACTCACCAGCCCAAAGAAAAACGACGCGCTCGTGTGGACCAGCAGACTGCCGCGATCGACCCGGCGGTATACAGCAGGCACCAGAAAACCCACCAGCAAGATCACTACCAGTGAGACGAACAGCGCCAGGGCGGCCCGGCCAAGGTCGTTGGCCACCGGCAGCAAAAAATAGACAATCAGCGTCAGCACGAGAATGCCAAGGGTCAGCAGTGGTTTTGGCAGCACCAGACGCGGGCGGGTAGGACCGTTGGCCATAACAGGTGTTCCTCAAGGGCGATAAAAATCTGGCATAAAGAGAGATCTGGACGGTACGAGCGATTGGGAAAACGGCAATCAGCGTCTTGATTCTAGTGGTCTCCATGACTGGCAGCAAGCAATTTTTGCCTTCCTGGGTGGCACGGGGCCGATTGCACCTGCGCGGACTAGACTGGCGATCGATGGGTGGGAGCACTGGCGATGAAACTGGCCTTTTTTGACTGCCCGGCGGGCATCGCAGGCGACATGTGTCTGGGAGCCTTGGTCGATGGCGGCGTACCCGCCGGATACCTGCAGGAACATCTGGCGCGTCTGGCCCTGGCGGACGAATACCAGCTCAGCTTCGAGCCGGTGCTCAAAAATGGCGTCGCCGCCACCAAGGCCCGCGTCCACATAAGCGAGCAGGCAGGCCACATCCACCGCCACCTGCCTGCCATCCGGCAGCTCATCGAGGAGGCCGCCCTGCCACCGCGCGCCGCCCAGTGGAGTGTCAACGTTTTTGTCGCCCTCGCCGAGGCGGAGGCGGCGGTCCACCGCACCACCCCCGAGGCGGTGCATTTTCATGAAGTGGGGGCGGTGGACGCGCTGATCGACGTGGTGGGCACCTGTCTCGGGCTCGACTACCTGGGGGTCGAAGCGATCTACTGCTCGGCCTTGCCGGTGGGCGGCGGTCTGGTGCGGGCAGCCCACGGCCTGCTGCCCGTCCCCGTACCGGCGGTGGTGAGACTCTGGGAGTCGCGCCGGGTGCCCGTCTTCAGCAACCGCATCCAGCAAGAACTGGTCACGCCTACGGGAGCTGCGATCGTCTGTGCCCTCGCGACAGGCTTCGGTGAGCTACCGACGATGGCCGTGAGCCGCGTCGGCCTCGGAGCCGGCAGTCGAGATCTGCCCATCCCGAATGTCCTCAGGTTGTGGCTGGGAGAAGCGGTACCGACGCTCATCGACGCCCACGCGCACCACCGGACCCACAGCCACGAGCAGTCACACCGACACGCCGAGCATGACCATCCACACCCGCCGGCGCACGAGGAAGTGATCGCCTCCCTTGAAACCCAGATCGATGATCTCAGTCCCCAGATAAGCGGCTACCTCTTCGATCGCCTGCTAGCGGCAGGTGCGCTGGATGTCTTCACAGTTCCAGCGGGGATGAAAAAGTCACGGCCCGGAACTTTGATGACCGTCCTCTGCCCGCCCGCCCGGCTCGGCGACTGCGAGGAGGTGCTGCTGCGCGAGACGACCACCCTCGGTGTGCGGCGGCACTTTCAGATGCGCACGGTCCTCGAACGTTCTTTTGAGCAGGTCGAGACGCGCTTTGGGCCGGTGCGGATCAAAATCGGCAGCCGGGCGGGCGAGGTACTGAACGTACAGCCGGAGTTCGAGGATTGCCGTCAGTTGGCCGAGCGCACCGGCGAGCCCCTCAAGCACATCCAGCAGGCGGCGCTATTGGCCTGGTATGGCAGGGCGTCCCTGGAGGCCGGTAGACAAAATTGAACACCCTGGAGACGGCCACCCCGGCCCAGTTGTTCTATTTTTGGGCTGTTCTAACCGGGGGATGATCCGCACTTGTCTCGATCTCTGCTACAGATAGAAAGTCGGGCGAATGGTGGTTCAGCACCTCTTCCCGTCAGCCCTGTCCAGATTGAAAACTTATTGGCAACCAAGGGAGGACCGTGTGAGCAGTCAGGAAGGCACCCTCAAGTACAGTGACCTGATCAACCGGCTGATCCTCGATCTGCGTACCGCCGAGGAACTCGGTCGGGTAGACGATCTATGGACTGCCCCCGAGGAGCAAAAAGTTGTCGGCATCGTCTACAAGTCCGGTTTTTTGAGCGGTCAAAGAAAGTCACTGCCCCTTGGCCAGCTGCAAAGCATCGGGCCGGATGCGATCATGGTGAGCGTCGAGGGCGAGACGAGCGAGGAGGCCAAACCCGGTGAATCGTCCCTGGTCGGCCACGAGGTCTGGACCGACGGCGGCAGCCACATCGGCAAGATCAGCGACTTTCTTTTCGACGCCCAGAGCGGCATCATCAGCCACTACCTCTTCGTCGCCGCCGGTTGGAGCGGTATCACCGACGGCACCTACCTGCTGGAAACATCGGCGATCACCACCTCCGGCAAAAGGCGGGTGATCGTTCCTGAGGCGACCGCTAAATCGAGCACCCTCTACAGCGAGGGCATCCGTCAGCGCCTCGGCAGCGCCCTCGACCAGGCCAAAGAGCGCGGCCAGAATCTAAGCGAGCAGATCAAAGAGCGCACCGCTGCTTTGAGCGAGCAGGCAAGGGGGCTGGTCGATCAGGCCAAAGAGCGCAGCCAATCTCTGGGGGACCAGCTCAAAGAGCGCACTGCCGCCCTCGGTGAACAGGCGAAAGGACTGGTCGATCAGGCCAAAGAGCGCGGCCAGACCTTCGTCGAATCAGCGCAAGAACGGCTGAACCCGCCCCACCCCTCCGAGGAAGCGACCGTTCCCCCATCGGAGGCGATCGTCCCTGAGCAGCAGGCGCTGCCGGCTCCCGGCGAGACAAGGGTCGCACCTGCACCGCCCCACGAGCCGCAACCGCCCCTGTAGCCCATTTTTCGATCACTCGTTACGAACGTAAGCCACGAAGCAACAGCTCAACGGTGCTCCGACCCAGAACCTCGACGGGGGTGGTGGGAAAGGCGGGACAGGTGAGCTTCAAGCTGACGATGCCGTGCATGGCAGCCCAGCAGGTCTCGGCAAATTCGACCACACTCAATCGGGGCGGCTCGCCGCCATCGACGCAGAGGACTGCCTGCGCCACATCCAGCAACAGGCGATACGCCTGGGTCGCCGGATTGTCTGCAGGCCAGTTGGCGAAGGCGGCTGCCAGGTACTCCGGCTCGTCGATAAAGATGAGCCGGTAGGTTTCAACTTCGCTCAGACCAAAATTGACGTAGGCGGCGAAGCAGGCCCGCAGGTTGGCCTGGGGGTCGGCAGTTGCCTGGATGGCCACATGCAGACAACGCAGCAGCTCGCGGTAGCCCTGCAGGCACAGCTCGCGGGCAATCGCCTCCCGGCTTTCAAAGTACAGGTAGATGGCCGCCGGCGAGTACTGAATTTCAGAGGCGAGCTTGCGAATCGACAGCGCCCGAAAACCGTCTTCGACGATCAACCGGCGGGCGGCCAGCAAAATCTGCGCTCGCACTGCATCTTTTTGTTCTGGCTCGCGGGGTGGCCTACCACCGCGCCCTTGACGGCGGGACGGATTGCTCATATTCTGAACATAGTTCACTAAACAGTGTTCAGCAATCTTAGATCTGTAACTTCCGCACCCAATCGGTCGGGGTGCTGCGTTTTTTTCGCCCAGTGTCCTCTAGAAGTGGCGCAGGGGCCAGATTTTGCCTGGCCTGGGCTTTATCAACCTTGCTGAGGTACTTGTGATGATTTTGATTACCGGTGCTACGGGCGTCGTTGGCAGCGAACTCGTCAGGCTCCTCGCCGCTCGGGGTGTAACCGTGCGCGCCTTCGTCCGCTCTCAAGCAGCCGCAAAGTCGCTCGCTGCTCTGCCGGGCGTCGAGCTGGCGGTGGGCACTTTTGAGGACACCGCCAGCGTTGAAGCCGCTCTCGGGGGAGTCGAAAGAGCATTTTTGCTCACCCCGTCCTCCGAGCGCTCAGAAGCCCAGCAACTTGCTTTTATCGAGACTGCCCGACGAATCGGCCTCGCCCACATCGTCAAGCTCTCGCAGTTCGCGGCGGCAGAAGATTCACCGGTGCGCTTTTTGCGCTACCACGCCATCGCCGAGCGGGCGATCAAGAGCGCCGGGCTTGCCTACACGTTTTTGCGACCCAACCTCTTCATGCAGGGCCTGCTTGGCTTTCGCGATTCGATCGTACAAAAAGGCGAGTTCTACGCACCGGCGGGCGAGGCAAAGGTGAGTATCGTCGATGTGCGCGACATCGCCGAGGTGGCAGCAGCGGCACTGACACAGCCCGGCCACGAAGGCAAGATCTACGACCTTACCGGGCCTGAGGCGCTCACCCACACCGAGGCCGCCGCCATTCTCTCCGGGGCGACAGGACGGCCCGTCACCTTTGTGGACGTACCGCCCGAGGCGATGCGCGAGGCGGTGCTGGCAGGTGGCATGGGCCCATGGCAGGCGGAAGGGCTGGTGGAAGATTACGCCCACTACCGGCGGGGAGAGGCGGCTGCGGTCGCGTCCGGGGTGCAGGAGGCGACGGGCCGCCCGCCGCGCAGTTTTGCCACCTTCGCCCGCGACTATAGCCAGGCGTTCCGCTGATCGCCGGTAGAGCCGATCCGCCCCACCAGGGCGACCTACCACAGCGAAAATTCGGTGGCAAAGTCGGTAATGGTCGCTTCCCGGCACCGGCCACTTGCCAGACAGGTCTGGTCAGGTTCAGCCATGAGCAGATTTCGTCCGTCGAGTTTGAGGGCGAGGGGCAGGGGCTGCTCACTGAGCCTGATGTAGTAAAAGTTCACCAGAAAGCGGATCGAATCGAATTTGCTGCGGTCCACGTAGAAGATAAGGTCGCGGGTGACGCGCTCGCCTGGATTCAGGGTCGATGGCTCACTCGGTTTGGAGGTGGCCCCTTCAAAAAGAACGCCCTCGTGGAGGATCACCTCGTCGCTGACCGGGTTGTCGTAGTAGCGGGCCGCACTGACTACTGTGGCACCCGGAGCAATTCTGGCAAAATTTGTCCCGGTAGCCGTTTTTTTGCCGAAGCGGGTTTTGACGCCGATGGCGTTGTAGGTAAGGGCTAGGACGCGCACGCCAGTGTGGCCGACGTTGCTGCGGCTCACCGTCGAGCGAATGGCGACCCAGTTGCCTTTGTGGCCCACTTTTGTCAGCACATTGGTGACCGAAAGTGTCGGGGGAGCAAGATTGGGGGCGATATTGGCCCGGTAGACAAAAGTGTAGATTCCCCAGGCTCCGCCCGCGACGATGGCGACGATCTGCACAGCCTGATTGAGCTTTTCGAGGCTGAACTTTTCGTGGGATCGAGAAGGCTGGTCGGTTCCTTCTTGCATCGTCCAGACCTCCCCTGGGCCGGGTTGACAGCTCAGGATCGAGCATAGCCTGAGCGGCGGGAAGAACGGTTATACCTCCCAATTCAGCAGCAGGAAGTGGCCCTCCCCTGGTAGACAGTAAGGGCCACCTGCTTGTGATTCGGGAACGCCTCTTAAGGTTTGACCGCCTTTACGGCGGCATTGGCGTCAACCAGGCCGTAGCCGCTGATCGTGTCGTAGCCCGGTGCGCCATAGGTGTTGAGGAATTGCCCCCGCAGGGTTTTGTTGTTGACGATCGCGCTGACGCGGGCTTTTTGCAGCAGATCGGCGCTGTTGCCGCTGCTGAAGGTGGCGGCGTAGTCGCGGTCGATGCCGAAGCCTGCCGAGGCACCGGGGCCGAAGCTGCCGGGAGCGAAGCTAAGGGTCAGGGTGCTCAGATCGCTCGAAAGCGAAGCGGTCACATCGCCCGCACTCACCCCCCTCAAGATCCCCAGGGTAAAGGGAAAGCCGGAACTCGTCGAAGGATCGAAGACCAGGCCGGTGTCCTTGAGGCTGATCGTGAGCTGGTTGAGGGTCTGGCCCGTCGCCGCGCTGGAGAGGGCGACAGTAAAGAAGTTGGGATCGCTGGAGCTGTCGCCCTGGGCGGTGAGCAGCACCGGGAAGAGCTTCGCCTGGGCAAAGTTGGGATCGAGGTCGAAGGGAATATCCTGGGCACTCGATTGGAGCGCCTCGTAGACCTGGGCCGGGGTAAGACTGCCGGGACCGCCTGCCCCCTGCAGAACGAGCGCGGCCACAGCGGCAGCGTTCGGTGCGGCGGCGCTGGTACCGAAGAAGCTCGGAAAACCGTTCGCCCCCGGTCCACCGGCAAAGAAGGTGGTACTCGCCCCGTCGATGGCCGACAGTTGCGGCACCTGACGCACGTCCGGAGCCGGTAGCGGGTTGCCGCTGGTGTCAAAGAGAATCTGGGACGGCCCCTGGGAAGTAAAGTCCTCCGGCAGCAGGGTGCCCCAGTAGACGGCCCCTACCGACTGACCGCCCTTTGCCACCGAGTGGCCGGCGGTGGTGGGACCGCCCAGGTACTCGCCGCTGACTGCCGTGTTGATCGCGATGTACTTGATCTGCTGAGCCGGGCCGGTGTTCGCCTTGGCAATTACCAGTTGATAGGTGCCGGTGGGCAACTGGGTAATCTCAAGAGGCTGGTCGGTCGCCACGTTGTCGTCGGTGCCGCTGAGCTGGCCCACGTACTGGCCACTGGCGTTGAAGACGAGCAGGTTGTAGTCGGTCTGCACCTTGCCCAGGTTAAATGGCTCGTCCCACTGAAAGGAGATAGGTGCACTGGCATCGACGGTGATGGTCTGGCTGATATCTACTCCCGGTCCCGGATCGAAGTCGTGAAAGCTCAGTGCCAGACCCTGGGCGATCACCCCCTGCAGCTTCAGATTCTGGCTGCCGGATTGGACCAGCTTGAGAGCGGCCTGGGCTGTCACTGGCCGGTACTGGGACAGATAGCCCTGGCGGCCATTGTTGCCCGCCGAGGAAAAGTAAGCTGCGCCGGCGGAGCTGACCTGATCGACTGCCTGGGCGAGGATACCGTCGGAGAAGAACGGCTCGTCGAAGTAGATCACATCGTCTGTGATCACGTCTGCGCCGAACTGTTCGCGCAGGGCGATGATGTTGTTGGCAAAATCGACTTCACCGTTAAAGGCGGTGGCAAAGCCGAGGGTAGATCTGGGGGCGATGTCGTAGATAAGTTGCAGCATCGCCCGCCCCTCGTCAGAGCCGGAGTTGGGGGGCAGATCTTCGAGGACGGTCAGATTGGCAGGCAAATCTCCACTCGCCACGTCGTCCGCCGCCGTCGGAGGCTGGGTCGAGGAGGCGTAGCTGTCAGAAAGCGCCGCGATCTTGATCCCCTGACCGGCGATGCCCGTCTGCTGCACCGGCAGCACCTTCTGGGCAACGACCGCCTGACTGGTTACTGCACCGACGCTTCTGGCAGGCCGATAGACCGGGGTGACGCTGCGCACCCCCGGCAGGCGAGCCACTTCGACCGCCCGCTCCAGGGGCAGGTACGCTTCGATTACCCCACCGCCCAGATTGGTCGTCGCCTGGATGGTCAGGCCCTGCGCCTTGAGGCTCGCCACTACACTTTCGAGATTGGCTTTGCCGCCCAGGTTGATATGGACCAGGGGCCGCTGCCCCTCGCGGTCGCGCAAAAACACCGGCAGGCCCTCGATATTTTTGAGCGCCGCGTAGGCCGCCTGCGGATCGCGGCTGTGCAGTTCGACGATCCGCTGCAGGGCTGCGGCCAGATTTTTGGGCAGGGCCGTCTGGGCCTGGGCCGGATAGAACGTGGCTGCCGATAGGGTCAAAGCCGCAGCGAGCAACAGATGTCTCAAAGAATGGTTCATGTGAAAGGCTCCGTAGATGATGCTGAACTGCAGGTGACCGCTGGGTATCTTGCCTGTTTGCCGATCCTGGATCGGTATCAGCAGCTACGAAGCCCCCCGATCTGCGCAAGCGGCCCACCGACGTGACCGCCGCCGAGCCGATCACTGGGGCTGCGAAGCGGCCCCGCTCGGCACCGAGACCGGGCTGCCGGTGGCCGATGTTGCGGCGGGCTTTTCGGGGATGACCAGGTAAGCTCCCAGCCACTGCGCCAGGGGCGGGGTTCCGCCGTCTTTTACCTGCTGCCGCCAGGCGCTGTCGGTGAGGCGGCGGCCCAGGGGCCGGGTAAATTCGTACTGCGAGAAGACGCCCCCTTTGGCCAGGCGCAGTTTGCCGTCTACCGGCACCGCCACGAAGATCTCGTAGATGCTGCCGGTCGCCTCCTGCAGGACGCTGCCGTTCGGGTCGGTGGCCCCATCCGCCACGAGGGCCGCCGGGTTTTGTTCGAGATAATTTTCCTGGTCCAGCCCGTTCATCTGCTCGCTGTTGACATCGAGCCAGAAGTGCTCAAGCTGGCTGCCGTAGGAGCGGATCAGTTCGTACTCCGCCCTGGTGAGGGGAGTGTTGGCCAGTTCCTTCTGGGCGATCGTCTGGAGGGAGAGCACGAGCTTGCTGAGGCGTTCGAGCATCTGTTTGTGGGGCGCACTCAATAGTTCCTGGGCGTCAAGGCCACTCTCGGTAAGCCCCACCAGGGCCGCCAGGCGGCTGTAGAGGGCCGGGTTCGGCTCGACGTAGCCCCGGTCGTCCCGCGCTTCGGAGCCGGCATCGCCCCTCCCGGCCATCCCCTGCCTGGCATACGAGATCGTGTCGTGCTTCAGCTCGGTCCAGCTTGCGAGGAAGGTGTTGAGATCCTTGCGCTGCCAGGCCGGATTGCGCATAAAGCTCGGATAGCCGTTGCCTTGAATGGCAAGCAGCGGCTGCAGCGCATACAGCCAGCTCGAAGAAAGGTTCTGCGTCCAGGTGGCGACGGGCAGGCCAGAAATATAGCTTTTGAGCTTGTCGAGGTTGGCGGTGTAGTTGTCGTAGCGCGTCTCACCGGCGGCGGTGAGGATGGCGAGCGCTTCGGGCGAGCCCATCGCAGCGGGAATATCGAGGGCTTTCGGCAGCAGTCGCCCCGGCACCTCGCGCTCGACGAGCCGCTGGAAGATCGCCCCATCGAGGGTGGCCCGCTGGCCCATGAACCGAAAATTCCGGCTTGCCTGCTCGCGGTCTTTAGAGAAGACAGGAATCGAATTGATCTGGGGCGGTGCGAGGGTCTTGATGAGGGAGAGCAGGGCGTTGAAGCGGCCCTCGTCGCTCGTGAGAGCCGAGAGGCTGAGTTCGGAGCCGTAGACTTTTTCGAGCACCGGTCGCAACTGAAAGTAGCCCACATCGTCGCTGCGGCCCACGAAGAAGCTGGTGGTCCGGTAGATTTTTTGCCAGTCCGCCGGTTTTTGGGCGAGAGCAACGGTGATGAGGGCCGCCGATCGCACCTCGTCCGCTTCGGCGAGGCGAAAGCTGAAGCGCCCGTACCAGAGCATTGTCTGAAAATACCGGCGCAACAGCAGCTGGCTCTCGTAGTGGCCGCGCGGGGTGTACTGCGAATAGTCCTCGCGCAATTTTTCTGCCCCGCCATTACCCAGATTGGCAACCGGCGACTCGGCGATCCCCTGCTGGGCGGCGATGAGCTGCAACTCCTGCTGTACCGGTTCGCTTGCCGCCTCCGGTACGGTCGCCTCGGGATCTATAAGTCGGGCGGCGACGGCAAAAAAGGCGAGGTTGCGGCGGGCGGCGTTTTCCCAGCCACTGCCTTTGACAGTTTCGTACTGCTCGTGGGCCGCTTCGAGCATCGCCTTGTTGAGGCTTGCGAGGGCAGGAGCGAGCTGTTGCTGTTCGAGCTTTTTGAGCAGGTAGTCGAAGACGAGGTGGTAGTTGTGCAACAGCGAGTCGGTGGTGACGAAGTTGGGAAGGTAGTCGTAGCGGTTGCGCTCGTAGAGGCTAAAAAATTCGCGCTCAAAGCCCGGCTGCACGACGAAGCCATTTTTGGCGAGCAGGTACTTTGCTTTGGGCAGGAGATCAAAGTCCGACGCCTCCGCAGGACCGGGATAGTTGGTGAGATTCTTGAGATCGGTGGCGACGGTGTAGGGCGGCACTTTTGCCGTTACCTGCTGTGTCACCTCCTCGTAGCGACCGAAGGCCGGATCGGTGTTCAGGGGGACATTCTGGGCAGCGGTGGTGTCGGGGTCGGTGAGGGGCGGCGGGCTGTTATTCTGGCCGCAACCGCCCAGGGCGAGCGCGGCAATTGCAGATAGCAGGAGGACGAACGGCGTTCGGAGCATGGCGGTGATTCTCAGAATCCAGACCGGCTCAGTGATACCACATCGGGCAAGCACAAACCGGTGCTCAGCTAAAGGCGCTCGGCGCTTCCGGCTGGGTCGGATAGAGCGGGTTGGAGCGGCGGCTGCCGCGCGGCACGTAGTAGAGGGGCAGCGGACCAAGGGCGGGGGTGGGCGCGTTCAAAAAGGCGATGCCCGTGTCGAGGTTGAGCCCGAGGGCGTAACTGGCGGCAAATAGCCGCGCCACCCCTTCCGGAGTACCGCGAAAAGAGCGCGTCGCTGCCGGGGCGGCGGGTTTGTCGGCGTTCGGAATATCCGGGGTGTCGGGGCCGGTCCACTGCCTGCCGTCCCACTGCATAAAGGGCGGCTCGATCCGGCTTTTGCCCTCCAGATCGGCGCTTGCCCGGTTGGCGATCACGTGTACGTTGCCGGGCCAGAGATAGCCGTAGCCGGGATAGAGCCCCAGTCCACCGCTATCTTCAAAAGGCTGCCGTCCCTGCAGCGCCTCGTAGCTGGCCCCAGCGTAGATCGCCGTTGCCGTGCGAAACTGCTGCGGTTGGGCCGCCTCGTCCACCTGTTCGAGGGTGCGCAGATCGGGATTGGCCAGCTCGGCAAAGACGGCAGCAGGCGTCGGATCGCTCCACCAGCGCCCAAAGCGCAGGGCGCGGTCACGGGGTTCGCTGCTGGTGGCGAGCCGGTTAGAAAGCTGGTTCCACAGGGCAGTGGCAAGGGCGAGGCCGGTCTGGCTTTTGCCCTGCGGTGGACCGCTCGTCTTGACCGCTTGAATGCGGCGGCCCGTGTCGGTGATTGTTCCCTCCCGCTCGCTCGGGTGGGCAAGGGGCAAAAATAGCACCGCCGTACCCGCCGCCGGACGAGACTGCCAGAAGCGGGCGGTGCGGTTCGTAGCGTCGCTGTCGAGGACGACGAGCAATTTGAGCGCTTCGAGGGGCCAGTCTTCTGAGCGCAGCGGGTCGGAGCCGACACAGACGAGCACGTCGAGGCGGCTGTCGCGCAGGGGCAAATCTGCTTGTGCAGCAGTGCCCAACAGCGAAAAGCCAAAGTCCGGCTGGTTGGTGTCGTACCAGCTGCGCAAAAGCGGAATCAAGCGCCGCTCGCCCCGCAGGCCCCAGCGCTGCACCCAGCCCACCAGATCCTCGTTCGGCAGCGGCGGAGCGCCGCACCAGCCGCTCAACATGCCGCCCAGGGCACCGACATCGGCGCTGCCTTGAAAGTTGCGCCCCGGTGCCACCAGCACAATCCCGCCGCCGGGCCGCCCGACCTGGGCGGTGAGCAGGCTCACGATCGCCGCTGCCCGCACCTGCTGTTCGACAAGCTCGGGGGCTACTGCCTCATCGAGGCTGTAGACGACGCTCGCCGGGCGTTGCTCAGGAGCCGTCCACTCCCGCCAGCAGCGCACCAGCAACCCTTCGCTCACCCCGGCGATGCGGGCGACGAGGGCCGGAGTGTAGGGGGCATAAAAACTGGCGAGCCGGTCGTAGACGGTGCCTCTGTCGCTCAACTGTTCGGCGCGGGCCGGTTTGCCGCCTTCGAGGTACTGGTAGCCCCAGGTGTCGGGGTCGTAGCGCCGCGTCTTTGGATCGAACCCCGAAAAAAGACCGCCTTTGAAGTCAAATTCTGGCTGCAACTGAAAGGCAGCGTTGGTATGAATGTCGAGAAAGCCCAGGTCCGCCCGCTTCTCGACGACGATGTAGCGGATGAGGCCACCCAAGACGGCGAGGGTGCTGCCGGGTGAGAGGACCAGGCTGTTACCCGCCACCCCCGGTGTCGTCCCCCCCTCGCTCAACTGCCAGACTTTTGCTCCTGCCTGGATAGCAGCCTGGACGCTCTTGTAGGCGGGATGACTGCCGTTGTGGGGACTGCCCACGATCAAGATCGCCTTGCTCCCCGGCAATTCCAGCCAGTGATTGGTGGCTGCCGGTACGCCAAAACTGGTATCGAGGGCGCGGGCCACCGCCAGGGCCGCCTTCTCGCCGCGCCGTTCCAGCCTTCCTCCTGTGAGGCGGGCGAGCTTTGCCCAGGCGTAAGCTTCTTCGTTGGTCAGCCCCGAATCAAGATAAAAGCCCAGCCGCTCGACGCGCCGCAAAGCAGGTGACCAGCTCGCCGCCCGCACAGCGCTCATCTGCTCCCCTGCAAGCATCCAGGCTTTGTTCCAGGCGATCGGAGTAAAGTTCTTTGTCCCAGCGGCGCGGTAGAGGGGACTGAGTAACCGCTCGCCGCCTGGAGCTGTCTGATTGGCTGCACCTTTAAGGAGCTGGCTTCTTGCCGGGAGGCTGTTGGCTCCCAGTCCCAGACCGGCGAGCCAGAGCACTTCGCGTCGTCGCATCGGGAAGCTGCAAAAGACTCCCCCAACTTACCACGGGCGGCAGGGACGGGGCCGGGACGGTTTTTGCAGAATCCATGAGAGCCATCTCATCCGGTGTTCATCTTTTTCTCATCCAGGCGCGCAATGTTGAAGCTGAGTGAGTGTGTCACCGCTGGCGCTTTATCCCAACTACCAAGGAGGCCATGCCCGGCCTGTACCGCCCGTGCGGCGCGGGTGTGAGGTGTGGAGACGCTTATGAAAAATGGACTCGCGAAGGTCTGTCTGTGTGGCCTGCTGATTGCAGCCTGCGCTGTCGCAGCTCCTGCCAAAGAAAAGTCAAAGACCGATCCGGCTCGCCAGAAGATCGCCGCCAAAGAAGAGTGCGTCGATAATCCAAAGGTGAATCCCAACAACGATCACAGCGGTCCGCGTGCCAGCGAGGAGCACTCCGACGCCACCCCCCACGCCGGGACACCCTCGGTCAAGTTAAAACCCTGCCATCCCGCCCACCGCTAGAAAATTGAGCCGGCACCGTCCGAAGTCAGCCGATTGGCAAGCTGTTGGTCGCCTGTGGCGCTAACTTGAGGGAGGCTATTCCTCAATCTCGATGTGGCGACCAGGGGAGAGGGCAAAAAAGGCGCGGGGTTACCGCGCCGTAATGGAGATCAGGAGCAAAAACTCAAAGAGGCCGGTACATGCGGTAGTTGAGATTTGGGAAGATGTTATCGACCGTCTCGACTTTCTGCAGCCACTCAGAGTCGATCTTGCCCTGGTGGATCGCTTCAAAGAGGCGGTTGAAGCGCAGCAGGTGAGAGCGGGTGCGGCGCACGGCGTAGGGGACCATCGTGCCCGTGCGCATGATGAATGCCCAGTCAGAAGATTGCGCCAGCAGCACCTCGCGGGCGGCCTGGTTGAGCACCCGCCACTCCAATTCGTCCGCCGGTTCGCGCCGGGCCAGTTCGATCATCCGCTCGGTGGCCTTGTGCAGGTGCGGATAGATCCAGGCGTTGGTGTCGTTGAGCCAGAACTCGTGAAAGCCCTTCGCTCCCCAGCTCGACTGGGCTGGATGGCAGACCTGCTGGGTGGGGTTGGCCGTCAGATAATCTGCCAGATGGGTCATCTGGTAGGTGCCCTGGTCGTAGTGGGACTTGCGGATGAGGTAGTCGAGAAACTGTGGACCCTCGTACCACCAGTGGCCAAACAGCTCCGCGTCGTAGGGGGAGACGACGATGGGCGGTCGGCCCATCACTCCGTGCAGGTACTCGATCTGCTTGGAGCGGTTGAACATGAAGTTCCCGGCGTGCTCTGCCGCCTTCTCCCGCGCCCAGTAGGGATCGTAGAGGTCTTTGCCCCCCAGATCGCCGTTTCTTGAGGTGATCTTGTGGTACTTGATGCCGACGTTCTTGCGGGTGCCGTTGGGCTGGATGTAGGGCTTGATGTACTCGTAGTCCGACTCGTAGCCCAGGTCCTTGTAAAATTCGCGGTAGACCGGATCGCCGGGGTAGCCCACCTCCGAACTCCAGACCTGCTGGGACGATTCGTAGTCGCGGCCAAAGGCGGCGACGCCGGTGGTGGTAAAGATAGGCGCATACGCGCCGTAGCGGGGGCGGGGCTTGGCGTACAGCAGGCCGTGGGCGTCGGTGATAAAGTAGCGCAGCCCGACATCCGCCAGCATCCGCTCCAGCCCTGCGTAGTAGGCGCACTCCGGTAGCCAGATGCCCTTCGGTTCGCGCCCAAAGCTCTCGCAGTAGTGATCGAAGGCTGCTTTGAGCTGCGCCCAGACCGCCTGGGGATACATCTGCATCAAAGGCAGATAGCCGTGGGTCGCACCGCAGGTGAGGATGTCGAGGTTGTTGCTGTCTTGAAACTGTCTGAAAGCTTTGACCAGGTCGCCGTCGTAGCGCTCCCAGGTGGTGCGGGCGGTGGCAAAAAATTGCTCGTAGTGGTGGGCCAGATAGTTGAGGTGGCCGTGGTTCTTGGTGCGCTCCAACTCTTTCTGGACCAGTTCCTCCAGTTGGCTCAGGTGCAGCTCGAACTTGTCCTGCAGGTACGGATCGCTCAGCATCGACACCAGAGGCGGCGTCATCGACATCGTCATCTTAAAGTCGATGCCGTCGGCTCTGAGGCCCTCGAACATGTTCAAAAGCGGAATGTACGTCTCGGTGATCGCCTCGTAGAGCCACTCTTCCTCGAGTACAAAGTCGCTTCCGGGGTGGCGGACAAAGGGCAGATGGGCGTGCAAAACGAGGGCCAGATAACCTTGGGGCATGGCGGCAGTTCCAGAATATCGGTGGGTAACGACGAAAATAAGGGCGGACTCGATGGCCCGCCCCGGTGACTAGTAGGCTTCGAGCTTGATCTCAGCCTTGGTGTTGGTGTTGCGCAGAGGTGTCTGGCGCAAAAAGCGCATCGTGATCGCCCGGCGCTGTTCGCCGTCCGCTGCCACCGCCTCGATCGGGAAGTTCTGCAGTCCGTCGGGGAAGGCGTACTGGAAGCGGAAGGTGCCGTCGGGAGCCAGGTCAATCTGCTGGCCGCCGATGGTGACGGTGGCATCGGGCTCGGTGGCACCGTAGATAATCAGCTCGGCGTCGGCCACCAGCCAGAAGCCACGGGCGCGGCCAGGCGGTACCGAAGCACCGGAGAAGAGCGCTCCGGAGAAGAGGGCTCCGGAGAAGGCCGCAAAGCCGATGCCCGAAGGAACGGCATAGGAACTGATAGAAAGTTCAGGCAACTGCTGGTGGGAACCAAAAAGCGAACCGGCCGCTGCCGCTTCTAAGCCGCCCGCGTACTCGAAGAGCGCCTCGTGGGGCGTAAGACCGTAGGGGCGACCGATGCCGCCACCCTGCAGCGCCGGGCTGGCGTAGGGAGGAACCAGGGTGTAGACGGTCTTGCCGCGCAGGTCCATGTCGAAGGGAATCGTAATGAAGCGATCGTCGATCCAGTCGGAGGGGTAGGCGGGCGGAATGCGCACCGAGGCGGAGCGGGCCAGGACCAGCCAGCGGCTGTCGGCGGCGCGGTAGCCGATATCGACGACAAAGTCGCGGTCGCTGATCGAAATGGGCAGGTACCACTCGCGGGCCAATTCGTCGATCGGAAATTCTTGAACACTGTGGCTGTTGTAGCCGTTGAAGCTGAGGTCGGTGACGTCGTACAGCCGCAGCGACAGCTGCTGGCCGCCCTGGCGACGCAACTCCTCGCGATGCTCGTTCGGTACATCCCAGTAAACGTAGGCCCACTGCGGATCGCGAGGCAAAATCACAATCCGGCTTTCGCCGTATCCATCGGGCAGGTCACCTAGATCGGCGTCGATGTCGTTGAGATCAACTTCTTCAGCGGTACCAACGCGAAACTTGCTGTCTTCCACTTCCACCTGGGCCTCCAAACCACGAGTACGTCTTCCTGTCTGTTGCTGCACCTGGGCTTCTTGAATGGCCTCGATCAGTTCCGTCTTGGTCATTCGGCTGTAGCGAGAAATCTTGTACTGCTGAGCCACTCCCCGCAATTGCCGGAGAGTCAGCTCCTCGAGGGACCACTGCTCGTTAGGGGACATAGAACACTCCCTGACTGCACGAAGCCGTTACCTGCTGTGCAGGCTCCGGATAGACTGGCAAACCGCTGATCCCATCCGGGATCACGCGGACTGGTTCCATAGTGCCAGGCATTTGTACTTAGATCAAGTCTTTGATCCCGGCGGGGATCGCAGGGCGCTTTGCGGCTGACCTAGGATAGAGAAGTTGAGCTAATCTCCAGGGCATGACCTATCAGGAAATTTCGGTTGCCGAACTGAAGCGGAAGCTGGCAGCCTCCACCAGCGAGATCCAGTTCATCGATGTACGCGAGCCGGATGAGCTGGAACAATCGAAGCTTGAGCGGTTTATCAACCTCCCCCTCAGCCAGTATCAGGAGTGGTCACCCAGGCTCGACGCGATTCTCGATCCGGCCAAAGAGACGATCGTGCTCTGCCACCACGGAATGCGCTCGGCGGACATGTGCTCGTACCTGTTGCGGCGCGGTTTTAATAACGTCAAGAACGTCCAGGGCGGCATCCACGCCTACGCACTGTACGTCGATCAAAGCGTGCCCCAGTATTTTTGAACTTAAAGAACTGGCGACGGGGTGCCCAACTCCAGGCTGAAGCGCTCGAATCGTAAGCCAACGAGCGGTCTGCGCAACTTGAGCAGGTGGTAGGGGCTGTCGGGAGCCGCTTCGGTCGTGAGCTGATCGAAGCGCACCGCCGTTGCGCTCCCTTCGAAGCGAGCCGCAGTGCGCACGAAGCCGGCGTTTTTGTAGGTGAGTTGGGTCAGATTGGTCAGCTGGAGCGGCACGCTCAGATCCTGAAGGGCAGTGCGCACCGGGGCGAGCCAGTCGGGCAGATCAAGCTCGCGCAGGGGAATGGCTTCGAGGCAACTGGCCTGCAGTAGCGGCACCTCGCCTGCGGCGGGCGCAATTGTAAAATCGGCTCTTCCCGGCTGCCAGCGGTAATCAAAGCTGCGCAACTGCTTGGGAAGCCCCCACTGGTAGCGGCCATTGCGGCGCGAGGTATCCGAATCGACTTCGATAACCGCCACCCACTGGCTGAGCACGTCGCGGCTGCGCACCAGGGCCGGGGCAATGACCAGCTCGTCGTAGCTGCCGACGGGCGAGCGGTCGTAGGCGATAAAGGCGGTTGTTCCCAGGGTGTAGCCGGGCCAGGTCTGCAGGATATCGAGCCCGGCGGGCACAAAAGGCTGTACCGCCTCAACTGGGAACTGGGCCAGCTCAAGGACTGCCTGTCCGCCCAGCTGCCAGGGCGGTGCCACCAGCTCCGGATCGTCGGGGGCAATATCCAGGCTGGCATCGAAGGGGATGCCAGTTCCCGGTACGGCAATCTCCGGCAACGAAAGGCTGCGCAGCCCCGAAAACAACTGATCCATCTCGTTTTTCCCTTGCTGTTCCTTCTCAACAGCCTAATGGATCCGCTGCGGGAGGTGCTGTTTCCGGTGCGCCAGCAGCCTGCAGAGGATCTCATCTGCGGTGCTAGGGCGCGCAGGGGGCAAAGACGAACCAGGCTTGTTGCCCACCCATGGGTAGTTGATGCAAGATCCTGGAGGAGGAGCGCTCAAAGATATAGACATGACTGCTCATTCACAGCCGATTTCGTTAGAAGCGTACCTGGCAGCGGAACTCTCCAGCTCGACCAAACATGAGTTTTTGACCTCCTCGCCGTCCTAGAAGGGCGGGGCTTGAGACCCATTACCAAGGGTCAGTCCCCTGCACTCGTTCAGCACACCGTTGAAGAGACCAGCGGGCAACGGCTACTCGCAGCGCAAAGCCACCATCGGATCGACGCGGGTGGCGCGCCGGGCAGGCAAGTAGCAGGCTACAAGTGCGACGCCCGTCAAGATAGTGGCGGCAATGAGATAGATAAGCGGGTCGGTGGCGCTGATCCCAAAAAGCTGGCTACTGAGAAAGTGCGCAAAAACGAAGGCGAGCAGGGCACCCACCCCGACGCCCACCAGCACCGCCGCCATGCCCTGGAAGATTACCAGCCGCAGCACGCTTGTCGGTGTCGCTCCGAGGGCGAGGCGAAGGCCAATCTCTCGGGTGCGCTGGGCGACGGCGTACTCGGTGACGCCGTAGATACCAGCCGCAGAAAGCAGCAGGGCAGCGGCGGCAAACAGCCCCAAAAGCACGCTCCAGAAGCGGGGAGTGGCAAGCGAGCTTGCAATCAACTCTTCGAGGCTGCGGCTGCCATAGACCGGCAAAGCGTCGTCCATCTCGCGCACGATCGCCTGGATCGCTCTTGTGAGCCGCTGCGGATCGCCGGTGGCCAGCACCAGCACGTTCATCTCGTTCATCGGGTACTGGGCCTGGGGGACGTACACCTCCGGCTCGACGGCCTCGCCGAGGCTGGTGTGATGCACGTCGCCGACGACGGCGATGATCTGCTTGTAGTCTTTGCCGCCAAAACCGAGGCGGATGCGCCTGCCTATCGGATCGCTACTTGCAAAGTAGCGCCGGACAAAAGCAGCGTTGACGATGGCGCGCTCGGGAGCGGTGGCGTCGTCGAGGGGCAGAAAATCCCGCCCCCGCTGAATGGGGATACCCAGTGTCTGGAAATAATCGAGGCCCACGAAGCGCAGGGCGGTGGTGAGCCGGTTGCCTGTGACCGTGGGACGGCCCTCCAGTTCGACGTTGGTGCCGTTGTCCGCTCCGCTCAGGGGCACCGACTGGGCGATCGTCGCCCGCTGCACCCCCGGCAGGGTGCGAATGCGCCCGAGCAACTGGTCGTAGAAGTGGACAACCCGAACCGAGCGCTGCGGGTAGGTGCTCTCCGGCAGAGCAATATTCAGGCTCAACACCCCCTGGGCTCGAAAA
The DNA here is from genome assembly GCF_000484535.1 of Gloeobacter kilaueensis JS1. NCBI lineage: Bacteria > Bacillati > Cyanobacteriota > Cyanophyceae > Gloeobacterales > Gloeobacteraceae > Gloeobacter > Gloeobacter kilaueensis. The sequence goes on along the minus strand of NC_022600.1, from coordinate 4,238,698 downwards.
CCGGGGGCGACCTGCAGCAGTTGGACGAAGCTTGCCAACAGCAGGCCCGCCCCGACCAGCAGCACCATCGCCAGGGCTACTTCGGCAACGACCAGCCCCCGGCGCAGGCTGTTGCCGCCGCCGCTCAGGCTGGGAGCGGCCTGCTTGAGCACCCCGGCCAGTTCGGTTCTAAGCAAACTGGCCGTCGGCGCAAGGCCAAAGCCGATACCGGTGATAAGCGAGAGCAGCAGTGCAAAGCTCAGTACCCGGCCATCGAGGCCGATCTCTCCGGCGCGGGGCAGGCCCGCAGGCAAAAGCCCCGCCAGCCCCTCGACGGCGATCCAGGCAAAGCCGATGCCGCCGACCCCGCCGAGGATGGCCAAGAGCAGACTCTCGGTGAGCAGTTGCCGGGCGATCCGCCCACGGGTGGCCCCAAGGGCAGCGCGCAGGGCGATCTCCCGGCCCCGGCTGCTGGCGCGGGCGAGCAGCAAGTTGGCGACGTTGGTGCAGGCGATGAGCAACAGACAACCGACCGCCAGAAACAACACCAGTAGAGGTGAGCGGACCGTACCGGTAAGCCACTGCAGCGCCGGGGTGACGCGCACGCCCGTCTCGGCGTCGTAGGCCGGGTAGGTGCTTGCCAGGTTGCGGGCGATCAGATCCAGTTCGGCGCGAGCGACTTCGAGGCCGGCGGTGTTCTTGAGCCGGGCAATCGCCGCCCTGTAGTGCGGGTAGCCCCGGCTAATTGGGATGGTGCCGCCGTAGAGCGTCGGCTCCGCATCCGCCGCCACGCTCACCCACAGCTGGGCCGGTTCGTTCGCCAGCGGAAAATGAAACTGCGGGCCCATGACGCCAATCACCGTATAAAGCAGGCCATCGATGGACAGGGCGCGCCCGATGACATTCGCGCTGCCCCCGAAGCGGCGCTGCCAGAGGCTATCGCTCAAGATCACCGCCCGGCCCACCGGGCCGCCTCCGAGGCGGTCCTCCACAGGTAAAAAAGTCCGCCCCCGTTGGGCTCGCACGCCCAAAAGCGAGAAAAGGTCCGCCGAGACCACCGCTCCTGCCACCCGCTCCGGCGGCCCGGCGGTGCGCAGCGCAAAATAGCCCGAATTGAACACCGCCATACTTGAGAAGACATGGTTGCGTGCCCGCCAATCGAGAAAGTTCGGATAGGAGACGCCGCCCCCATTGCCCCGGCTCTGCTGCTCGACGATCACCAGCCGATCGGCCCCTGGGAAGGGCAGAGGCCGCAACAGCACAGCGTCGATGACGCTAAAAAAAGCGGTGCTCGCACCGATACCCACCGCCAGGACCGCGATCGCCACCACCGCAAAAGCAGGGCGGGCCAGAAGCATCTGCAGGCCATAGCTTAAATCGCGGCGCAGGCCGTCCCAGTGCTCGGCTGTGGCCGTGACCGCCACATTGGCGATCGTGCGCAGCCATAGCTGCACCATCCCCACCATCCCCCGCCGCCGCCCCTCGTCGCGCCGCTCGTCCGCAAAAAGCTGGAGCATCTCAGAGGCGTACTCGGCGCGGAATTCTGCCGGATAAGCCAGAAGCAACAGCCCGTAGCAGCGCTCCGCCAGCGGCAGTGCAGCAGAAGCATCCGATTCGACTTCGCAGGCCACAGAAGCTACCCCGTCCCGTTATCTTCACTATGTCGAGAAACGACATGTCGAGTATCGACAGCTTAGGATGGGTGCGTCGGGCTGTCAAGCTAGGGAGCGCCGCCGCCGAACTGCTCGATGAGCACCTCGTCGTATTCGTCCGCCAGGGTCGCGACGATTGTGATTGCCCGCGAGATCTCGGCGGGATCGATGCTGTCGAGGGTGCGCATGGTGTGCAGTGCCACCTCGTCCTCGCGCAGGCAGAAGCGCGCCTCCCAGGTCTCAAGCCAGTTAGAGCGCAGCAGTTGCTCGAATAGGGCCGTGCTCTTGTCGGGTGCTACGGGCAACTTGAGCACAGGAGCCCAGATGGTGAGCGTGTCGTCGTCGGTCTCGCCGCTCATGACGACGAAGACCCGGACCGTGCCGTACTTGAAGATCCACATCAGTCCCTGGTCGCTCTCCGGCAGTTGGGTAAAGCGAACCGATCCCTCGACGGCCAGGCTGTCGATGACAGCCTCCACTTCCTCGCGGTGAGTGCTCAGCTGTAATTCCTCGCTGCTGACGGATCCTGCGTGCGTGGTCATCCTCTGTGCCTCTCCTTAGTGTTGAGATAATCCGGACTGCTGCCTCCGCTATTGTCGCCTACCCCGGTATTCGACCGCAGCAGTGGGCGATCCCTTGCTATTTTGGTGTATCCTCGGTACCCTACCAGGATTACCGTATAAATGTTCCCGGCATCGCAGTCTCGCTATGATGGGAACGACCTGCAAGCAAATCTATGGTCGCATCTCTTTCGATTAACGCGTCGCTTCTCGAAGCGTTTGCCGCCGAAGAACGCAAACATCTACAAAGCAGTGCCCAAAAAATTGCCCTGCGCCCCGGCGAAGCAGTCGCGACCGAGGGAGGGCGTCCTCTGGTCTACATGGTAGAAAGCGGCGCGTTTGTCGAGCGCAGCTACTATGGGGCGCGCACTGTGCCGATCGTCCATATCGCAGGACCGGGGGATCTGCTGCAGACCAATCGGCTATTTGCCACCTCGGGCCTCTACCGCAGCGAACTGCGCGCCATTCACCTCGAAAACAACAGTCTGCTCGCCTGGCCGGTGGACGAATTTCTGGCAATTGTTCGTACCAGTCCCGGTAGTTTGCTGTACCTGTGCGGCTGGTTCAACCAGCAGTCCCAGGCGAGCCGCCAGCAACTGTACGAGGCGGTGGCCCACTCCGCCTATTACCGGCTGGTCAATTTGCTGGTGGGCCTTGCCAACCGCTTCGGCTACCGCAACACCAACGGCTCGACGGTGCTGTTGCCCCTCAGGCTCACGGTCAAGGACATCAGCGAGTGCATCAACGTCTCGCGCGAGACCGGCTCCAGCCTGTTTAACAAGCTCAGGCGGCGCGGGGTGATCGGGGCGGGACGGTTCATCAAGGTCGAACTGTCGCGCCTGAGCGAGTACGCCGCCACGCTCGAATAAAAATCGGCAGGTACAATGATAGACAGCACTATCCCACAGCGATGACTTTCCGCAGTTCGGTCTCGTTGCTGGCCTGGAACATGCTGTTGCAGGATTTCCGGGAGCAGCAGATGCGGCGGCGCTTTGCCCTGCAGCGCGCCAGGGAGGCCGGCAGGCCAGCCGGGCCTGCTCGCTTTGCTCCTATTCTTGCTCCGGGCGTGCAGCCTGTCTGCCTGGGCTGCCGCAACTACGCCCGTTCGCCGATGCTGGTGTGTGCCATTCACCCGGAAGGGCCTGCCGAAGCTTTCTGCCGCGATTGCCAGCCGGTAGAGCCCGACGGCGTTTAAGCGTGGGCGACGACGCCGTGTAAAAAGATGTCGCTGATGCCGCGCACCATCTCGTCCATCTCAAGAATCTGGCTGAGGCCGGGCCCCTTGCCGTTGCCCATCGTCTGCTGGCTGAAGCCCGCGATCGTGAACATGCCCAAAAAGACGCGGGCGATCACCTTCGGGTTCATCCGGCGATAGACGCCGCGATCCATGGCGGTCTGAAAGAAATCTTCGGCGACGTCGATCATGCGCTCGATCACCTCGCCGTGGATGCGATCGCGCAGGTCCGGATGAAACTGGGCCTCAAAAAAGCAGACCTTCATCATGTCCATGTTTTGATGCATGTCGCGCATCCGGTTGCGCAAAACATCTTCGATATGGGTGTAGCTCGCCATCTGGCTCAACTCGGTCAGCAAGTCGGTGAGAATCGAGACCCAGCCACTGGTGACAAGTTCTACGAGAATGTCTTTTTTGGTCGGAAAGTACCGGAAGATCGTGCCTTCGGCGATACCGGCTTTTTTGGCAATCTGACTGGTCGGCGTGTTGCCGAAGCCCTGCTGAGCAAACAGGTGCTGGGAGGCGTCGAGGATTTTGCGGCGGTTGTCGGGTATGGCCTCTTCGCGGAGGGCCGGTCTGAAAAAGCGCATATTCCAGCACCTCCAGATAATGCGTTTCATGCGTATCCTAACTGCCGCTTCCAGCCCATCCCGGCGGAGGGCCACATACCGATGCAAGAGTTCACATTGCTTGATATTTTGCACAGCTCGGGAGCAGCGCTTATCCTGAGGCTGTCATCTCGCGAAAGAATATCAGTTACAACAGGACAGAAGCGGGCAGGTGTCCTGTGAAGGTCGGCAGGCGGCAACTACTGGGTTGGGGACTGGCAGGAGCCGGGGTAGCGGGGGCGACGGCGCTGCCCTACCTGTTGCGTCGGCGCTCGGCGGTGCGCATTCCGCCTGCCAGTGGCGCTGCGGAGGTGAGCGCCTTCAACCCGATGGCGCTGTTGCGCCAGTTCGATTACGGCACGCTCAAGCAAGAAAACGGCACCCGCGTGCGCGAATTTCGGATCGAGGCGCGCACAGGCCGCGTGCAGCTCAACCCGGCCCTTTCGTTTATCAGCTGGAACTTTGGTGGCCGCATCCCCGGCCCCACCCTGCGGGCCCAGGCGGGCGAGCGGGTGCGGGTGCTGTTTGTCAACCACGGCGGCCACGCCCACACGATGCACTTTCATGGGGTCCATTCGGGTGCCATGGACGGTATCCGGCCCGTGCGCGACGGGGCGGCGACGATCTACGAGTTCGACGCTGAGCCGTTCGGCGTTCACCTCTACCACTGCCACATCTCGCCGGTGGCCCGCCACATCAGCAAAGGGCTCTACGGCATGTTCATCGTCGATCCGCCCGATGGACGCGCACCCGCCGACGAAATGGTGCTGGTGATGGGCGGCTTTGACCTTTATGACCGGGGCCGCAACGATATTTACGCTTTTAACGGCATCCCCAACTACTACCTCCAGCACCCGATCCGCATCTATCAAGACCAGCTGGTGCGGCTTTATCTGCTCAACATGGTCGAGTGGCAACCCGCCCTCACCTTTCACCTGCACGCCAACTTCTTTCGGCTCCTGCGCACGGGCCGCACCCTTGAGGCCACCGAGGAGGCGGATGTAGTGACGATGGGAACCGCCGAGCGCCACATTCTCGAATTTTCTTACCGCTATCCGGGGGCGTACATGTTTCATCCCCACCAGGATGTCGTCGCCGAAAACGGTTGCATGGGCCAGTTTCTGGTGCTGCCCGCCGACGGCACCGCTCCGGCTGCCATCGATACTGGCCATGCCCACAGTTGAATCGGCTCCGTTTCGGTTACACTTGCTATTGCGACTGATTTCTATTAATCTCGCAACGGATTGCGGGCTTATTGACCAGCGTTTTTAGGGAGGAAGGTGTCGCGAATGCATCCATGCCGCTCGCTGTTGCCCCTGGGCCTGCTGCTGGTACTGCTGGTCGGCTGCAGCAGCCCCCCCCCGCCGCCCGAGGCGCGCGCCGTCGCTACGGTAACAGCAAGCCGTCCGCCCATCAACATCAACACCGCCATCCTCTCAGAACTGGACACCCTCGAAGGCCAGCTGGGCATTCCGGCCCTCTCCAACCGCATCCAGGCCGCCCGGCCCTACGCCTCGACGGAGGAACTGGTGAGCAAAAAAGTGCTCACCCAGGCCCAGTTCGATCAAGTTAAAGACCAGGTGAGCGTCGAGGAAGTGGTCCTCACCGGTCAGGCCCGCGACGTTGCCTACCTCACCAAGCTCGGTCTGATGCGCGGCCACCTGCTGGTGGCCCAGGAACTGCTCGTGCGCCGACGGCCCGAACAGGCGCTGCCCCACATCGGCCATCCGATCGAAGAAATTTATCTCGACGTCGAAGATCAGCTCAACGAGCGCCAGGTGCCCGAATTTAAAAGTGCGCTTTTGAAGCTGCAGGATCTGGTGCGCTTTAAGCCCACCAGCCCTGAGATTGCCCCCGGCCTGCAGGCGGCCCTGGCTGCCATCGACAGGGCAATCGCGGCTGTCCCGGCGACGGAGCGGGCCGAACCCGCCTTTACCCTCCAGGTGATTGGCGGGCTTCTGGATGCGGCAGCGGCAGAATATTCCGCCGCCGTGAGCGGCAACAAGATCGTCGCCCAGATCGAGTACGAGGACTCGCGGGGCTTTGTGCTGCACGCCAACGAACTGTTCGCCCGGATCGCCCCGGCTCTGGGCAAAAGCCACCCTAAAAGCGAGAAAGTGCTCGCGGCGGACCTGCGCAGACTTTCGAGCGCCTGGCCTGGGATCGAGCCGCCCGGTAAACCCATCTTGAGCGTCAGCGAAGTCACTGCCTCGATTCAGGCGGTCGAGCGGACCAGCAAAGCAGTCGTTTCGGCGTGAGGATTCAATGGATTTTGCCTCGGTGCTGCCCACCTTCGCCATCACCCTGCGGGAGGGGGTAGAGGCGGCTCTGGTCGTGGGCATCGTGCTGGCCTACCTCAAAAAGGCCAATCGCGCCCACCTCGCCCGCTGGGTCTGGAGCGGCGTCGGGCTCGGTCTGGTTGCCAGTGCCATCATCGGCGGGCTTTTTGGCTGGCTCATTGCCCATCTGGGCGAGGCGAACCAGCGCTACGCTCCGGTGATCGAACCGCTGTTAGAAGGCGTCTTCAGCGTGCTTGCGATCGCGATGCTGAGCTGGATGCTGCTCTGGATGACCCGCCAGGCCCGCGCCATGAAAGGTCAGCTTGAGACTTCGGTGGGGGTGGCCCTCCAGCGCGACGAGCAGGCGGGCTGGGCGATTTTGGGCTTGATCGTCTTTGCTGTCGTGCGGGAGGGGTTTGAGACGGTGCTCTTTATTGCCTCGCGCTTTGAGGAGGGCCTGTTTGCAACTTTGGGGGCCGTCCTGGGCATTGCGGCGGCGGCTTTGATCGCCCTTTTGCTCTTTAAGTGGGGGGTGCGCATCGACCTGCGCCGCTTTTTCCAGACGATGGGGGTGCTGCTGCTGCTGATCGTCGCCGGGCTGGTGGTCGCCGCCCTCGCCCACTTCGATGCCGCCCTGCACGCCTTTGCCCAGATCGACCGCGCCTCCGAGCAACTGTGCTTTTTTAGCGAGCGCTTCAGCCGCAATGCCTCCTGCATTCTTGGTCCTGGGATCTGGGACGGCTCGCGGGTGTTGCCTGAAAATCGCTTTCCCGGTGCCCTCTTGAACGCTCTTTTTGGCTATACCGAGCACTTTTATCTGGTGCAACTGGTGGGCTACGCCCTCTTTATCGCCCTGGTAGGCGGCCTGTACTGGCAGAGCTTGAGTGGCCGCCCGCTGTTGCCTTTTAAGAAGCGCACCCCCCTCAACACGACTCTTCATTAAGTTCTCTAACAAGCGCTCGGTGAATTCGGCAACTTTGGCGGCGAGGGGCTACACTGCCTCATAAGTGTCTGCCGCAAGGCCAAATCGGAGCGTCCCATGTCGCACGCTGTCAAAATCTACGACACCTGCATCGGCTGCACCCAGTGCGTCCGTGCCTGTCCCCTCGACGTCCTGGAGATGGTTCCCTGGGACGGCAACAAGGCGGGTACGATCGCTGCCTCGCCACGGACAGAAGATTGCGTCGGTTGCAAGCGGTGTGAAACCGCCTGCCCCACCGATTTTCTGAGCATCCGTGTCTACCTGGGAGCGGAGACGACCCGCAGTATGGGTCTGGCCTACTAGCCGGCCTTTTATAGCGCCATCATCCCCTCAAGACCCCCGGAGAAATTTCTCCGGGGGTCTTGGGCTTTTGGGTGAGCGTTCTTGCGGGCCGGATCGCCGATAATAGCGAATCATGAAAGCCTACGACGCGATCATTGTCGGCAGCGGAGCGGCGGGACTGTACACGGCCCTCAAATTGCCGCGCGACTGGCGGGTGGCGCTTCTCACCAAAGAAAACCTGACGCTCTCGGCGAGTCAGTGGGCCCAGGGGGGCATCGCCGCCGTCGTCGAGTCGGACGATTCGTTTGGATTGCACTACGAGGACACCCTCAAAGCGGGGGCCGGGCTGTGCGAGCCGGAGGCGGTGCGGGTGCTGGTCGAAGAAGCTCCGGCGCGCATCGGTGAGCTGATTGGTCTCGGGGTCGAATTTGACCGCTACCAGGGCCGGCTTGCCGTCACCCTCGAAGCCGCCCACTCCCGCCGCCGCATCCTGCACGCCGCCGATGCGACGGGCCGCGAACTGGTGCGCGCCCTGGTCGAGGAGGTGCGCGCCCTGGGCAACATCCGGGTGATCGAAGAAGCACTCGCCATCGACCTTGCAATCGACGGTGGCCGCTGCCGGGGGGTGCTGGTCGATGCGGCAGGAACGCGGGAGTGGTACATGGCCCCGGTGACGGTGCTTGCGACCGGCGGGGCGGGCCAGGTCTTTGCCACCACCACCAACCCGGCGGTGGCGACGGGCGACGGTCTGGCGATGGCCGCCAGGGCCGGGGTGTGCCTGCGGGATCTGGAGTTCGTGCAGTTTCATCCGACGGTGCTCTCGCTGGAGGGGGCTCCCCGCTTTCTCATCACCGAGGCGGTGCGCGGCGAAGGGGCGCACCTGATCAATCTGGCGGGCGAGCGCTTTATGGGCGCTTACGATCCGAGGCTGGAACTTGCTCCCCGCGACGTGGTCGCCCGTGCCATCTTCGATCAACTCCAGCGCACCGGGGCAGGCCATGTGCTCATCGACTTCAGGCCCATCGGCGAGGCGACGATCGCTCAGCGCTTCCCGACTATTGCCCAGGTCTGCCGCAAATTTGGCATCGATGTCTTTGACGAGCCGGTGCCGGTCGCTCCCGCCGCCCACTACTGGATGGGGGGCATCGTCACCGACCTCGACGGACGCACCAGCCTGCCGGGGCTCTACGCCGTGGGGGAAGTAGCCTCCACCGGCGTGCAGGGGGCCAATCGGCTTGCGAGCAACTCGCTACTGGAGTGCCTGGTGTTTGCCCACCGCATCGCGCTGGCCGTTCGCCACAGCCGCGAGAGCAAGCCGGAGGTGATTCGCTTTCCGCCCGCCGCCGCTCAGCAGCCTTCTAATCTAGAACTGGTGCAGCGCATCCGCAACGAATTGCCCTGGCTGGTCTGGCGCACCTGCGGCATCATCCGCGAGCAGGCCGGGCTTCAAAAAGGACTGGAGCAATTGCAGTTCTGGAAGCAGCAGATTCTCGACGACGATTCGACGAGCGAACGCTCTGCCCTCGAAGTGCGCAACCTCGTAATCGTCGCGGAGTTGTTGTTAAGATCGGCGCTCTTTCGCACCGAGTCGCGGGGGGCCCACTACCGGCGCGACTACCCCGCAAGCGACTCGGCCTGGCAGGTCCACACCGAGATCACAGCCAACCGCCTCGCGCAAACTCCGTTATCGGTCGCTACAATAAGACCATTCTCAGGCTAGTCCATTGATTGCACTTTATCCGGGGAGCTTCGATCCTCTGACCTACGGCCATCTGGACTTGATCGAGCGCGCGGCCCGCCTCTTTGAGCGGGTGATCGTGGCGGTGCTGCGCAACCCGGCCAAAACCCCTTTGTTCACCGTCGAGGAACGCCTCAGTCAGATTCAAAAAGCGGTCTGCCACATCGACAACGTCGATGTCGAGAGCTTCGATGGCCTCACCGTCGCCTTTGCCAGGGTGCGGGGCGCACGGGTGCTGTTGCGCGGTTTGCGGGCCGTTTCCGACTTTGAGGCGGAGTTGCAGATGGCCCAGACCAACCGTACCCTCGCAAGCCAGGTCGAGACGTTGTTTTTGAGCACTTCGACCGAATACAGTTTTTTGAGCAGTTCGGTGGTCAAGGGGGTTGCCCAGTTTGGGGGAGCGGTGGGACATATGGTCCCCGGCCACATCGAGCAGGAACTGCGTCAGCGCTTTGTGTGGGAGGAACGAACGTGAACATCCAGAAAGAACTTGACCGCCTGGAGGACATGATTCTCTCTTCGCCGCGCATTCCCTTCTCCGGGCGGACGCTGATCGACGAGAATGCCGTTCTCGACATCCTCGATCGCATCCGCATGAATCTGCCAAAGGTGATCGAGGAGGCCGAGCGCGTCGTCGAGCAAAGCGAAACACTGCTTGCCCAGGCCCAGCAAGAAGCCGAACGGCTGGTCGCCCTCGCCGAGCAGCAGGCGGGGCGCATCGTCGAGGAGTCGGAACTGTTGCGCGTGGCGCGGGTGCGCGCCGAAGATCTCAAATCCCAGGCCCAAAAAGAAGCCGACTCGATCCAGCAGAGCGCACTGCAACAGGCCCAATTGGTGCAGAACGGGGCTGACCAGTACGCCGAGCGCGTCCTGGGCAAGCTCGAAAGCGACCTGAGCCAGCTGTTGCAGATTGTCAAAAATGGCCGCCAGAGCCTGCAGGAGTAAGCTTCCCTTTGCACTTCAAAAATGGCGGCTATATTGGGCAGCCGCAGCGGTCACTTTTTCGGTTTTTTTGCCCCTGCGCCTGCCGCTGCCGGTTGGGCCGGGGTCTTTTTGATCCAGGTAAGGGTCGAGGTGAATTGCTGGAGGATCATGACGACGATCTGCCTCGCATCGACGCCCTTAAAACCGCGCTCCGGCGGCATGAACATCTGAACCACCCGGCCAGGGGACTTGACCTGGTTGTAGGCGATGCTCTTGCGCCCTTCGAGGTTGCCCTCGTCGAAGTAGACGGTGAACGTCTTGTTGCCGCCCTCCCAACTGGCGGTAAAGTCGCTCTCGCCGGCAGAAAGGGCAATGTCGCCCGCACCTTCGGCCTTCATGCGCTTTTCGAGGAGAGGCAGGATGTCCTGCTGGATGTAATCGGCCAGAGGTTTATCGGGCACCTCGCCGGGTTTGGGCCGGGCCGGACGGGCGGGGGGCGCTTCGCCTCCCTCGGCAGCAGCGGCGGGTTTGGGCCGGGGCGGTTTTGGTGCGGCCTCAGAAGCGACTCCCTCCGCCTCCGGAGGCGTGTCAACGCGCATCGGCTCCTCTGAGACCGGAGGGGGCGCGGGCGGCTCGGCGGCGTTCTGGGCAGGGGGCGGCGGTGCTTGATTGTCTTCCGGCATGGCGGTATTCCCGGCGGGATGGACCAGTGTTCATTCTGACCGCGATTGTCCGAATGGGGCAAGTGCTGGTAGGGTTATCGGTTGGAAGCGTACCTGGATCGAGGGCGGATGCAGCTGGAGTTTGTTTCTGTCGAAGACTTTTATTTTGCCCTCACCCTCGAGACGCGGCTGTTGCACGAGTGGAACGACGCTGCTCTAGTCGATCAGGCGCGATTAAAACTGATGGCCCATTACGGCGAGCCGTCCACGATCGCTGCCGCCCGCCAGAATACGTTCAACTACGTTTTTCGCGTCAGCGGAGGCGAGGGAACAGGGGCGATGGTCGAATTGCTCGACTGGGGAGAACAACTGCGCCTCAACAGCAGCTACGGCCTGGTGCGCGCCCCCGACGGCAAGGTGAATCGGCTGGAAAGCTTCGAGAAGCGCCCCGCCTTTGCCCGCGAGGTGGCCGATTACTTCGCCGCTCAGCTGGGGCTACCGCTCGTGCTGGATTAGACCATCTCCAGTTCGCCCACCACTTCGAGGCGCTGGTGCTCGCCCAGCACGGCGAAGCGATCATTGAGGGCCTCGGCCACCGCCGGGTCGATCCAGCCCAGTTGCCGCAACAGGTGGATGACCAGCGGATATTTGGCGCGGCTAGAGCCGTCGTAGACTTTGAGTGCCAGGCCCATTCCCTCGCCCATGCGGCCAATGCACTGCACGCCCTCTGCGCCGGTCTTGCTCACCAGTTGACCGGCCCCAAGCTGCATCAGCACCGTGTCGAACTTGCCTTCGCCCGCCACCATCGTCGGCTGGTGGATCATCGCCCGTGCCAGGCACTCCAGTTCGGCCACCTGTCCCGAAGCAAGCTGCGCGTACAGCCAGGCCATCTGCTGGAGCGAAAACTGAAAGGTCGGCACCCCGCAGTCGTCGCGGGCCTGGATAAATTCGTCGATGGGCATCCCCAACAGCTCGGCGAGGGTCTGGGTAATGAGAAGTTGCAGAGGATGGCGGCGCTCGGCGTAGTGCTCGATCGACCAGCCGCGCTGACGGCAGACGGCGAGCATACCGGAGTGCTTGCCCGAGCAGTTGTGTTCCAGGGGACTGTGTTTGCCCTCCGGCACCGGGCAACTGAGCGCCGACGGTTCGAGATCCATGCGCCACAGCAGGTTGAAGGCTCTGCGGGCGTGGAGCAGATCGCCGTTGTGGGAGGCACACAGCAACGCCAGATCGGCGCTATCCATCCCAAACGCCTGGTGAGCGCCGCTGCGCAGCACCGGCAGGGCCTGGAAAGGTTTGAGGGCAGAACGAATAAAAGTGACGGGCAAGTGGTTGCTGCCACCCTGGGCGAGTACCCGGCCCCGGCGATCGACCACCACCGCCTCACAGTAATGAACCGACTCCACCAGTCCCTCGCGCAGAAGGCGCACTTCGATGCCTGGAATGTACAAGTCTCTGATCGGCGCTCAACCTTTCAAGTGTAGCGCGCCGCCGGCAGCGCCTGCCCGGCAGGTACAATAGGCACCAGTGGGCGCGCGTCGGCCAAAGTCCCAGGAATATCCGTGTCAACAAAACGGCTGCTGTGCTTGAGCAACGGCCACGGCGAAGATCTGATTGCCACCCGGATCGCCGAGGCATTGCTCGCCTACGATGTCGAAATTCTCGCTCTGCCGGTGGTCGGTGAGGGAGAAGCCTATCGGCAACTCGGCCTCAAGATCGTCGTGCCGACCCGGACGATGCCCTCGGGCGGTTTTATCTATATGGATGTGCGCGAGTTCTGGAAGGACGTGCGCGGTGGCCTCGGTCGCCTCACCTTTGAGCAGTGGCGCACGCTGCGCCGTCTGGCCCCCGCGTGCGATCTGGTGCTGGCGGTGGGAGACATCGTCGTTCTGGCCCTCGCCTACCTGAGCAAAGCCCCCTACGCCTTCGTCGGCACCGCCAAGTCCGACTATTACCAGGGCGGGCGGCCCACCGACTACACGTCCCTCGAACGCTGGCTTCTCAATCGCCCCGCCTGCCGGGCGGCTTTCCCCCGCGATCGGCTGACCACCGACAACCTGCGCCGCTGGGTGCCCCAGGCCGTCTATCTCGGCAATCCGATGATGGACAAGCTGGAGGCAGGGCCGGATCTGGCCACGGCACCGCCCGCCGGTGCCGTAGTCGCGCTGCTTTTGCCCGGCTCCCGTGCCCCAGAAGCCTGCCGCAACCTCGCCTTGATGCTCCAGGCGGTCGAGCCGCTCGCTGCCACCTTTCCGCAGCCGCTCCACCTGCTGTGTGCGCGGGCGGGCAGCCTGAGCGACGAGGGCATCCGCGCCTATCTGCCCGTGGGCTGGCAGCTAGAAGGACCGCTGCTTCGTCGCGACAAATTGACAGTTCACCTTGAGCAGGGACGCTTTGCCGAATGCCTGCAGCGGTCTCATCTGGTGATCGCGATGGCCGGGACCGCTACCGAGCAGGCCGTCGGCCTGGGCAGGCCCGTTTTTACCCTGGCTGGGGAGGGGCCACAATTTACCCCGCGCTTTGCTGAGGCCCAGACGCGGCTATTGGGCGAGTCGGTGCAACTGGTCGAGGGCGGCCCGGCTGAACTTGCCAGTCGCGTGCGGGTGGTGATGGCCGATGCGCCCCTGCGCGAGCGCATCCGGCTCAACGGCACGGCGCGCATGGGCACGCCGGGAGCTGCCCGCCGGATTGCCCAGCACGTCATCAAGCTCATCACCTGAATCGAACACCTGCATCTTCTTTCCCTCAGAATAAGAGGTGAAAGATAGCTGCCCTTGACCTAGACTAAGTTCTAGCTTTTTTTCAAGGTCCGGGCAGTGAAGCTCCAGCGGTGGCTGTTTCTTGGCATGGCGTTCGTAGCGCTTTTTTTGGGCGCAGGGTGGCTCGGAACGCTCTGGCTGGCTCCGGCGGCGCTTGCCCAGGCAGAAGTACAGCTCAGCCGAACTTTGCAAACGCCCGTACACCTCGGTCGGCTGCAGTGGCTGTTGCCCTGGCAGGTGGTGGTGGGACCGGTAACGATTGCCGGGCGCGAAAAGCCCGATCTGCTGCAGGCCGATCGGGCAGTGGTGGGCTTCGATCTGGCCCGCTTCGTCCTGGGTCAGGGACTCGATGCCCGGCTGAGTCTCGATCGGCCCGTGTTCAGATTGCGGCGCGACAGCGACGGGCGCTTCAATCTGCCTGGGTGGCAGGAGGAGGTGCGCCAGAACAGCCGGACGGTGGGCAGGCTGCTCAGCCAGCTCGTCGTTCGCGACGGCACCTTTTATTACGACGATCGCGTATTTGGCGGCAGAGCGCTCGCGGTGCAGGGGCTGACGGCTGAAGCCCACTTCGACGATCGCGGTGCGCAGCTGGAGCTGACGGCCCCCCTCGGCCAGGGCCAGGTGCAGGCAACCGGCCACAGCGACCTGCGCACGCTCGATACAGTCATCACCGCCCGGCTGGTCGCCATTCCCGCTCCCCTGGCAGCATCGATTTTTAACCTGGGCGATCTGGCGGTCCGCCGGGGGGTGCTCGAAGGGGCGGTGCAACTGCAGCTGCACGACGGCCACTTCAGTGGCAGCGGCCCGTTGCGGCTGGTGGGGGGCGAACTGGTGCTCCATCCGCTCCGGCCTGCCCTCAGAAGCCTCGATGTCAGCGCCCAACTGGCCTGGCCGCAGGTGGTGCTCTCGCGCCTGACAGGTGAGCTGGCCGGTTCCCAGGTGCGCGGCAGAGGCGTCTTCGATCTGCCCGAAGATCTGCGGCTTGACCTGCAACTTGCTGGTCCTCTGGAGCGCAGCGTTCCGGCTTTTACCGTGCCGTCGGTGCCGGTGCGGGGCGAGGCCAAAATTGCCCTCACCGCGACGATTCCCCTGGCCCATGCGGCGGATCTGACCGCCCGTGCCCAGGTTCTGGCGACGACCCCCGTCCGGGTGGACAGGCTGCAGCTTGCTCACTTTGAGAGCACCGTCGAGCTTTCCGGGCTGCGCCTGCGCGGACCCTTTCGCTTTGATCTGGCCCACGGCTCGGTGCAGGGGCAGACCGACTTGAGCTTCGTGCCGGGTACGGAGGCGTTTGTGACTGTCCATGCCACCGGCCACGCCCTGGCGATAGACGAGCTGGTAGCCCGCTACGATGGCCGCCTTCCCCTCGTCGAGCGCGCCGGAGCCATCGACTTTGAGGCGACCGTGCAGGGGGCGGCAAACCGGCTGGGGGTGACGGCAGACTTTAAGCAAAGCGGCGGCCTGCTGCTGGGCAAAACCTTTGAGAGCACCGGCACCGCGATCCTCGACAACAGCAACCTCACCATCGGCCCCACCCGCCTTCGCCTGGGGGATGGTGCCGAAGTGGTGGCGACGGGCGGGGCCGCCCTGGCGGGCTTACGGCCCTTCGATCTCAATCTCGATCTAAGGGCGATGCCCCTGGCGCTTGTGAGTGCGCGCCTGGGGGGCACCGCGCGCGGACAACTTGCCCTGGCGGGCAGCTTGAACACCCTCGCGGCCCTCGCCGGCAACGGCAGTCTGCAGGCAGCCGAGCCGAGGCTCGACGGCCACCGCCTGCCGGCTCTGGCGACGCGCTTTCAGTTGAGCGATGAGCGCCTGCAACTAAAAGTTCTGCGCCTGGGCGGCATCGCTGCGACCGGTACCCTGGCTCTCAACCTGGCCGAACCGGCAGCGCCGCTGCTGCGCCAGGCCGACCTGCGCCTTGCTGTCGATCGCTTTGATCTGGCGGCGGTGCCGGTGCCGGTGCGCCTGCAGGGCGAGCTTTCCGGCAGCGGGACGTTTCGTGGCAATCTCCAAAATCCTGATCTGCGGCTGGCTTTAGAGATTCGGGGGGCTAAGCTGGGCCGCTACCGGGCTCCGCGCCTGACAGGACCCCTCAGCTGGCAGGGCGGAGCGATCCGGGCGCAGTTGCGGGGCGAGGATCAGCTGTGGAGTGGCGGGGCCACTCTCCTGCCCCAGGGCGTGCAACTGCTCTCGCTTAAAATCGCGAGCAACCGCACCCGCATCGATGCAAGCCGGGGCTTCTACGACTTTCGCCAGGGGCTCACGCAGTTGAGCGCCCACGTCCAAGATCTTGAGCTGTCCCAGCTCCTGAGCGCACCGATTGGCCCGATTCGGGCTCTGGCCGGTCGCCTCGACGCCGATATCGACCTTAAGCGCACCGCCCGAGGTCTGAATGGGAGTCTGCAGGTCGATCTCGACGCGGGCAGAGTCAACGAATTTGCCCTCGGGCCTACCCACCTGGCCGCCCGCCTCAGCGGCGATCGCCTTGAGATGGCACCGACGCTCATCGCCATCGAAGATGGCCGCTACACCCTCTCTGGCCAGATCGGGCTCGCTGCCGGCGTTCCCCTTGCCCTCGATCTTGGCGTCGAGGACGGTCGGCTTGAGCAGCTGGTGCGACTTTTGGGCCTGCAGTCGCTCAGTGCCCTGTTTGCCCAGCAGCGCGGCACGGTCTGCTGCGCCAGTCGCCTCGGCCCGCTCAATACCGGCGGTGAGCTGCTGCCGCTGCAGCAGTTGCTCACGGTCTACCAGCAGGCATCTCAGGTGGCCCTGGCCCGCCTCAACGACACCGCCGAGCGCCTGATCCCCGACAACCTGCGGTCGCTGGAGGGCGATTTTGCACTCAAGGCGCACCTGGGCGGTCGTCTCGCTGCGCCCGAGGTGGGCTTCGACTTTTCTGGCACAAGCTGGCAGTGGGAACAGTGGCGACTCGATGCGCTCCAGGCCCAGGGCAACTACCGCGATGGGATATTGAACCTGGATGCCGCCCAGATCCGCTACGCCAACCGCACCGCCCGCCTCAGCGGTCGGCTGTCGCTTGCGGGTGAGCAGGCAGCCCGGCTGGTGGTCGATCGCTTTCCGGTGGAGGTGCTTGAGCCTCTGCTGCCGCAGGCAACAGCGATCGCGGGCAACCTGAGCGCCGAGGCCCAGATCGCGGGCAACCTGCGCGCGCCGGTGGTCTTTGCTGCTGTCAGCTTGAGCAACCTCACCCTCAATCGCCGCACCATCGATCCGGTGCGCACCAACCTCACCCTCGTCTCTGGCCGGATAATCGCCCAGACGACGGCCATCGGTGTCGCAAGTCGCGGCGTGCAGCTGGCCGGTAGCCTGCCGGTGCCCTTTTTGCACCCCGACAACCGCCAGCTGGACATCGATGTCACCCTGCCCGCCGAAAATCTGCCGCTCTTGAATTTGCTGAGCGATCAGCTGGTCTGGCAACCGGCCAGGGGCGATGCCACGATCACGCTCCGGGGCACCTACGACGACGTCCAGATCGATGGCACTGCCCAGATCAGCGCTGCCCACGTCCGGATTCCCCGCCTGCAGACCACCCTGGCGATTGACCGCTTCAAGGCGCGCTTCGATGGCCGCGAGGTACTCGTCGAGGCGCTGGCGGGAAATCTGGGCGGTGCGGCGCTGGCAGGCCAGGGGGCCATCGCCTTGATCCCCCGCGACACCCTCAAGACGCCGCTGCAACTGACGATCGGCGGCAAGATCAATCTACCCGGCCTCTACCGGGGCGCAATAGAAGGTGAGCTGGCCGTTGGCCGCGCTCTATTGCGGCCCCGCATCGGGGGACAATTGCGCGTCAAAGAAGGCGAGCTGCTCCTCAGTCTGCAGGATATTCAGGCGCTCTCCGGCGCTTCCTCGAACCTCCGCTCAGCGGCAAGCAGGCAGGGAGCGGGCCTGGCCTCGTTGCCCCTCTCCTTCGACAATCTGCAGCTGAAGGTCGGCCCCCAGTTTCGGATCAACGTCACAGCCCTCAGTGCCCGGCTCGACGGCCAGCTCGCCCTCGATCGCTCGATCCGCAATTTGAGCATCGAAGGCTACCTCGATGTGCCCCAGGGGGCGCTCACGATCGGTACCGCCAACTTTCGCTTAGATGGCAGTCGCCGCAACGCGCTGTACTTCGACGGCGACCTCGATCCGGCCATCGATCTGCGCGCCGAAGCCCGCGTTTCGGAGTACCGGCCCACCAACGCCCTGCTCCTCGATAGCGGCGAGCTGCGCAATCCCAGTGCGCCGGGCGATCCGGCGAGCCTCGGACGCATTCAGACGATCGACATCGTGGCTACGGTGACAGGCAGCGCCTCTGAACCTGACATCGATCTGGTCTCGCACCCTTTTCGCACCGAGACGGAGGTGCTGGCCCTCATCGGCGGTGGCGGCGGTGCCGGAACACTGCTTACGGGCCTTGTCCCGGCGGTGGGCAGCAGTCTGCTCAATCCGGTCGAGCAGAGCCTCGCCAACGCCCTCGGCCTCGATGAATTGCGCATCGACCTGGCAAGTCAGGTGGCGACGGCCACGCCTCAAAATATTGCCCTGGGCGTCGGCATCGAGGCGATCAAAGACCTGACTCCAGCGGTCTCGGTCTCGGTTTTTAAGAACCTGACCGACAACATTCAACCTGTGCTGTTTGGGGTGCGCTACCGCATCGATGACCAGTTGGTGACCCGGCTCAGTGCCAATGAAAATTTTGATAACGTCAGCTTCTCGATTCAGTTTGAATCGCGGTTTTGAGATCCCTCGCGGCCACCGCTCAGACAGTTCTGCCGCTTTGATGGATAGTGGTGCTGATGGTTAGGGCTGCGCATTAGCAAAATCGCCCTTCGCAAACTGGCCTCCCCGTGCCTGGAGGTCGTACCGTTGGGCGGCAGTAAGGCCGTGACCAGTGCCAAAATGACAACCATCGACGAGCGTGCCGCTCCAGCGCGTCTCATTCAGGGTGGCTCCTCCCAGGTCAGCCCCGCTCAGATTTGCCCGGTCGAAGCGGACAAAAAGCAGATCGGCGCGGATGAGCTTGCAGTGGTGTAGATCGGCGCTGCTCAGATCGCCTCGGATCCAGTTGACGCCCGAAAGATCCAGACCCGCCAGCTCGACGCCGCGCAGGTCCGGAAATTTGACTCGATCGGGATTGCCCAGAAAACGGGCGGCGACAACGATATTTGCCGGGGTGAGGGCCATCTGGGTCAGAAAAAGGCTGTAACGGCTCAGGCCCAGTTGCTGGAGAGTCCGCAGGCGATCTGGGGCGGGTTGGGCGAGAAAACGGGCGGCGAAGGCCCGCACGTCAAAGGCGAGCGGTTGTTGCATTCTTTAACTTTAGTGAGTTTCTTTCTGCTTTTGGTGGGCAGACAAAAGCCGTCGGGGGGTCTCTTGGTTGAGCTGTTTTGAGGAAACAAAAACCATCGGGGGGAGGGGCCCTTCGCGCCCTCCCCCCAAACCCCCCGCCCCGCGTGAGGGGGGCACCCGTGTCCCCCTCACCCTCCCCCCCGACTTTGACGCCTCCGCTACGCACGAGCAGTTCAGGAGCGTGAGGCCAGCAGTCGGTAGAGGTTGGAAGCGAAATAGCCGGATCCGGGAACAAAGGGATCCGTAAGAATATTTATTTCTCTCCCTTCACCATGGGGGGAGGGGGCTGGGGGGAGAGGGTTCCCCGTCCCAGGGCCATTGCCAGGGAACCGACGACGACAAGAACGGCACCGAGAAAGCCGGTGGGGGTAAGGGGCTCCGGCTTGAGCAGGGCGGGCCAGACCTGGGAGGAGGCCCAGACGGCAGCGAGGGTGACAAGGGGGGCAAGGGAGATGACGGCACTGACGCGGGAAGCTTCCCAGTGCTCCAGCGAGGCGGCGAAGGCACCGTAGGCGACGAGGGTGTTGAGGGCGCAGAAGAGGACGACGGCGAGGTGCAGGCTGTCGAGCGTTAAAAGTTGGGCAGGATGGGTGAGGGGAAGGAGGACGAGGGCGCAACCGGCGTAGATGAGCAGCATCGTGGCGGCGGCGGGCAGAACTTTGAGCAGCTGTTTTTGGGCAAGGGCATAGATGGCCCAGACGATCGCACCGACGACGACCAGGCCACTGCCCACGATGTAGGTGGCGGAACTCGTGAGGAGGCTTGCAAGTTGGGCCTGAAAGAACAGGCCAAAGCCTGCGACAAAGACTGCCAGGCCACTCCACTGCAGGCCGGTGTAGCGCTCCTTGAAGATGAGCAGGGCACCAAGGGCCAACAGTACGGGTGAAAGCTGGATCACGACCTCGGCGTTGGAGGCGGAGGTCTGGTGCAGGCCCAGCAAAAACAGGACGTAGTTGGCAGCCAGAAATACGACAGCGAGGGCCAGCAGGCCCCAGTCCAGCGGGCGCAGTTTGGCCAGATCCGGCAGGGACCGCTGCAGGGCAAGAAACGGCAGTAAAAGCGAAAAGGCGATGACGAAGCGAACCCAGGTCAGGGTGTAGCTGTCAAGCTGCTGGAGAGCAATGCTCAGGGCAACAGGTAAGATTCCCCATAAGAATGTGGTGACAAGGGCGAGCCCCAAGCCCAATTGCCAGCGCCCAGAACTGCGGTGCAGGGACATAAAAATGTTTTTTGCCAGAAGAGCTTTACCAGTCTAGCGGGCACACGCTTTTGAAAGCTGTTGTGGCGTGTGAAAGTGTTGGAATGGACGCTTTACTGGTGCTCAGGAGCGCTTTGCTTTTTGTGGGAGAATAGCCGGGTGCCGGAGGGTTGGGATTACCCGATTTTTGGACGCTCCGCCACGCTCTTCAGGCGCAAATGCTTGCCATGACTTTGATCCCCGGCCTGGAGATCAAAAAACTTAGTAGTTCAGAATGAACATTTTGTTCTATATTGAAGAAAGATAGGCCGGTAGTGTTCCTATACAAATCTGATCTGGCCCATCGCTCTATAAAAGTTTTAGGGTTCGCGGGCATCGCTGCGTCTGACTATGGCGCTATTGCCGATAGTGGGGCCGGTTGCTGTCTTGTGGGGAGTGCTCGATCCTCTGTGAGCGTGTGGAGGATGTTTTTTTGCCGGTTGTGATTGAATCTTCTGGAGAACTGTCATGGTGCAGACCAAACGTCAGAATGCTTTTGGGCCGTTGCCCCGCGAGCGGGCACTGGTGCTGTGGTTGGACGAGGTCGGACTGGGCGATATCGAGGTGGTGGGCGGCAAGAACGCCTCGCTGGGAGAACTGATCCGGCAGTTGACGCCTAAGGGCATTCGCGTTCCAGAAGGCTTTGCCATTACCGCTTTTGCGTACCAGAACTTTATTCACTTCAATCGGCTGGAAGCGAAGCTGCGGGCGCTGTTTGCCGATCTCGACATCGAAGATCTGGCCAATCTGCACGAGCGCGGCGAAAAGGCCCGCGCCCTCATTCAGGCTGGGGCGTTGCCCATCGATCTTGAAGCGCAGATTCGAGCCGGTTATCGGCGGCTGTGCGAGCAGTACGGAGTGGATACGGACGTCGCCGTGCGCTCGAGTGCGACCGCCGAGGATCTGCCCGACGCCAGCTTTGCCGGTCAGCAGGAGAGTTATCTCAATATCCAGGGCGAAGAGGCGGTGATCGCTGCGGTGCGGCGCTGCTACGCTTCGCTATTTACCGACCGGGCAATCAGCTACCGCCAGCTCAAGGGGTTCGACCACTTCGCCGTCTCGCTCTCGGTCTGCGTGCAGAAGATGGTCCGCTCCGACCTGGCAGGTTCGGGGGTGATCTTCTCGATCGACCCGGAGAGTGGCTTTGAGAACGCGGTGCTTATCAGCGCCGGTTGGGGATTGGGGGAGATGGTCGTGCAGGGGGCGATCAACCCGGACGAATACATCGTCTTCAAGCCGACGCTGGATCAGGGTTTTCAGCCGATTCTCGTCAAGCGCCCCGGCAGCAAGGAGCGCAAGCTGGTCTACGCCGACGGCGACGAAGGCAGTGTGCTCTTGACGGTGCCCACGACGGCCACCGAGCAGAGTGCCCTGGTGTTGGACGACGAGGAGATCGTCCAGCTGGCGCGCTGGGCGATGCTCATCGAGCAACACTATGGCCGCGTGCGCGGGGTGCCGACCCCGATGGACATCGAGTGGGCCAAAGATGGCAACAGCGGCGAACTGTTTATCGTTCAGGCCCGTCCCGAGACGGTGCAATCGCAAAAGAGCAGCCAGACTTTGATCACCTATCGGCTCACCGGGAGGGGGCCGCTGTTGGTGAGCGGTCGCGGCGTGGGCGAGGCGGTGGGCCGGGGCAAAGCCCGGATCGTGCTCACCCCCGACCAGCTGGAGAGCTTCGAGACCGGCGAGGTGCTCGTCACCGACCGCACCGACCCGGACTGGGAGCCGGTGATGAAAAAGGCGAGCGCCATCGTCACCAACCAGGGCGGACGCACCTGCCACGCGGCGATTATCGCCCGCGAACTGGGCATCCCGGCTATCGTCGGCACCGGCGATGCCACCAGCCGCATCGACGAGGGGCAGCAGATCACCGTCGCCTGCTGCGAGGGCGACGAGGGCCACGTCTACGCCGGACTCGTTCCCTTCGAGCGCAGCGAGGTGGCCCTCCAGACGCTGCCCCGTCCCCGTACCCGGATTCTCCTCAACGTCGGCAACCCATCCGAAGCGTTTCGGCTCGCCACCGCGTTTCCGAACGACGGGGTGGGTCTGGCCAGGTTGGAATTTATCATCGCCAACCAGATCCAGGTCCATCCGCTCGCGCTCCTGCACTTCGACGAGTTGCCCGAGGGGGAGGAGAAGGCGCAACTGGCGGCCCTCACTGCCTCCTACCCGCACCGGTACGACTACTTTGTAGACAGGCTCACCCAGGGTGTGGCGACGATCGCGGCGGCGTTCTATCCAAAGCCTGTGATCGTGCGCCTGTCGGATTTTAAGAGCAACGAGTACGCCGACTTATTGGGAGGGCGCAGCTTCGAGCCCGTCGAAGAAAACCCGATGCTCGGCTGGCGAGGAGCGGCCCGCTACGGCGATGCGCGCTTTCGGGCCGCCTTTGCCCTCGAGTGCCGGGCGCTCAAGCGGGTGCGCGACGAGATGGGCCTCACCAATGTCGTCTTGATGGTGCCCTTCTGCCGCACCCCCGAGGAGGGGCGCTCGGTGATCGCTCAACTGGCGAGCCACGGCCTGGTGCGCGGTGAAAATGGCCTCGAAGTCTACGTCATGTGCGAACTGCCCAGCAACGTCATCCTGGCGGAGCAGTTCGCCCAGATCTTCGACGGCTTTTCGATCGGCTCCAACGACCTCACCCAGCTCACCCTGGGCCTCGACCGCGACTCGGCGGCGGTGGCAGCGCTCTTTGACGAGCGCCACCCGGCAGTCAAAGCGATGATCGCCCTGGCGATTACGACAGTAAAAAAGACGGGCCGCAAGATCGGCATCTGCGGTCAGGCTCCGAGCGACTATCCCGAGTTCGCCCGCTGGCTGGTCGAACTGGGCATCGATTCGATGAGCCTCAATCCGGATGCCGCCGTGCGCACCCGGCTCGTGGTGGCGGCGATCGAGGCGGAGATGACCACCGGAGCCTGACGGTTGCGGCCAGCACACCCACAAGAAGCGGCGGAGCCGGTAGGCTGGAAGTTACTGACTCGAATCGGTGGGAGGGTAGATGCAAAGGATCCTGGTAGCCTTCGATCTGAGCGAAGCGGGCAGGGCCGTCTTTGCCGCCGCGCTGGAACTGGCCCGAGCCACAAAAGCCCACCTGCAGCTGCTGCACGTGCTCTCGGGGGACGAGGAGGGCAGCCCCGCCCTGCCCCTGTCGCTGCCCGGACAGTTCTATCCTTCCCTCGACGACGAACCGCTCAGGCTCTACCTCGAAAGTTACCGGCGCTTCGAGCAGAGCGGGCTCGATCTACTCGAAGCGCACAAGAGCGAGGCGGAGGCCGCCGGTCTGGTGGCTGAGACGACCCAGGTGGCAGGCCATCCGGGCCGCAAGATCTGTGAGCTGGCAGTGAGCTGGCAGGCGGATCTGATCGTGATTGGCCGCCGGGGCCGCTCGACCCTCAGCGCCCTTTTTTTGGGCTCGGTGAGCAACTACGTGCTTCACCACGCCCCCTGCTCGGTCTACGTCGTCTACCACCGACCGAAATAACCGGTTTGTTGCCAAATATCAATTTTTGAATCTTTTTTGCGCCAAACTTTTCACAATAGAAACAACCGTTGTGTGATTCGCAATCGGTTTCAGGGGTTGTCATGCCGTCCCGCGTCATTCGTCCCGGCGGCTCCGGCTCGGAGGACGAAATCTTCTTTGACATGCACACGCCGCTGCATCTGGTCCGGCTCTGGTCGAACTGTCCCCACTGCGGCCAGCGCTCGACCTGGTACCGGCTGGGCAATCGCGTATGGGAGCTATGCCCCGGCCATGGCGTTGCCCGCCAGATGCGCAGCGCCTTTTAGTACACCAGCACTTCCGGGATGTAATCTGAGCGAATCACGATCCGCTCGCCCTGGCGGTGGGCGTGGGTGACCAGGCCCAGCCCGACGATCGAAAGCCAGCCGCGCGGATCGAGCAGTCGCGGGCGCGTGCCCCAACAGAGCCGCTGCAGGGTCATCGTCTTCTGGGTAAAGCGGTTGAAACCAGCACCGTCGCCGCCCGCCAGGGCGGCGAGCATCTCCAGTTCGGCTGTGCGCAGCTGAACGACGGAAGGATCGGCTTTGGGGGCCGCGAGAAGCTCACTGGCAGCGTGCAGCGCCTTGATGACGCGATCGGCGGTAGACGCCGCTCCGGCGCGCAGATCGCGTAGAGCAGCGACGCAAAGGTGCATGTATTCTGGACAGCCCACCGGCGAGTGGCGCAGGATCGGCTCGGGCAGATGCACGAGATTGTCGAGCACCTCGTCGCGGCGGGCGACGATCGCAAGGCAGAAGCTATCGATCCACAGCCGGGCGTTGGCTTGGGGGGTAGGTCCGGTGCCCCTGAGCAGAATGTTTTCACCGGTGGGCAGTCCAAATCCCCAGCTGCCGCTGCCGGCAGGCATCGCCGCCAGGGCGAACAGTCCTCCCAGATGCAGACAGGCGATATCGAGCAGGCTGCGCAATTCCCGATTGCCCGGTTCGAGGACCGAGCGGTAGCGCAAGAGATTGAGAGCGGTGCTGCCGGATTCGGCCAGGATGGCACCGGCATCGCTGTTCGGATCGCCCAGGCGCTGGCCAAGGGCCTGTTTTTGTTCGTCGAACAATTTTTGATAGTAGCTGCGGCCCTGCTCCAGAAGGTCGAGATCGAGGACGTGGCGGGGAATACGCATACAATCGCGGTCCAAGACAGATCAAAAGCAGCGCGTCCCCGCAATGTCGATGGCCAGGACGGACGCTACAGCAGTATCCTACCCTGCCGCCGTTATTCGACGCTGGGGTGAGCTTTTTACCCGTGCTTTTGCGCCTATTTAGCTTGAGGTGTCGATAGTAGTGCCCCGCCGGGGGGGTTGGGGGCGGTGCGCCCAGTTTTATAGCCAGGAAGAGGTGCTATGTCTCAGAACAACCGCGAGTTAGAACAGTTTCTTTATCCCAGTACGCCCTATCGAGGCGAGTTCACACCCGAAAAGTTGCTCTTTCATGCCAACCTGCAGCAGTTTGCCAGACAGGTAGAGTACCTCTGTGCCCTCGAAACCGGCGGCAACATCACAGCGGAAGAAGCCTTTCAACAGATGAACCATCTCTGGAAGGACCTCAAGCACAGCCGGCAGGCTCTCGGCTGGCAGGGCGAGGATTAAGGGATCGCTACTCGACCCCTTCGGCGGCGAGCAGGTAGCTGTAGAGTTGCTCAGGCATCGGCGTGCTGGTGCGCTCGGCTATCTGCTGCCCCTCACTGAAGAGATATTCAAGGAAGGTGCGGGCCACCACCGAGAGTGCCTTGCCCTTGGCGTAGACGACGTGCCACTGGCGGCGAATCGGAAAGCCGACGACATCAAGGATGGCCAGTTTGTCGGTGCCGCCTTCGAGGGCCAGGACGTGGTGCGACAAAATCGATATGCCCAGCCCACCGGCGATCGCCTGCTTGATCGCCTCGCTGCTACCGATCTGCATCTTGACGTTGGGCTGGAGGTTGTACTTGTCAAAGATGCGCTGCACCGTCTGGCGGGTGCCGGAGCCGACCTCGCGCATCAAGAACGGCTCGCGGGCAATCCGCTCCAGCGGGATGTTGCGCTGGTGGGAAAGCGGATGATCCCCCGGTGCGAGGACCACCAGCGCGTCCGCCAGAAACGGCTGGGCCTCGGCTTCAAAGTTTTCGGGGGGCGAGGCGAGAATATAAAGATCTTCGGAGTTGGCGCTCAGCCGCTCCAGCACCCGGCCCCGGTTGGTCACCTTCAGCGACACATCGATATTTGGATAGCGCTGACAAAAAGGCCCCAGAAGGCGCGGCACGAAGTACTTGGCCGTCGTCACCACCGCCAGCCTGAGCGAGCCTTTTTTTAGACCCTGCAGGTCGGCTACGGTCATCTCAAAGCGAGCGAGCTGTTTTGAGATCTCCTCGCAGGTGACGAGCAGTTCGCGACCGGCATCTGTGAGGTACAGCCGCTTGCCAATCTGCTCAAATAGAGGCAGGCCGATACTCTTTGTCAGTTGCTTGATCTGCATCGAGACGGTCGGCTGGGTTAAAAACAGCTCCTCCGCCGCCCGCGTGTAGCTCAAGTGCCGCGCCACTACCTGAAAAAGCTGCAACTGATGAAGCGTTACCTGCATCGGAACCAGACCTCGAACGTTTGCACTTTCAATATAGACTGGGTTCTATGGATTATATAAGAATCATTGACTTTAATTAAATGTAACCATTCTTTAACATACCAGTAGGGCGGCGGGCATGGGGTTGCCAGGTTGCCGGGAGACAACTATTTAGTCTGCGCGAAGGGACGTTCTGATGTTCATGTCTGCGGTCGAATCTGTATGGCTAGTTCCTTGCTATCCTCTGGTGGGGGCGATTTCTGCTCTGTTGTGGTTTCCGGGTATTATCCGCCGCACTGGTCCCAGGCCGGCGGGCTACGTCAATGTCGTCACGACACTGCTGGCTTTTAGCCACTCGCTTTTGGCGCTCATCGGGATCTGGGGGCAACCGGCCCGCGAGATCAGCTTTACCTGGCTGCACCTGCAGAGCCTGACCCTCGCGGTCCCAGTCGAAATTTCGACGCTCACCGTCGGCGCGCTGGTGTTGATTACCGGACTCAATTTGCTCGCCCAGATTTATGCGATCGGCTACATGGAGATGGACTGGGGCTGGGCGCGGCTGTTTTCGTTTTTGGGCCTTTTTGAGGCGGGGATGTGCGGCCTGGTGCTCTGCCAGTCGCTGTTCTTCAGTTACTTTTTGCTTGAAATTCTCACCCTCGGCACCTACTTGCTGGTCGGTTTCTGGTTCAACCAGCCGCTGGTGGTCTCCGGAGCCCGCGACGCCTTTTTGACCAAGCGCGTCGGCGATTTGCTGTTGCTGATGGGGGTGCTTGCCCTGCTGCCGCTGGCGGGCAGCTGGAACTTTAGCGATCTGGCGCGCTGGGCGGCGACCCACCGGCTCGACCCGCTGCCGGCGACGCTCATCGCCGTGGCGCTTATCGCCGGGCCGGTCGGCAAGTGCGCCCAGTTTCCGCTGCACCTGTGGCTGGACGAAGCGATGGAAGGGCCGCTGCCCGCTTCGATCTTGCGCAACGCCCTGGTGGTGACCACCGGTGCCTGGGTGCTGGTCGAACTCGCCCCGGTGATTACGATTTCGCCCTTTGCCCTGGCTCTGCTCGCCACGATCGGAGCTATCTCTGCCCTGGGGGGCACCCTCATCTCCCTTGCCCAGACGGACACCACGCGGGTGCTCTCCTATCTGGTGAGCGCCTACATGGGCATCGTCTTTATCGCCGTCGCCGCCGGGCAGACGCAGACGGCGCTGTTGCTGGTACTGAGCTTTTCGATCTCGATGGCGCTTTTGGTGATGAGCATCGGCTCGGTAGTCTGGAACAGCGTCACCCAGGATCTCACCCAGTTCGGTGGCCTCTGGTCTCGTCGTCCCCTCACTGCCCTTGCCTTTTTGGTGGGGGGGGCGAGCCTGGTGGCCCTGCCGCCCTTCGCCGGTTTCTGGCCCATCGTGCAACTCATCGGAGTACTGTGGACCAGCCAGCCGGTGCTGGCGGTGCTGCTGGTGGCTGTCAACGCCCTGAGCGCTTATGCCCTGGGCCGCGCCTTTGCTTTGATATTTTTAGGCAAGCCCCAGCAGATGACCGAGCGCTCGCCGGAGGTGAGCTGGCTGATGGTGCTGCCGATGATGGCCCTGTTTGGCGTCGCGCTGCACCTGCCCATTATTCTCTGGCAGCTCGGGCTTTTGCCGGCCCTATCGAGTCTTTCTGTGCCCGCCATTGTGCTGCTGGCGGTGGGCAGCTTTGGGGGGGGCGTTTTGGGCATCCGCCTCAGGCTGGCCGCCCTGCCCTGGCCGAAGTTGCAGGCACTGTTTGCCTACGACTTTTACATGGCCGAAATCTATCGCCGCAGCGTCGTCTTTCTGGTCGATTCGATCTCACGGCTGGTATTTCTGGTCGATCGCCACATCGTCGATGGCCTGGTCAATCTGGTCGGTTACGCCTCACTGTTTGGAGGCGAAGGGCTCAAGTACAGCACCAATGGCCGCACCCAGTTCTATATGCTGACCATCCTGCTCGGGGTGGTTGCCCTGGGCATCTACGCCTCGGTGACGATGGCTTCTTCCCATCCGCCCCTGCACACGGTCGGTCTGGCCCTCCACTCACGCTAAGAATCGGAGCATTCCCCAATGTTAAGCACGCTTATCTGGTTACCGGTGGCGGGGGCTGTCGCCATCGGCTTCTGGCCCAACCTGGGGGCCACCCGCGCCCGGCAGGCGGCCCTCGCGGTCAGCGCCGCCCTCTTGCTCTGGACTGGCTGGCTATTTTTCCAGTTTCAACCGAGCAGTGCAGCGATGCAGTTTAGCGAGTTTGTGCCCTGGATCGAGCCGCTTGGTCTTAACTACAGCCTGGGAGTGGACGGCCTCTCGCTGCTGATGCTGGCCCTCAATGCGCTGCTGGGCTGGGTGGCGGTCTACACCAGCTCCCGCACGATCGAGCGCCCCCAGCTCTACTACGCGCTGTTGCTATTGGTGACAGCCGGGCTGGCTGGGGCGTTTACCGCGCAAAATCTGCTGTTGTTTTTGCTTTTTTATGAGCTGGAACTGGTGCCTTTGTTCTTGCTCATCTTGCTCTGGGGCAGCAGCCCGAAGCGGGCCTACGCGGCGATGAAGTTTCTTACCTACACCGCTGTTTCCGGATTTTTGCTGCTGGGCGCTTTTTTGAGCATCGGGGTGCTGGGTGGAGCGGCGGCCTTTGCCCTCGACTCGGATATTGCCCGCACCCTGCCCCTCACGGCCCAACTGGTGATCTTGACCCTGCTATTGCTGGGCTTCGGAATCAAGACGCCCCTCTTCCCGCTGCACACCTGGCTGCCGGACGCCTACTGCGAAGCGTCCGCGCCGGTGGCGATCTTGCTGGGCGGGGTGCTCGCCAAGCTGGGCACCTACGGCCTGTTGCGCTTTGGGCTGGGACTTTTTCCTGAGACCTGGAACCTCACCGCGCCGGGGCTCGCTACCCTGGGAGCGATCAGCGCCATCTACGGCGCGTTCGCGGCGATTGCCCAAAAAGACATCAAGCGCATGGTCGCCTACAGTTCGATCGGCCACATGGGCTACGTGCTTTTGGGGCTGGCGGCGGAGACGCCCCTCAGCCTGCTGGGAGCCGTCCTGCAGATGGTGAGCCACGGCCTCATCCTCGCGGTGCTGTTTTATCTGGTGGGCATCATCGAAGAAAAAGCCGGCACCCGCGACCTCGACGTGCTCAACGGCCTGATGAATCCGGTGCGCGGCCTGCCTCTGGCGAGCGCTCTACTGGTGCTGGCAGGGATGGCGAGCGCCGGTATCCCCGGTCTGGTGGGCTTTATTGCCGAATTTCTCGTCCTGCAGGGCAGCTTCCCCGTCTTTCCGGTGGCGACCCTGCTCTGTGTGGTCTGCAGCGGCCTCACGGCTGTCTACTTCGTCATTCTCCTCAGCCGCACCTGCTTTGGCCGCCTCGACAACTCCCGCGCCTACTATCCGACCATCCGCTGGTCCGAGCGCATCCCGGCGCTGGTGCTGGTCGCCCTCATCTTTGTTCTGGGCATCCAGCCCTCGTGGCTCACCCACTGGTCTGAGAGCACCACCGACGCCCTTGCCGCCGCTGTGCCCCGCCCGGTGCCCGTCGCCAAGCTCAGCCTGCACTAGATACCGATTCCACTACCAGGAGCGATTCGATGAACGCCGTTGCTACCAGGGCCAAGCTGCCTCCCTCCCGCCACCCCCACGCCGAGATCGTCCATCGCCTCGAAGCGGGCGGAGCGATGCTGCCGGACACGCCCGAGAACCTGATGCAGATTATCGGCATCTACAAAGCCTACGCCGTACCGATGGACTTTTACTGGCGGGATCTGCTCTATATCGGCGAGCGCGTCTTTCTCGAACCGCTGCCTTTTTTCAAGTACTTTTTGCCCAAAGAGTACCTGGAACTGCACAACCACTACGCCGGGGACACGGCGGATCTGCGCATCTGGCGGGGTGAGGCGACCGCCCACCCGGAGCTGTTGGCCTTTATGGAGCGCGGCGAGACGGGCCGTCTGCCCCGGCTGCTCCACCACCTCTGGCACGACCGGGTCAACATGGAATTTGCCGAGATGTGTATGCGGGCTATGCTCTGGCACCGGGGCATGGGCGGGCGCTTCGATCCGTACCTCGACAGCGACGAGTACAAGGCGAACGCCAACCGCGCCATCGAAGCTTACTTCCGGGGCAACCCGGCGATGCTCGCCCTGCACAGGCTCTTTCCGGACATGTTCATCGAGCAGTGCCGCCAGGCGTCCTACTACGCCAACCTGGGCCTTTTTTGGGAGGTGATGGCTCCGGTCTTCTTTGAGATGTCCGATCTTTACGACGAGGGCAAGCTCCGCACCGTGCCGGAGGCGATGAACTTTCTGGTCAACGGCATCTTTGCCATTGCCGGGCGGCCCATCTACCACCACGTCTATATCCGGGGCGAGTGCTACGAGGTGATCCCCAAATCGAAGGGCTTTACCTGGCTCTACGAGGCGGCCCTGCCCTACGTCGAGGCGGTCTTCTACCGCACCGCGCCTTTTCGGGGCACCAAGTCCTACAACGCCCAGGCCCACCAGATCCCAGTCGATCAAAAGGACTTTCATTACGGCATTCTTTATGCCGACGTCTTCCCGGTGGGGACGGCGGGCATTCCACCGACGCTCTTGATGCAGGACATGCTCCATTTTCTGCCGCCGTACCTGGTGGAGTACTATCAGCGCCACTGCCGGGGCGAAGACGACATGCTCGTGCAACTGGGCATCACCTTCCAGCGCTCGATGTACGTCGTCACCTCCGCTGTCATCCAGGCGCTGCGCACCGCTCTGCTCTATCCCCTCGACGATCCCAATCCGCGCCACCTGATGGCCAACCGCCAGTTCTTTGAAGGGCAGATGGACCGCTTCCTCAGGCCGGAGGCGCGGCTGCGGGACGTACAGCGCTCGGACTACCGCTAAGCAAGGGAGCCCCTCATGCCCGACATCGTCGAGATTGCCGTCAGCAACGATTCGTTCAAGACCCTCGTCACCGCCGTGCAGGTGGCGGGGCTGGTGGACGCCCTCAAAAGCCCCGGTCCCTTTACCGTCTTTGCCCCGGTAGACGCTGCCTTCGCCAAGTTGCCCCCCGGCACGATCACCACCCTCGTCCAGAATCCGCCCCAACTGGCCCGCATCCTCACCTACCACGTCGTCGCCGGTCGCTACCGCCAGGCGGATCTGGCCGATATCGACACCCTCACGTCTCTAGAAGGGGCAGACATTCCGATTCGAGCCACCACCCCCGACGGCTTCGAGGTCAAGAACGCCACCGTCGTCCTCGCCGATGTGGAGGCCGACAACGGCGTCATCCACGTCATCGACAACGTCCTACTGATGGGGTAGACCGATGCGCAAAGAGCCCACCGCCGATCAGATCGATGTCACCGTCCGCTCCTTGATCATCGACAGACTCGAAAACGTCCAGGATCTGATTGTCATGTCGCTGTGCCTCAGCCTCTTTGGGGTGATGGTGCTCAAGCTCTGGGCTCTGTTGCAGCTGATGCTCCAGCCGCTGGACTTTCAGGAGGTCTCGGCGGAAATTCTCTTCGTCTTGATCCTGGTCGAGCTTTTTCGCTTGCTCATCATCTACCTGCGCGAGCACCGGATCTCGGTGAGCGTCGCCGTCGAGGTGACGATCGTCTCGGTGCTGCGCGAGGTGATCGTCCACGAAGTCCTCAAGACTCCCGCCGGCCAGATTCTCTCTATCTGTCTATTTTTGCTGGTCCTGGGCGGGCTGCTTCTGGTGCGCGCCTGGATTGCCAAGCTGATGCACGCGATTGCCCTCGCCGACCGCGAGAGCGGCCTGGAGTTGAGCACGGCCCATCCGGAAGATTACGGCTCGCTTTCGGTGCTCAAAAAAAGCCGCTGAGAACAGCGCAAAAAAGTCTGCTCAGGCGTCTGGATCGACGCCCAGAGCCCGCAGCCGCTCGGCCAGCCGCTCGGCGCGTTGTTCTGCTGTTTCTGCCCGCTGTTCTGCTGTTTCTGCCCGCTGTCGTGCCGCTTGCTCCCGCTCCTCCGGTGTGGGGTAGCGATGGCCCGCCTCGTCGTACCAATAGAGCCACTCGCGCTCCACTCCTTGATCTATTCCCCGCTCCACACCGAGCCCCAGACCCACCTCCGGCAACCACACCGGATTGCCCTCCAACAGCACGTACTCCTCACCCTCCAGCCGGTACACCTCAAAGGTGGCCTTTACCCGCCGCTGGGTGTTGTAGATGACGTAGTAGCGGATGCCCAGCTCGGCATAGTCGATCTTCTTCTGGCGATACTCGCCCCGCCGCGAGCGCGAGACCACCTCCAGCGCCAGGATCGGCGCGGTGTTCTCTTCCCAGAGCACATAGCTTCTGCGCAGGTTCTCGTCTTTGACGCGGGGCACGCCCAGCGCTAAAAAGCCATCGGGGACGACGGGCGGATCGTCTGGGTCGAAGTAGATGCCCATGTCGGTGCCCCAGAACCAGTCGTAGCGCTCGGGCCAGATAGAGGCGAGCAGGCGCTTGAGCAGACTGGGGATCAGATCCTGCAGTTCGTTGTCCACGGGGGTGTCGTCGGAGTCGGGCAACTCTTCAGCGGTAGGAAATCGGCGGGTGTACGAGTCGCTCATCGCTGCGTCCTGAACGCGCCTGGACTTCAGTCTAACCAGCAGGCGCGCTTATCTATTTTCTGCTGCACACTGCCAGACGCTCAATTTCCGGCTGCAGGCATACCGTAGTAGATGCCCCGGCCATTGGTGCCGACGAAGACCAGTCCAAAGCGCTGCCAGCTTGCCTCCATCGTGTTTGGGGCGTCGCCGATGGGCAGAGCGAAGTTGCCGATACTCGTCCAGCTCTGCCCGGCGTCGAGGGACTGGAAGATACCCGATCCCAGACCGACCACGCTGCCGTAGAGGTAGAGGGCCGGGACGGTGCTGCCGGGGGCGGGTTTACCGAGGGCAAACAGATGCGCCTGTTGAACGCTGGCGATGGGCTGGAAGCTATGGGCAGCGTCGATCGAATGGTACAGGCCCTCGCCATCCAGGCTGAGCCAGACCTCGCCCTGCCTGCCGGGAGCAGTTTTAAGCAGCGCCCCGTCCTGGGCGGGCAGGGTGCTGGTGAGCGAAGCGAAGCGCTCGCCTCCGTCGTCGCTGCGGTAGACGGTGCCGCCGCTGTAGTAATAAAAAGTGTTCGCCTCCACCCGATCGGCGGCGAGGGGCTGCCCCCAGTACCAGGGACCAGTGGGGCCCAGCGGCAGGCCGCTCACCGGCTGCCAGGTCTGACCGCCGTTGCTGGTAAAAAGCGGCAGCCCGTTGCTTGTCACAACCACGAAGCGGCTCGGGTTGCCGGTCGCCATCGCTACGCGCAGCGGGATCGTTCCAGCCGGGAAGGAACCGCTGCTCCTCCAGGTGCGTCCGCCGTCGCCTGAGACGGCTACACCGCCCTGGTAGGGGTTCTGCCAGCGGTTGCCGCCGACGCGCACCAGTTGCAGGGGTGCCGCAGGATCGCTGTCGAGGCTGTAGGTGTCCTGGTACCAGGGGCCGCTCCTGCCGCCGAAGGTCTGGCTCGGGGCGGCATCCAACCCCCGGTCGTGAACAAAGCCGTCGAGATCGGCGATCGCACTCACCAGGAGCGGCCCGCTCGCCGGGGCGCTCAGGCCAAAGGTGACGGTCTGCTCGATGCCGCCCACAGCGTTGCGCCAGATCGTCGGTTGGGCGGTGAAGTCGGCGGTCTGATAGACGGCGTACCAGTCGCTCAGCCAGGCTTTGCCCGCCACGAACGGGTCGAAGGCGACCGCCGCTGTGCTTCTTGTGAAGGCGGCAGGATCGAACCAGGGCAGGGTGCTTGCGAGCGAGCGCGAGAGCAGGGTCCAGGAAGTGCCGCCATTTTTAGAATAATAAATATGAGTATCGCTGCTCTGGTCGGTGGCGACGAGGATCTGGCGGGGGTCGAGGGGCGAGACATCCAATGCATCGAAGCTGGTATTCGCTTCGGGCGAGAGGTCCGACCACTGGCCCGCCGCGTACCGGGCCACCCCCTGGCTGTGGCTCACGTAGAGGGAACCGTCGCCGGATACCGCAAGCCGCAGGGCTCCGTCCGGGCTGCCTGGGATCCGGCTCCAGTGCAGGCCACTATCTTGAGAAAGATAGATGCCGTCGCCGTAGGCGTTGAGGTAGACAAGGCCACGGGTGCGGCTGTCGAAGGCGAGGGAGAGCACGCCGATGCCGTCGCTCAGGTGAACGGCGGGAATAGACACCGCGCTCCAGCTCATGCCGCCGTCGCTCGAACGCAGGAGGCCGTTCCGGCGCGATCCAAATAAGAGCAGCCGCGAATCGAAAGGATCGACCGCCAGCCGCTCCCCGGCCCAGCGCCGATCGGCGTTGCCCCCCATCGGCACGTTCAGGCCGAGGGGGCTCCAGTGCGCCCCTTGATCGGTGGATTTGAACAGGGCACCGGGTACACTCAGGTCTTTGCCGCAGGCGATGTAGACGAGGTTGGGATCGGCGGGATCGAGGGCGAGGGCTTCGCCGCCGTAGTAGTTGCTCTGATCGGCAGTAAAGCCGTCGGTGAGGGCAATCCAGTGGCTCGACCCGTTCCAGCGATAAAAGCCGCCGATGTCGGTGCGCAGGTAGGCGAGGCCGGCTGCCTTTGGATGGAGGTAGATCCCGGTGATATAGCCGCCGCCCCCGATCGCGACGCTCCCCCACTGGTAGGCGCGCACCAGGCGGGCCGGAGCGCTCCAGAACAGGAGCAGCAGCAACAGCAACAGCGGGCATCTCACGGAGCAGACAGTCCCGAGGCGGCGATGATCCGCTCCTGCTGCCGGGCGACCCGGCGCATCCCGAACGCTTCGAGCCGGTTAAAGAGATCCGCCGGCACCGCGAGCAGGACGAGGGCGGCAAGGGCGGTGAGCAGGGTGCGGCGCGGCTCCTCGATAAGAATGCGCTTGTCAGTCGCGATGGCGCGGCGCATCAGGGAGACGGCCATCGCCCCGTCGCGCAGCTGAACGGCCCGGCGGGCCAGGTAGCGCAACTGGTAGGCCCGCGCCAGGTTGCCCGCAGCGGCGATGAGTTCTGGAGCGTAGCTGCGGGTCTTTTCGATCATCCGCTCCCAGGAAGCCAGTTGCTTGAGCAAAACGGCGGAGAGGCCACCGGCATTTACCCGATAAAAGGTAAGCGCCTCGGGGATGCCCTCGATCTGCCAGCCGGTCTGGAGGGCGATGCGCACCCAGCACTCGATATCTTCTGACTGGCGAAACTGCTCGTCGAAGTAGCACGGTTCGCCTTCCCGCTCGCCTGGATAGGCGATGTCCGCAAGCGTCTGCCGCCGGATCACCGGGGCGGAGCCGTTGCCGACCGGGTTGCGGCAGAGCAGGTGGGCGGCGTCGATGCCGCTCAGACGGGGCATCTGGTAGTAGTTGAGGGGCTGGCCTGCCCCGTCGATAAATGCGGAGCGGCTGAAGCTGAGGCCGACCTCGGGGTGGCTGTCGAGGTGGGCGACGTGCTTCTGGAGCTTGGTCGCTGCCCAGAGATCGTCGGAGTCAAGAAAGGCCAGGTACTCGCCTCGGGCGTGGCGGATGCCGGTGTTGCGCGCTCCGGCTAAGCCCCGATTGGCCTGCTGGACGATGCGCAGGCGCGGGTCGCGAAAGGAGCGGCAGATCTCGACGCTGCGATCGGGAGAGGCGTCATCGACGACGATCACCTCGAAGTCCCGGTAGGTCTGATCGAGGACCGAGTGCAGGGCGGCGGCCACGTAGGGCTCGACGTTGTAGACAGGAACGATCACAGAAACTTTTGGCATCGAAGCTCTCCGGCGGGTATCAGACGGACGCAGGAACAGGCGAATGGGCGCTCGTAAAGCAGTAGCGGTCTGCCCAGAGCGCAAATAGCGGCAGCAGCAGCAGGTGAGTGGCGAGCACGGCGGCAGCCACCCCGAGGATGCCCCAATTGAGGCCGGCCAACAGCGCGACGATCAGCAGCGGCGTAAATAGCAGGTTCCACTGCAGATCGACTTCGGGCCGGTTCAGGGCGTGCAACACCTGGGAGGCGGCACCGGCGAAGGGCCGGGGCAAAGCCGAAAGGCAGATGAGAACGAGCACCGGTATCGCTCCAGCGGCGGCCCACTTGGAGCTGAAGATAATCGGCACGTAGAACGGGGCGAGGCTCGCCTGCAGCAGTACGAGCGGAACGAACAAAAGCGCGAGGGTCTTGAGGGCTCGATGAAAGCGCTGGCGCAGCTGTTCCGGTTGCTGGTTGGCGGCGCACAGGTGGGGGTAGAGGGCCATGTCAAAGGCCGAGATCAAGCTGAGGCTGATGCCCAGACCGGCGTTGAAGGCAAAGTAATAGACCCCCAGCGCTTCGACGCCCAAAAAGCGGCCCACCAGCAGGTAATCGACGTTGGCGCGCAGGGTGGCGAGCAGTTCGACCCCGAGGACGTTGCGGCCAAAGCGGAAGATCTCCTGCCAGCGCGCCAGGGTAAACTGCCGGGGAGCCCGCCAGGGATGGTTGTAAATATGAATGAGCGACCAGAGCGGTGCGACCAGGATCTTGGGCAAGATCACCGCCCACAGGCCGAGCCCCCCCAGAGCAAAGGCGATCGTGAGCAAACAATCGACCGACAGCTGCACGGCGTTGGTGAGCGCCCCGACCTCCAGCCGGTTCTCGCGCATCAAAAGCATCGCCTGGACGTAGCCAAAGGGCAGCGTCAGGTAGACGAGGGCCATCGCACAGATTGGAAGCACGATCGCACTGCGGCCATAAAAGAGCCCCACCGGCAGGGCGAGGGCGCACTGGCCGACAAAAAGGACAATGCAGACGATCCAGGTGAGCCAGTAGGCCGTGTCGCAGTAGACTGGCATGTCTTCTTCGCGGGCCTGGATGAGCTTGGTGCCGATGCCGCAGCGGGTAAAGACGTTCACAAATTCGTTGGTGGTGAGCACCAGGGCTGCCAGACCGTAGTCGTCCGGAGCGAGAAGCCGGGCGAGCACCACCGTCGTCGCCAGACGAAAGACGCGGTTGACGAGTTGAGCGGCTCCCAACCAGCCCAGGTTGCGCACGAACCGGTCGGAGAGTTTTTCTTGCAGGCGAAGGCGAAAATTCACACTGACACCCCGGCGTTGAGGGAATTGGCTGACGGCGATGCGCCGACGAGGCGGCGGAGGCGATGGCGCTCGTAGTGCGGCCAGAGCCGCCGGTTGTGGTGGGCGATGCGCCGCTCGACATCGGCCATCTCGAAGCGGTCGGTGCGCCAGCGGTGCCTCAGGTGCTGCAAGGGATGGCGGTCTGGACCCACCAGCGGCAGCAGCGCGCCTTCGATGAGGTCTCGATAAAGCTCAAAGCGCAACAGGGCAGCTGGATCGAGGCCCATAGACTTGAGCGCCCAGGTGAAACTGGCTCGATGGTGGCCATTCTGGCGGGCCAGGTTGGCCAGGTAGCAGCACACGTCGCTCGCTGCCCAGCGGCTGACCAGAGCCGGCAGGGCGGGCCGCCGCTGGCAGGCGCGCTCGATCACCAGGGCAAAGGAGCGCTCCATCGCCTCGTAGTTGGCGGACATGCTGGCCGGAAGCTGGCGATAACCGGTGAGCAATTGGGGCACGACCCGAAATTCGCACACCTCCGCCAGGCGCAAGTAGAGATCCCAGTCCTCGCAGCCGCCGGCGCGGCGCTCGCGAAATTCAGCGGCAAAGCCGCCCGTCCGCCGCAGACAGCCAGCTCGAATCAGGGGCGTGCTGCCGTTGCCCACGAAGTTGCGATAGAGCAAGGGGAGGTAGACATCTCCTTCTTCTTTGAAGGCAATGTAGCCGCCGGTCAGCTTTCCCTCGGCGTCGATGTGGGCCGACCAGGTGTAGACCAGGCCCACGGCTGCTCCCGATTGCTCGAAGCACTGCACCTGCAGGCTCAGCTTGTCGGGATACCAGATGTCGTCGGCATCGACCAGGGCGATGAACGCGCCTCGGGAACGCTCGATGCCCAGGTTGCGGGCGGCGGCCACCCCGGCGTTTGCCTGGCTTACCACGATTACCCGCTGGTCGCGGGCGGCAAAGGCGAGGGCAATTTCGGCGGTCTGGTCGCTTGAGCCGTCATCGACCACCAGCACCTCCAGGTGGCTGTAGGTCTGGGCGAGGACCGATTCGAGGGTGGCGGCGATAAAGCGCCCGGCGTTGTAGGCGGGGATGACCACCGATACCAGGGGCGCATCTTCGCGGTCTTTTGCCGTTAAATACATGTATCACTCCTCAACCAACGGTTTGCTGTTGGGGGGCGCAATCGCCCACAGCCTGCTCCTGCCGCTCGGCGAGGGCGCTGCCTAAGACCACCAGGGCGGGCCAGAACAGGTAGGCAAGAATTTCTAAGTTCTCGCCAAAGGTGTAGAGCAGCAGAATCAGCCACATGCTCATCGCCACGCGGGCAAGCGCGCTGGTGCGCAGCTTGACGAATAGCTCGACGCCGCTCCAGAGCATCGGTGCAGCCAGGGCGGCAAAGCCCACCGCTCCTTTGACAAAAAGCAGGCCAAGCCAGGTATGGTGCGAGCCGATGAGCATGTGCTCGACGCTGTGGGGGCCGGGTTCGAGCACCCCATGGCCCCAGACGGGAGCCTCGTTCTGCCAGCGGTCGAAGGCGATGCGGCCCAGGAGATCCCGTACCCGCGAGGAGTTGGCCCGTGCCCCTTCAAAGGCGCGGGCAAAGTTCTCGTAGGCTTCGCGCACGGGTGATTGCAACAGACCCAGGGCCGTCGCGGCGAGGCCGCTACCGACCAGCACCCCCGGTCGGTAGAGGTTGGCAAGCAGCCAGGTGATTCCCCAGACAACCGGCAGGGCCAGGGCGGCGAGGCGCGACTGAGAGATGAGGCACATCGCGACGCAGGCGAGCGTTCCTACCCAGCGCCAGCGCCAATCGCGCTCCGCCAGGGCGAGATAAAAATAGACGTTCGCTGTCATCCCGAGAGCCGGTGCCCAGGGAGCAAACAGCCGCCAGCGCGGCAGGCCGTTACCCGGATCGATTTCGTAGAGGCTGAGGCTAAAAAATTCTGGCCCCGGCCCGCCCACCACCTGCAGCGGCGAGACGTAGAGGGTGGGGGGCAGTTTGAGCAGGTAGGCGGCAACAAAAAGCGGCAGTACGATGAGCGTCTGCAGCCCGAGCAGGCAGGCCGCCCGGCTCAACAGTTGGGGGCGGATCTTCAGGCAGCCGATGAGCGGAAAGAGCGCCAGCAGCGCCCAGCCCTTGGCCCAGCCGATCGAAGACTTGATGAGCGAGGCGGTGCCCAGATCGAAGTCGAGGTGACCGACGACGAGCGCCAGTTCCATCGCCAGCATCGAGAGCACCCAGACGGCGACCCCCACCGGGATCTGCACGCGCTCGCCCTGGGGCGTGGCGGCGTTCTGCCGCCACAACCGCCAGATCAAACAGCCCGTCAGGGTCCAGGCCAGGACCGGGGCGAGAATGTAGAGGCCGCCCACCAGATAAAACCCGTAGGTGCCGACGATCGCCCACCAGACGGCCCACTCCTCGAAGTTACGCGGCTTCATCGGTGCGTCCCCGCAGCCAGTGGGCAAAGATACCGGCGCTGACGAGAAACGAACCGACCAGCGCTCCTAAAAGTGTGTAGAGCGGGCTGGGGAAACTCGGTTCCTCCGGCAGCTGGGGAGCAATCAACTGCTGGGCGAGGGGATAGGAGGCGTAGATGTCCGATTTGCCCACGTCCAGCTTGGCAAGGGTCGAGGTAAAGACTGTCTCCGCCAGCTGAAGGTTGCGCTGCAGCCCTTCCAGGCCCGTCTGCTGGGCGGTGCGCATCCTGAGCTTCGTTTCGAGTTTTGCGATCTGGCGGGTCAATTCTTCTGCCTGACCTGCCAGACCCCGGCTCTGGGCCTGGGTGGCGACCAGCTCGCGAAAGAGATTCTCCCGGCTGCCGCCGCCGGCAGCACTCGACATCAAGCTCAACTGCTGCAGGCGGTTGTCGTTCGCCTGGCTGCCGAGCAGTGCCCGTGCCCGCTCGATCATGCCGGTGTGGGCGGCCTCGCGGCGAGCGAGTTCCTTCGCTACGGTCGGATGGTTCGCCCCCCACTTTGTCTGCAGCACCTGCAGGGCGGTGGTCGCCTCGCTGTAGTCCTTGAGGTGCTCCTGGAAGATCTGGTCGGCCTGGAGCACGAAGGCGTCCGCTGCCCCGCCGGGCGAGAGTTTCATCGTCTGGGTGAGCTGGGCGAGCTGGGTGCTGGTGAGGCGGCCCTGGGCGAGGACTTCGGCCTGCTCCTTGTGCAGTTGTTCGATCGTCGCTGTCAGGTTGCTCACCTGATCGGTGGAACTGAGGCCCGAGTGCGCCTTGTAGCGCAGGACCGCCTGCTGGGCGCGCTGCAACTTCTGGCGGGCACTGGCGGTGGCCGCTTCGATGCTTGCCTCGCGCCGCTCCATCTCGTCGGTGCGCAGCTGGTCGAGGCGCTTTTCAAAGGCCGCCTCCAGGGCGCGGGATTTTTTTTGGGCCAGCTCGGGCGTGGAAGCGTTGAGGGCAAACTCGATCACCGAGGACTGGTCCGGCAGTTTGATGCGCGGCTGGCCAAAGGTGCGCGCCGTCAGACCCAGGCTCTTTGCTGCCGCCTGGAGCACCGGCTCGCTCTCGGCCACCGCCTTGTAGTTGGCCCGTGGATCGATGCTGGAGCTGGCGTAGGGCGAGTTGACCGACGAACTCGCCTGGCCGACATCGGCGAGGGTGATGTTCGTCCCCATGCCGGAGCCCGGCAGGATGAGCGCCCATTCGCTGGTGTAGGAGCGCGGTGCCCCGACCAAAAATGCCGCCGCCAGGCCCCAGATGCCGACGTTCGCCGCCAGGCCAAGAAGCAGATGGCGACTGACGGAGAGCTTCGGGCCACCGAGGTCGCGGGGTAATTCAGGAACTGGAAATGCTTTTGTCATGACTTCACCGGAGGATACGAGCGGGACCAAAAAGCAGGCTGAACGGATTGAGGATGTCGCCCACCAGCTGGAAGATACTGCGGGTGTTGGTCACCCCCGAGTCGTAGCAGGCGACGCCGTCGCCGGGCATGAGCAGGGGGTTGTTGGTGTCATCGGAGTGGCGGATGAGCTGTTCGATGGATCGATCGAGGGTTTTGGTCTCACCGGTTTCGCGGCTGGTGCGCACCAGCACGGCGTAGCGATCGGCGTTGGTGGTCTGGGTGCCGCCCAGGCAGTTGGCGGCGATCACCGCCTGCGAAAAACGCGAGCCGTAGGCAAATTCGCGCACGTCGCGATCGACGTGGGAGCTGGCGTTGTTGGTGGCAGGCTGGGTGAGGTTCGACAAGAACACCATGATCCCCGGCGGTGTAATCTGCGAGGGGCGGACCAGGCTGGCTTGAAAGGTCGCGACCGCCGGTACGACGATCCGATCGCCCGCCTGCAGCGGCACATCCTCGATCGCTCCGTCGGTGAGCACGCCGCTTAGATCGACGGTTTTTTCGACCCCGGCGCGGATCAACCGGATATGGGCCAGGTCAGCGTTCGGTCTGACACCACCGGCAGCCCGCAGGGCGGCTGCCAGGTTGCGCTCGAGGGTGGCGTCGCCGGGCAGATCCGCCGCCTCGTCCTCGCGCCCTTCTTTGACGGGTCGGGGATTGATCAGCACCCGACCGGGGTTGAAGGTCGCCCCTTCGACCTCGACGTTGATCGGAGCCCAGGCGAGCACCTGCAGGTTGGTGCGGGCAAACGCTTTTTGAAAGTAGCCCTCCTCCACCAGGGTCTCAGAGACGCGCCGGGCGGCGGCCTCCGGCTCCAGCCCCGCTACCGGCAAGCGGCCAAGGTGGGGCAGATCGAGCGCGCCGCCCCCGTCTACCTCGTAGCTGCCGCTGAAGCCTTCGCCTTCGGGCAGGACCAGCCGGACTTTGTCGCCGGGCGAGAGCGGCATCGCC
The DNA here is from genome assembly GCF_000484535.1 of Gloeobacter kilaueensis JS1. Taxonomy (NCBI): domain Bacteria; kingdom Bacillati; phylum Cyanobacteriota; class Cyanophyceae; order Gloeobacterales; family Gloeobacteraceae; genus Gloeobacter; species Gloeobacter kilaueensis. The sequence goes on along the minus strand of NC_022600.1, from coordinate 4,196,565 downwards.
CCGAGCGGGGCCGTGGCCGCCAGCAGCAGGACAGCGACCAGGGCGGCTGGGGTACGCTGTTTTTTGACACGGTTGCAGTTCATCTTTGCTTCCTTAGAGACTCAGGACAGATTGGGCCAGAACCACCGCAGCAGCACCAGCGGCAGTTCCCACAGGTGAAAATCCTCGAAGAGGTTGATATTGAGGGCACTTTTGAACAGGTAAAGGGCTGCCAGCGCCAGCAGCACCCGCGCCGGATAGCGCAGAGCGGCGGTGGCGGTGGCGGTGGTAGCGGCGTCGGGGCGCTTCAGGTGGTAGCCCTGCAGGTAATCCACCTTGAGCTGTCGCAACAGGCCCAGCGTCTCGGCATCTTCTACCGATTCGGCGAGAGTCCGCTTGCCGCAGGCATGGACGACGCTGTTCATCGCCTGCACCAGCGTCCGGTAGAGCGGTTCGGCTTTGAGGCTGCGGATAAAGCGGCCATCGATCTTGACGACATCGACGGGCAGATCCCGCAGGTACTCGCAGGCGGTGAGGTTAAAGCCAAAGTCGTCGAGGGCAATGGGACAGCCAAATTTTTTGAGCACCGCGATCCAGGTGCGGGCGGCATCGAGGTCGGCGAGGACGTCCTTTTCTTTGAGTTCAAAACCCAACCGTTCCGGCGCAATAGCGGCTCCTCCCAGCCGCTCGATCACAAGTCCGGCAAAACCCGGATCCGCCAGACTCTCGCCTGAGAGGTTGACCGAGAGGCAGAGCCTGTCTTCTTGCTGTAAAAAAGCGATCGCCTTTTCGATCACCCGCAGGTCCAGTTCGCGCATCAGTCCGGCCTGCTCGGCCAGGGGCAAAAAGCGACCGGGCAGGAGCACCCCGCCGTCGCCGTCGCGCAAGCGCAGGAGGGCTTCGTTGTGGACGACCGCCCCGGTAGCAGCGCGGTAGACCGGCTGAAACCACAGCTCGAAGCGATCTTCAAGGAGTGCCTGCTGGATTACGGCACAGTTAGGGATATTCACAGTTTGATCGAGCACGGGTCCGGGTGGTCCTACGAGATGTAGCGCAGCGCCTGACGGCGATCGACCGGCACCGTCTGGGTGCGCTGGCGGCGATCGAGGCGCAGGCTGAACTGGGGAGCGAGCACCGACAGGCCGATGCTTGCGCCGGCTTCGACGTGGGTCTCGGGCCAGACGATGCAGTTGGTGAGGGTGGCTCCGGCTTCGATTAGGGCACCGGCACCGACGACGGTGCGCTGGAGGGTAGCGCTCGGGTGGACGCACGCCTCGGGATGGACGAGGCTGTTGCCGCCCAGACGCCGCAGTTGCAAAAATAGATAGTTTTCCCCCGTGCCCACGTCCTGCCAGTCGCCCGGTAGCGCCCAGGCGTTGAGGGGCACCCCCTGGGCCAGAAGGTGCGGAAAGGCTTCGCCGCCTAAATCCTGCCAGTGGCTGTTCCAGTGGCGCAGCACCTCGGGCTCGAAGACGTAGATGCCGGTGCTGATCGTGTTGGAGGCGGGCAGTTCCGGTTTTTCTTGAAACGCCTCGATGCGACCGTCGGGAGCGCTCACGATCACCCCAAAGCGGCGCGGATCATCGACGGTGGTGGTGGCGATCGTCACCAGGGCTCCGCTGGCGCGGTGGTTTGCGAGCAGTTGCTCCACCGGGTAGTCGGCGAGCACATCGGCGCAGGCGACGATCGTCGTCTCATCGAAGTAGTCCCGCTCCTGCCAGACCGTGCGCGCCGAACCGAGCGGTTGCGCTTCGAGGCTGTAGCTCGTTCGCGGCACCGAATTGACGTAGGCGGTGAGGGGAGCGGCGAGGTAGCTGATGTTGAAGCGGACGTGAGCGGCGTGCTCCAGGAGTTGCTGGTGCTGGTAATGCACCAGCGGCTGGTTGAGAAAGGGTACCAGGGGCTTGGGCAGCCACTGGGTCATCGGTCGCAGGCGGCTACCGGTCCCGGCGGCCAACAAGTAGGCTTTCATCGGTTCGTCGCTCCTCTTGAAGGTGTCTGCTGTGCGAAGTGCTCCGTCAGACAACGAAGCAGGGACTGGCTCGATAGCGCAGCGGTCGCCACCGGCACCGGTCTGTTGACAAAGCGGCCAATGTCGTTGGGAATCCAGGCCACCGGCACCCCAACCCGATCGAGCACCCGCGCCAGCTCCCACTGGTGATCGTCGAGGTGCTCCCCCAGACCGCAGCGGCGCGGCACCAGCACAAAGGGCCGGTTGGCCGTACTCAGCTGCAAAAAAGACCCCTCGCCGCAGTGGCTGATCACCAACCGCGCCTGCTGCACACAGCGATCAAATTCAGGCTGGCTCAGTAGCGAAAAGGTCTGGGCACCGGGCACCCTGTCGGTGCAGGCACCGGATTGGACGATCACCTCCTCGCGGATGTCGCCTCTTTCGATCGCCCGCGCTACCCAGTGGAGCAGGCGATTGAAGGGAAACTGTTCGGTGCCGACGGTGACGAAGATCATAAAAAAGGGGCTCCGGTGTAGATCGTTTTGGGGTACTGCTTTTGCAGTTCGGGCCACTGGACGTAGACTTCGCTGAAGGGCAGCACCAGCCGGGCGGACATGCTCAGCGACTCGGTGCGGGTGATCGATTCGACGAAGGCGACGCGGCAGCGGCGCAACCTGCCCAGAAGCAAGAAGGGCACGGCCACCCCCGCCCCGGTGGTGAGCACCAGATCGGGCTTTTCGGTGATGAGGACTGTTACCGCCAGCACCAGATTGCGCACCAGATTGATCAAATTGCGGTTGGTCGGGCTGAAGGCCCAGTAGACGCGCTCCCCCGCCAGCACTCCGGCAGTCGCCGCAGAACGAAAAGTGACCCAGCTGCGCTCGTGGGCCTGCCAGAACGGTTGCAGCCGCAGCATCGCAGCAAAGTGCCCCCCGGAAGAGCAGACCAGCAGAACTTTCATCGCCCTAGAGCCTCCCCCGCCGAAACAGAGCGCAGTAGAGCGTCTTGAAGACAATCGCCAGATCCCGCCGGACACTCCAGCTTTGCTGGTACTCGCTGTCAAGCTGCAGTACCTGATCGAAACTCTGGGCGTGGCGGCTGCCACTCACCTGCCATAGACCGGTGATCCCCGGCTTGACCAGCAATCGCTGCCACTGCGTTTCTGAGTAGTGCTTGACCTCGTCGAGGGTGGGCGGTCGCGTGCCCACCAGGCTCATCTGGCCTAAAAGCACGTTCCAAAATTGGGGCAACTCGTCGAGGTTCAATTTGCGCAGCACCCGGCCAACGCCCGTGATGCGCGGATCGGCGGCTGGGCTAAAAAAGATGCTGCTCCCGGCTACGGTGAGCTTTCTTGCCTCCGCATCCGGCACCATCGAACGAAATTTCCAGATTGTAAACTGCCGTCCGCGCAGGCCCATGCGCGGTTGGGCAAAAAAGATCGGTCCTCTGTCTTCGAGGTAGATGGCGAGGGCAATCGCCGGTAACAGACAGGCGGTGAGGCTCAAGCCGACCGCCGCTCCTACCAGATCGATCGTGCGCTTGCCCAGGCTGCGCGCCGAGGGGTGGGTCCGGGCTCGAAACAACCACTTCTCGTTTTGCAAGTACTGCCGATCGACCGCCGCCACGAGCTGGCTGCGGGTGATCAGCCCCCACTCGACAAAAATTTCACCGAGCAACCGCCATTTTTGAAAGTGCTCGGCCTCTTCTTTTTGATAGTCGAGGGCGCAGTGCAACTGATACTCGTTGACCAGGCCCATCTCGACGAGCACTTTGCCGAGAACCGCAAATTTGGGCGTAGCTGCGACTTGCTGAGAAAGGGTCTGCATAAGGTCTCTACTGCATAAAGGACATACTGGCAGTATCGGCGTTGGCAACCAAATCAAAAACTGCCTTTCGGACAGAGCTTGATTTTTATGTCACTATCCATCCGGATATCCAGGTGGTTAGTCAGCCTTTACTGAGCCGGTTTGCTCCTCTGGCCACATTCACAAATTATCCGGAATCCTGCTATGCAATATGAAGGCTTCTTGAAGAAGTTGACCCGACAGCTCCGCCGCTACCTTCGCTAACGGGGGTGCGCCGTATAGAGGTGGTGCCGGTGGATGTAGGCGGCGACCGCTCCCGGTACCAGATCGTCGATCGCAAGTCCCTGAGCTATCCGCTCGCGCACCCCGGTCGAGGAGATGGCGCACCAAAAATGGGCGAGGGGCGAAAATTGCGCCCGGTAACGCTCCCGTAACTCCACAAGCTGACCCTCAAGGCGGGAGTTGTTCTGGCGGGCGGCGACCAGCCAGTGGCAGCGCCCGATCAGCTCAGAGGCGCGCTGCCAGCCCGGCAGATCTATGAGGCTGTCCTCGCCCAGGAGCCAGTACCAGCAGGTCTCGGGGTAGGCGCGGTCCAATAGTTCCAGAGTGTCGATCGCGTAGGCCGGGCCAGGCCGATGGGCGTCGATGGGCGACAGCTCCATGCCCGCCTCGGAGGCGATAGCGAGGCGGACCATCTCCAGGCGGTCGTCGATCGTGGCGTTGCCCAGCAGGGGCTTGTGGGGCGGCTGTCCCGCCGGTACCCACAGCAGGCGATCGAGGTCGAATTGCTTACAGGCGGCGCGGGCCATCGCCAGATGCCCCCGGTGGACCGGATTGAAGGTGCCGCCGAAGATACAGAGCTTGCCGCCCATCGGCCTCAGACCAGTTGGCCGCTGAGGGAAAAGGCCCGCGCCTCGTCGATGCGGACGTCTACGAGCTGGCCGCGCAATGCGTCGATGGCACCTTTGCAATAGACCAGGCGGTTGGTGCGGGTGCGGCCCACCACCTGCTCAGGGTCGCGGGGGCTGGCCTGTTCGATGAGCACCTGTTCTTTGCGCCCCAGGTAGCGCTGGGAGCGCGATTGGGCAACTGCGGCCACCAGCCGGTTGACGCGCTGGAGGCGGTCCTGTTTGGTGTCGTCGTCGAGCTGGCCGGACCAGCGGGCGGCGGCGGTGCCGGGGCGGGGCGAGTAGGCGGCGGTATTGAGCGCATCGAAGCCGATCGCCTCGACCAGATCGAGGGTGCCCAGAAACTGCTCCTCGCTCTCGCCGGGAAAACCGACGATGAGGTCGGCGCTGATGGCGGCATCGGGCATCTGCTCGCGAATCTTGTCGATGATCGCCCGGTAGCTCTGGTGGGTGTAGCCGCGTGCCATCCGCCGCAGCACTTCGTTGTCGCCCGACTGAAACGGAATATGAAAGTGCTCGCAGACTTTTGGTAGCTCGGCACAGGTGGCGATCAGCTCGTCGCTGAAGTAGCGGGGGTGGGAGGTGGCAAAGCGGATGCGCTCGATACCGGGCGCGCTGTGGATCGAGCGCAGCAGGGCGGCCAGGTTGGTACCGATGTCGCGACCGTAGGCGTCGATATTCTGGCCGAGCAGCGTCACTTCCTTGTAGCCCTGCTCGCCCAACTGCCAGATCTCCTGGCAGATTGCCTCCGGGGTGCGCGACTGCTCGCGCCCGCGCACGCTGGGCACGATGCAGTAGGTGCAGCCCTCGTTGCAGCCGTAGATGATGTTGACCCAGGCGGTGACGGCGCTGTCGCGGCGGGGCTTGGTGATGTCCTCAAAGATTTCGATGGGTTCGGTGGCCACCACCTGCTCGCCCTCGGCCACCCGCTCCAGCAGATCCGCGAGGCGGTTGACGTGCTGCGGCCCCATCACCAGATCCAGCTCCGGCACCCGCCGCAGCAGCCGCTCGCCCTCCTGCTGGGCGACACAACCGGCCAGTACCAGCGTGATCTCAGGATTGCGCCGCTTGCGCCTGACCTGCTGGCCCAGATACGAATAGACCTTCTGCTCGGCGTTGTCGCGGATCGTGCAGGTATTGAACAGTACCAGATCGGCGCTGTCAGTTTCTTCGACAATTCGATAGCCAAGGTGGCAGAGGGCACCGGCCATCCGCTCCGAATCGGCCTTGTTCATCTGGCAGCCGAAGGTGACAAGACAGGCCGTTTTGGGCCGGGTGGAAGTTGAGGGCATAGAGTTGGGGACGATTATTCGAACATTCCGATTCCAGGCTACTCCTTTGAAGGCTGTTATCGTTGGAAAGATAAGCTTGCGAGGAGAGAGCACCCCGATGGAAAAGAAGCGGGTGGTGGTGAGCGGGGTCGGGGCGGTGACGCCCATCGGCAATACGGCGGCGGACTACTGGCAGGGTTTGGTGACGGGCCGCTCAGGCATCGACCGGATTAGCCTCTTCGACTCCTCTCGGCACAGCGTTCAGATCGCCGCCGAGGTCAAAAATTTCGATCCGCTCCTGTACCTGACGCCCAAAGAAGTGAAGCGGACCGTGCGCTTCTCGCAGATGGCGATCGCCGCCAGCAAGCAGGCGATTGCCGACGCCAACTTTACGATCGATGAACTCAACAGCGAGCAGGTCGGCGTGATCATCGGCACCGGCACCGGCGGCATGGACTGGCTCGAACTGCAAGATGGCATCCTGCGCGAACAGGGACCGGGGCGGGTCTCGCCTTTTATGGTGCCGCTTTTTATTCCAAACATGGCCGCCGGTCTCACCGCTATCCAACTGGGGGCCAAAGGACCCAACTCCTGCACCGTGACCGCCTGCGCCTCCGGCTCAAACGCGATCGGCGACGCCTTTCGGCTCATCCAGTACGGTGAGGCCCAGGCAATGATCTGCGGCGGCACCGAAGCGGCGATCACCCCCCTGGTGGTGGCCGGTTTTGCCACCGCCCGCGCCATGTCCACCCGCAACGACGATCCGGCTCACGCAAGTCGGCCCTTCGACAGCGAGCGCGACGGCTTTGTAATTGGCGAAGGAGCGGGCATTCTCCTGCTCGAAGAACTCCAGTGTGCCCTGGCGCGGGGGGCACGCATCTACGCAGAGATCGTCGGCTACGGCATGACCTGCGACGCCTACCACATGACTTCGCCGACTCCGGCAGGCGAGGGTGCCGCCCGCGCCATTCGCCTCGCCCTCAAGGACGCGAGTGTATTTCCCGAGCAGGTGAGCTACATCAACGCCCACGGCACGAGCACCCCCCTCAACGACTCCACCGAGACCCAGGCGATCAAGAGCGCCCTGGGTGAGGAGGCGGCCCGCCGCACCGCCATCAGCTCCACCAAGTCGATGACCGGCCATCTTCTGGGCGGTTCCGGCGGCATCGAGGCGATCGCGACGGCCCTCGCCATCTACCACGACACCGCACCGCCCACGATCAACCTCCAAAACCCCGATCCGACCTGCGACCTCGACTACGTGCCCAATCAGGCCCGCTCGATGCCGGTCGAGGTGGCACTTTCCAATTCCTTCGGCTTCGGCGGCCACAACGTCACCCTCGTCCTGCGCAAGTTCCGCCCTTAAGTCGGGCAGATTGTCTTTGCACACCGCTCAAGCCAGTAGTGGCGGTGGACAGCAGTCCACGAACTGATAAAATAGAGCCATGTGCGGTCGTTTTGCGCTTTATTCTTCTGCCGAGGAGCTTGCCGAGGCGTTTGCCCTCAGCGAGTTGCCGCCGGTTGCAGCTCGCTACAATATCGCTCCAACGCAGCCGGTAGTGGCGATCCGCAGCGATGCCTCCGGTGAGCGCCGGGCTGTGTTTCTGCGGTGGGGTCTTATTCCTGCCTGGGCCAAAGATCCGACGATCGGCAATCGGCTCATCAACGCCAGGGCCGAAACGATTGCCGAAAAGCCTGCCTTTCGCTCTGCCTTCAAGTATCGTCGCTGCTTGATCCCGGCCAGCGGCTTTTACGAGTGGCAACGGACAGGCAATAAAAAGCAGCCTTTTTATATTCACCCTCATGGCGACAGACCCTTTGCCTTTGCCGGGTTGTGGGAACACTGGCAGGAGCCGGGAGGCAGCGAACTGGAGACCTGCACGATCTTGACCACGGCTGCCAACCAGCAGACAAAAGCGATCCACGACCGGATGCCTGTGATTTTAGAATCGCAAAGCTACGAGCTATGGCTGGATACGAGCGTTCAGAAGCCCCAGGTGTTGCTACCTTTGCTGGTGCCGTATTCTGCAGGGCAAATAGAGATATACCCGGTGAGTACCGCTGTCAACAATCCCGCCAACGACGGTCCGCTGTGTCTGCAGCGCGCCTGATGAGAGGGCAGCCCGCCGGCAGCAGGGCAATTTCGCTTGCAAGGGATTTTGTGGACCGCCGGGCCAAACACCTATCGTCTTTGCACCAGTCAAGCATAGAGGCAGGCTATGTCTGCGCCAAGCGCTGCGGCAAGGGCTGCCAGATTCTCAAAGGCGTCCAGATTCCGGGTGTGCCGCACCTTTAGGCTGAAACAGCCCTGCACGGCAATCTGGCAATCTTTCATGCATCTGGGCAAAGATTTGGGCATGGGCACCCACGATCCGGGTGCGGGCCGGCTCGTTCACCTCGGGCGAACCGACGCCGCGCTCGAAGGTGCCGCCCAGCAGGATGCCGTCGCGGCGCGGAAACATGTAGAGTGCATCCGGTGCGAGGGTCAGGTAGTCGATCTCCGGTTGGGGCAGCAGCACCGAGAGCTGGCCTTTGATCGGTATCAATTCGTCGTCTACAAAGAGGGACTTAGCCCCGAGGCCGGTACAGTTGACGATCGTCGCTTCCTCCAGGGCAAGTATCTGCTTGCGGTCGGCGAATCGCTGCACCCGCACTGTCCCACCGCGCAACAGAAAGTCGCGCAGCACGGCGTTGAGGTAGACGGGCGGCTCGATGAGCATCGTCATAAAGCGGGTGACGTAGCGGGCGGCAAAAGCATGGTCTCCCGGCTGTAGCGAGACAATATCGGGATAGAGGGAGACAATCCCCTCGCGGCGCACGTAGTCGATAAAGCTCCGATCCGGCTGCTCGCCCAGGTAATAGTTCTCGATCCAGCGCACGCCGTAGTGATCGCCCACTAGATTTTGAAAGTAGCGGTAGCTCAGCTGGGAAGCGAGAACAAACTGCTCACTGAAAGCTGGGGAAATCTTTTCAGGCTCGAAGACGCTGACGGGCGACCACTGGGCTCCGGCGATGTTGGAGGTTGTCTGGGGAGGCAACTCGGCAGCGTAGATCGTGACGGCAAAGCCCCGGTCCTGTAGCAGGCGGGCGGTGGCAAGGCCGACTGCGCCGCAACCCAGGACGGCGTAGCGGTCCCTGCCGGTAGCTGCTGCCAGATCGGTTGCCAGTTGGGCTGTTCCCCAACTTAGAGAGACCCCGCCGCCGCCGTGGCCGTAGTTATGAACGATCACCTTGTCGCCGTAGACCTCTGAGCGGAGGACAAAGCCGGTCGGGCGGTAGGGCCTGAGGCCGACGACGGTGCGGACGATCCGCTCGAAGGAGACCTGGACTCTCGCGAGCGGGCGGGATCGGGTGGACTGGGCAGCGGCCCGGTTGTTCGTCGCTGCGATCAAAGTTGCTGCCCCCAGCAGCCTGCGTCTTTTCATAGGACGGGTCTTTCGATGGCGTCATCCACAGCGTTCAGCCGTGCGATCAAAGTTTCAAGGAACAGCGACGACGACCTTGCCCGTCGCCCTGCCGCTTTCAAGATAACTGTGGGCGAGAGCGATCTCAGCGAGTGAGAAGCGCTGAGCGTCGATGAGGGGCCGCAATTTGCCCGCGTCCACCAGGGCGGCTACCTGGGTGAGAATCTCGCCGTGGTGCTGCCGGTTGAGGTTGTGGATCATCTGGATGAGCATAAAGACGGCGTGGAGGGTGAGCCCTTTGGCGTGCATGGGACTTAGATCGTGGCTGCGGTTGGTCGAGATCGAGACGACTGTGCCGTTGAGGCGGGCCGCCGCAAACGAGCGATCGAGGTTGTCGCCGCCGATGGTGTCAAAGACAACATCGAAGCCCCGGCCACCGGTGTGCTGGGCGACGTACTCCTCGACGCTCTGCTCGCGGTAGTTGATCGCGACATCGGCTCCGAGGCTCCTCGCGATCTCCGCTTTTGCGAGGGAGGAGATCGTGGTAAAGACTTTTGCGCCCCTCCAGCGGGCCAGTTGCACGCCGATGTGCCCGACACCGCCGGTACCGGCGTGAATGAGCACATTCTGTCCCGGTGCGATCTGGGCGCGATCGAAGAGGGCTTCCCAGGCGGTGATCGTCACCAGAGGCAGCGCCGCTGCCTCTTGAAAGCCCAGAGATTCAGGTTTGAGGGCGAGCAGCGCCGGATCGGTGAGCAGGTACTGGGCAAGGGTGCCGCCCAGTCCTTTGACGCCACCGGCACAGCCGTACACTTCATCGCCCGGCTTGAAAGCGCTCACCCCTGAACCGACCGCTTCGATCACTCCGGCTACGTCCATGCCCAGCACAGCCGGTAGGGCTGGGGCAAAGGGCGGCCCGTAGCGGCGGATCTTGTAGTCGGCGGGGTTGACGCTTGTGGCCCGGACGCGCACCAGGACAGAACCCGGCCCTGGTTCTGGCTTTGGCCATTGCTGCAGCTTGAATTGTTCCGGACCGCCGAACTGTTCGATTGCCTGCACCAACATCGTTCTTGCTCCTCGCAGCAGATTAAGAGATGGGATAGGAGTCTGTCGAGCCAGGTATCAGGGTAGCCTGTCCAACCTATAGCCGTGGGAGACGGGGACTGGGGGCGAGGGCGTCGAGCAGCGCAGCGACGGATTGCGCGATCGTAAAGCGCCGGGCAAAGCATTCTCTGGCCCGCGAACGCATCTGCTCCCGTTGTTCGAGGGAGAGGCCAAGCCAGCCTTCGAGCAGTTGTGTGGCCCCCGCGAGCGTGTCGGCGGCTACCAGGGCCGCTCCGTCTTCTTTTACCTCCTGCCAGATATTCACCTTATCGGTGATCAGGACCGGCAGGCCAGAGGCGAGGGCTTCGACGATGCTGAGGCCAAAATTTTCCTGGTGCGAAGGGAGAACAAAGATCTCAGCGGCGGCCAGAGCCGCCCACTTGAGGGGTCCGGCGAGTGGACCGCACCAGTGGACGCGGGAGGCGATCTCCAGGCGCACAGCGAGCTGCCGGAGACTATCCTGCCAGCCCAGCGGGTCCGGTCCAGCGATCACCAGCTGCAAAGCCTCGTCGGTTTTGGCGACGCGGGCAAAGGCTTCGATGAGCAGGTCGCAGCCTTTTTTAGGATGGAGGCGGCCCAGAAAAAGCACCAGCCGCCCGCCCTGCAGGTGGGGAAAGTGGCGATAAAAAAGGGCAGGACCGGCGGCTTCGGCCCGAATGCCCAGAGAAACGATCGCCGTCTGGCAGCGGTAGGGCCAGAACGATTCGGCAGCGAGGTCTTCTTCCTGCTTGCAGGTAAAGAGCACCGCCTGGGCATCGCGCAGGACCCTGTACTCGCCCCAGGGCCAGTAGAGCTGCTTTTTGAGGCGCTTGAGCGGGTAGGCGCGGTTGAAGTACGGGTCGAGCATCCCGTGGACGAACAGGCTGTAGGGGGTGGACGTGCCGCGCAGAGCGAGCCAGGTGCCGAGGCTCGTAAACTGCCAGAGGCCATTGACGAGCACGTGGTCGTAGCGGTGGCGGTGGGCGCGTAGCCAGGGCACGAGGCGCGGCGTGTAACCGTAGCCGGTGTGGCCGGGACCGAGGGCGTTAACAGAAAGCGGAAAATCCTTGAGCCAGGGAGCTGTGGGCGCGTCCAGGCAGAGCACCTCGACAGAATGACCGCGCTCGACAAGAGCGCTGCCCAGCTGGCGGATCACCTCGATCGGGCCACCCCCGGCGGGATGGGCGGAGTGGATTATCTGGAGAATTTTCACCGCGCTGCCGGGCCGTTAGAGGTTGGTGGAGATCGCCGCCGTCGGGCAGACCGGGATGCACTGCTCGCAGACGATGCAGCGCGAACGGCGAAACTGCAGCAAAAAAGTCTCGCTCTGGAGGGTGAGGGCTGCGGTCGGGCAAACGCCGGTACACAGGCCACAGTGGACGCACAGCGCCTCGTCGATGACGATCTCGCCCCCCATCAGCGAAACATCGATGCCCTGATCGCGCATCCAGTGGACCGCTGCTTCGATCTGATCGATGTCGCCCGAGAGTTCGACTGCCAGTTTGCCCACCTCGTCGGGGGCGACGTGGGCGCGCAGGATGTTGCTTGCGATGTTGTAGTCCTTGGCAAGCCGATAGGTGACCGGCATATGGACGACGGCGGGCGGAAAGGTCAAAATGACGCGCTTTCGCATTGGTTACACTCAAGGCAGCAAAGGACAGACGCAATGCAGCAGATCCACAACGCTCGCTGGGTGGGAGACGGCGGTACCTATAGCTTACTGGTCGATGGGGGACGCCTGCTGCAGGTAAAACCGGGGGGCGGCAGCTGGAGTGAAGCCGGACGGACGATCGATCTGGCGGGTGGCTGGGTGAGTCCGGGACTGGTCGATCTGCAGCTCAACGGCGCTCTGGGCGTCGAATTTTCAGAACTTTCTCCCGAGGCGGGCCTGGAGCAGTTAGAGCGGATCGCTGCGTATCTGTGGTCGATCGGGATCGCCGCCTGGCTGCCGACGCTTATCAGCGTGCCGGTGGGCAAGTTGCACCAGGCGATGGAGATTATTGCCCGGTTTCAGCCCAAAGCAGGCCGCGCCCGCATTTTGGGCGTTCACTTAGAAGGCCCCTTCCTCAATCCGGAGTACGAAGGGGCGCACATGCGCCAGTATCTGCTGCCGCTCACGATCGAGGATGCCAAGGCGGTCCTGGGGGATCACAGCGCCCTGGTCAGGCTCATCACCCTCGCTCCGGAGCTGGACCCGGACGAGCGCGTGATTCCCTGGCTGGTGGAGCGGGGCATCGCCGTGAGCCTGGGCCACACCGCCGCCACCTTCGAGCAGGCCGGGCGCGCCTTCGATCGGGGGGCGCGGCTGGTCACGCACATCTTCAACGCCCAGCGCCCCTTTCATCACCGCGAACCGGGGGTGGTGGGCGCTGCCCTGCTCGATCGGCGCGTGCAGTGCCTGTGCATCCCCGACGGCATCCACCTCCACCCGGCCACCGTCCGGTTGCTGCTGGCCTTAAAAGGGACAGATGCTCTGATCCCGGTGAGCGACGCAGTCGCTCCCCTGGGGATCGCCGATGGCGAGTACGACTGGCACGGCCTGAGGATCACCGTCCAAGCGGGCCAGGTGACGCTCGCGGACGGACGGCTCGCCGGCAGTGCCCTCAGCCTGACGGACGTGCTGGTGCGCCTGATCGAACAGGGCGATCTCGATCGCGGCAGTGCGCTCTCGATGGCTGCTGTCGCCCCGCGCCGCGCCCTGGGTCTAACGGTCGGCTGGCCCACAGCCAGCGACGGCGACGATCTGCTCTTCTGGCCTGCCCATCGCTCCCGGCCCGTGCGGCTGGACGACCTGTGAACGGCACCGCCGCCGAGCGGCTGCGCCAGTTTCGCCGCCGCCTCCTCAACATTCTGGGCATCGTCGTCGCTCTGTACCTGATCGGCGTGACCGGGTACGTCGCGATCGAGCACTGGTCGCCCCTGGACGCGCTTTATATGACCGTGAGCACCCTCTCAGGCATCAGCGACAGCGACGCCGGTACGCTCACGGCCCCAGGTAAGATATTTACGATATTTTTGATTCTCCTCGGTGTCACTGCCCTCGGCTTTTTGATCAATCAAGTTGTTCAGGCGCTGGGCGAGGGCTATCTTCAAGAGGGATTGCAGTTCACTCGCGGCCAACGGATGCTCAGCCGACTTCAAGATCACTTTATCGTCTGCGGTTATGGCCGGATGGGCAGCCGGATCTGCGAGGAACTTGCCCACGATCATGCCCCCTTCGTCGTCGTCGAAGCCGATCCAAAGGCGGCGAGCCAGGCCAGAGCAAAGGAGTACCTGCTCGTCGAGGGCGATGCCAGCGACGACGAAACCTTGATCGCCGCCGGTATCGAGCGCTCGCGCTGCGTCATCTGCGCTCTGCCCTCCGACGCGGACAATCTGTTCATCGTTCTCTCGGCGCGCAACCTCAACGCGGGAGTGCGCACGATCACCCGCGCCAGCAGCGAAGAAGCTGCGGTCAAGTTGCGCCGGGGCGGGGCGGATGAAGTCGTCTCCCCCTATACCACCGGGGCGCGGCGGATGGCGGCGATTGCTCTGCGTCCCGGCGTCGTGGACTTTATCGAGACGGCCATCAGCGGCAGCAACCGCTCCCTTTTTATCGAAGAATTTCAGATCGATCGCCCCCAGTGCCCGTTCGTCGGCCTGCCCCTCAACCAGACGGACCTGCGCAACAAGAGCGGTGCCCTCATCGTCGCCATCCGCCGCGCCGACGGCTCGCTCATCGGCAACCCCAACGGCGAGACGATTCTCGCTTCTGGGGACATGCTCTTTTGTCTGGGCACCCGCCCCCAGCTACGGATTCTTGCGGATGTGCTGCTGCCAATCAAAGCCTGAAATGTCTGGCCGCCCAGCCGAAATCCCGCGCGCCACCCACTGGCCCTCGGCGACCTGTTCAAAGTGGGTGTACAGCCAGTCGCGACAAAAACTCTGGGGTCTTTTTTCGGTGCAGCGGTAAAAAGCGTCGAGTACCTGGGCGGTGCTCAAAGTTGGCTGGACCGCACTTGCCGCCAGAACCCCAGGGGCAGCTAAACCCGTTAAAACCATTGCCAGCGCGGCGGCGATACTGCCTGTCTTCATCGCAAGTCCTCCGAGGTCAACGCGAGAACCCGCACCCCCTTCTTTATTAGAATCAGTGGTTGCAGGCCGGGCCTACCCCCCAGGAGGGACATCTCACCCGATGCGGGCCACCAGTTGCCCATAAAGGTCCAGGTAGCGCCCAGCGGAGACCTTCCAGCTCAAGTCCGCCTGCATTCCCCTCAGTTGCAGCCGCTGCCAGTAATCGCGGTAGCGAAACGCTTCCTCCGAACGAAAGAGCATCGCGAGCAAACTCTGAGGCTCATAGCGGTCAAAAAGAAAGCCGTTCCCTTCTTCGTCGATCGGGTTGTGAAAGTGGACCGTATCGGCGAGCCCGCCTGTCTTGCGCACCAGCGGCACCGCTCCGTAGCGCAGGGCGATCATCTGGCCGATGCCGCAGGGTTCAAAGCGCGATGGCATCAAAAACAGATCCGCCCCGCCGTAGATGCGCTGGGAGAGCGCCCCGTCGTAGCGCAAAAAGGCGCGCACCCGCTCCGGATAGCGCTCCGCCGCACCCCGAAACAGAAACTCATAAAACGGATCGCCGCTCCCGAGTACGACCACCTGGGCGGCGCTGTTGTTCATCCAGATATCCCACAGCGGAGCTAACAGATCGAAGCCCTTTTGATCGACCAGGCGGGAGACGATGCCCACCAGCATCCGGTAGGGATTGACCTCAAGCCCCAGTTCGCGCTGGAGGGCGAGCTTGTTCTCGACGCGCAACTCCAGGCTGGCAGCGTCGAAGTTGACGGGTAAATATTTGTCGGTGGCAGGGTCCAGGGCGTCGGTGTTGATGCCGTTGAGGATGCCCGTGAGCCGCCCCCCCTGGGCGCGCAACAGGCCGTCGAGGCGCTCGCCGTATTCGGGGGAGCAAATTTCGCGTGCGTAGGTGGGCGAGACGGTGGTGATCGCGTCGCTGTGGATGATGCCTGCAGCCATTGGATTCCAGGCACCGGTGTCGTAGGGAACATCGACGAAGGACCGGAAGCCGGCGAGGGGCGGCCCCTGGTAGGCAAGATTATGAATAGTATAGACGGTCATTACAGGCATCGCCCGCATCCACAGGGGCAACAGCGCCGTGTGCCAGTCGTGGCAGTGCAGCACCTGCGGATCCCAGCCGCCCCGCCAGATAAATTCGGCCACCGTGCGCGAGAAGAGCGTAAAGCGCCACGCCTCGTCCTCCGAGCCGTAGATGCGGTCGTTGGCAAAGGCCGGATGGCCCACCAGATACAGCGGAATGTCGCTTTCCGGCAGGTGCGACTCGTAGATTTCCAGGCGCTGGAACATCGCACTGCCAGTCCAGACGGGCTCTTCCGACTTGGGGAGCTGTCCTAAAAAGCCGTAGTACGGTAGAGCAATGCGCACATCTACCCCCAGCTTTGCGAGAGCCAGGGGCAGCGAGCCCACCACATCCGCGAGCCCTCCCACCTTGGCCAGGGGCGTACACTCCGCCGACACAAACAGTACCTTCACCGCAGTTCCCCGCAACGTGCCTTCATGATTATCCGGCCAGGCGGAAGCGGCGACCAGCCCTATTTTTTACTGGTTGACGCGCCACAAAAGCCAGGCACCGATCGCCATCGTCACCAGAGCCGGTAGCCAGGCACCGAGCCAGGGCGGCAGGGTGCCGGTCTGGCCCAGAGCCTGGGCGACGAACAAAAAGATGTAATAAGTAAAGATGATGAGCACGCTCAAGCCGAGGCCGAGGGCGTTGCTGGTGCGCTGTCGCCTCAGGCCCAAGGGCGCGCCGATGAGCGCAAAGGCAAAGCAGACGCTCGGGATGGCGTACTTCTGGTAGAGGCTCACGAGCAATCCCTTGACATCCTGCCTGGCATTTTCGGCCAGATGAATGTAGCGGCGCAGTTCGCCGGTGGTCATCTCCTCGGGCCGGCGCGCTTCTTGAGCGAACTGCAGCGGGGTACTGTCAATTTTGACCTGCTGCTCCTGAAAGCGCAGGATGTTGCGGTAGTTGCCGCCGGGGTCGATGACGTAGCTGGTGCCGTCGTGGAAGCGCCAGCTTTTGCTCGCCGGGTCGTAGGTGGCCGAGTCGGCGGTGATCACCTGATTGAGATCCGCCTGGCTGTAGTCGAGGATGGTGAGGCCGTACATCACCCCGTCGCTGAAGCGGCGGGCATAAAAGAGGCGATTGAGGCCAAATTCGCGGCGGCCATCCTGGTGCGTCACCCAGCTGTACTCAGGGTAGAGAATATTGTCCTTGCTAAATTTGGGCTTCTCGCCGCCGCCCACGGCGCGGGCAAGGGTGATATTGGCTTCCTGGTTGGCCGTCGGCACCACCACTTCGTTAAAGACAAAGGTAATCACGCTCACGACTACGCTCAGCACCAGAGTCGGCGCGACGATCCGGTAGATGCTCACGCCGCTCGCCTGCAAGACGGTGATCTCTTCGTCCCCCGAGAGCCGCCCAAAGGCGATCAAGGTGGCGAGCAGCATCGACATCGGAAAAGTGTAAGTGATGATCTGCGGCAGGCGCAGCGCAAAAACCTGCAGAGCGGTCAAGATCGGCAGGCCGCTTTCGGTGATGAGCCGCACCAGTTCAAACAGCGAACCGATCGCCATGCCGATCGAGGCAAAGGCGGCGACGCCGAACAAAAAAGGCAACAGCAGTTCGCTGACCAGATAGCGATCCATGATCGTCGTGCCGGGCAGCGAGAAGGGCAACCTGCGGGCAATACTCGCTCTCATCTCGATCAGGCTCTTCAACGCAGTGCTCTCCGCCCGCCTGCGGTGCTGCCGACGAGGGGCTCGCGGATGAGGCGAATGAGCAGGTCGCGCAGGGTCGAGCGCACCACTCGCGGCAGGCCAAAGTCGATCGGGGCCATCGTCTGGGGCAGCTTCCAGTCAGGACAGCGCAGCTCCGCCACCGGTGGACCGTCGATGACGATATCGGCGAATCCAGATGGGCCGATGCCCAGCGCCAGCGCCGCTCTGAGCACGGGCAACTGCTCCGGTGCCACCCCCAATAGATCGGCGAATACCCAATCGAGGGCAAAGACATCGCTCGAAGCCCCCAACAGCCCCAAAAAACGCGGTTCACCGCCGGAGGGGCCGTTGCCCTCGTGGCCGACGATGCCGTCGATGATCGTCAGATCCGGCTGGAGGGTGGCGGCGGTCTCGACGAGCATCTTGCCAAAGCGCAGGCTATCTTTGCCCGCCTCCATGTGCCACCAGGCTTTGAGCTTGCCCGGCACGCAGCCAAAGAGATTTTTGACGGCGAGGGTGAGGGTGAGCTGGGCGTGGGACTTGACCTTTGGCAGGTTGATGAGCACGTCCGCCTCCATCGCCTCCTTGCCTAGGCGCAGGTGATCGAAGGTCTGGCCCACCGAGCGGTAGCGGCGCGAAGAAAATTCGACAATCGGCAGACCCAGTTCCTCGCAGATGGGCAGCAGACCGTTGGCCACCGCCACACCCCGGCTGGTGCCAAAGGCGGGGCTGTCGCCCAAAAAAGGTTCGCCGCCGGCGGCGCGCACCAGCAAAGCGACCTGGCGCACCAGTTCAGGCTCGGTGGTGCAAGCTTTGGCCGGCCTGGCCCCGGTCAGCAAATTCGGTTTGAGCAGGACGCGGTCGCCGGGGCGGACGAAGGCAGCGATCCCGCCCAAGGGGGCAAGCAACTCCACAAGCCCCGGAGCGAGTATGGCCGGATCGTAAGTAGAAATTCGGCGCAGGCAAACAGTGCTCATCCGCTAGCAGTCCCCGCCTCGAACGCGATAGAGTCTCCTTCAGGATATAAGTCCGCTTACAACTGCCGCAACCACCGCCATGAGCACCGACACTATCTTCGGCAAAATTCTGCGCAAGGAGATCCCGGCCCAGATCGTCTTTGAAGACGAGCAGTGCCTCGCTTTTCGCGACGTCAATCCCCAGGCTCCGGTGCATATTCTGATCATCCCCAAAAAGCCCCTCCCTCAGATCGAACAGATGAGCGCCCAGGACGAGGGGCTCGTGGGCCACCTGTTCTTTGTCGCCACCGAGATCGCCCGCCGCGAAGGACTGGGCACCGGCTATCGCCTGCTTATCAACAACGGTCCTGACGGCGGCCAGACCGTCTACCACCTGCACCTGCACCTGCTCGGTGGCCGCCCCTTCGGCTGGCCGCCGGGGTAACGATTGCTTCGCATTTGTTGAGGGAATGTAAAATAAAGAAAATTTGCTCAGGTTCAGGAGAGTCGATCTATGGCAGTGGCGCAGTTTCTCGACGGGGTGAGCGAGGAGATTACCGATATTCGGGTGATGGCTTCTAAATACGACAACGCCCGCAAGACTGCCTTGATCTATATTTCCAAGCCAAAGGCTGACCTCAATCAGGTGATGAGCTTTCGGATGCGCGACGAAGAAGGCGAGATCACCTGCCGCGACATTCGCAGCAAACACCTCAACGGCAAATTCATCGGCCTCGAAATCAGCCACGAGATGATCTCAGAAGCGGCCTGGGACCGCTTCTACCGCTTTATGAAGCGCCTGGGCTACGCCTCTTAAGCTCCATTTGTCTCGATGCGGGTGCGGGCAAACTGGTTGCCGTCGCGCAGCGCCTCGCGCTCGGAACGGCGAAAGCCGTAGCGCACCGGAAAGCAGCTGGAAGTCGTCGCCAACCTGCCATCCGGGCCCAGACACCAGATTTCCCAGATGTAGCAGGGGCTGCGGTACACCCGGCCACGCCCGAGGTAGCGGTAGAAGATGGTGCATGGTCCTGCCTGGGCTAGTCTTGGATTCACGAACTCGCCTCTGCCTGAAGATAGATTTTCTCTTCGCCCTATCCTATACGCAACCACCGGCGAGGGCGAACCGCAGCGGCGGGCGGGCTAGAATTCAGCCATGTCTGCCCACGCTCAGCCTCGGGGACCATCGGTGGTCGTCGTTCCGGAGGGAGATAACCGCGAGCGGCTCCTCTGTCCGGACTGCGGCTTCATCCAGTATCAAAATCCGCTCATCGTCGTCGGTGCCGTCTGTCACTGGCAGCAGCGGATCCTGCTCTGTCGCCGGGCAATCGAACCGAGGCGAGGCTACTGGACGATGCCCGCCGGTTACCTGGAGTTGCACGAGAGCACCGAGCAGGGCGCGATGCGCGAGGCGTGGGAAGAAGCCAGGGCACAAATCGAGATCGAGGCGCTCCTCGCGGTCTACAGTGTGCTGACGATCAGCCAGGTCCAACTGGTCTACCGCGCCCGCCTGCTGAGCGGCGATGTCAGTCCCGGCCCCGAAAGTCTTGAGGTGCATCTATTCGAGTGGAACGCCCTGCCCTGGGAGCAACTGGCCTTTCCTTCGGTGCGCTGGGCACTGCAGCACTACGCTCAAAGTCGGGCACTCCAGCAATTTGCCCCTTTTGTCAAGCCGACCGGAGAGAGCGAAGAGCTGGAGTAAGCGGACCGGCAGGGTGCGTTAAGATAAGTAACATGGACAGCAAAATCCTTGCCCGCTACATCGAGCAGATAGATGGCATCTCCAAGCCGTGGCTGCTCGTGCAGTTGCGCCTCAAACTCCTCGAAGAACGGCGCTCGAGTATGAGTGATCAAGAGTACACGAGCGAGCTGACAGCGCTGCACCAGCAATTGATGGGCCTGGGCAGGTGGTGGCAGGGCATTGAAGGGCAGGCTTTTGGTGAGGCCGACGCCTAAATCTGGGTTCCAACAGCCGGATAGGCTGTTCGGATCTGCTCGACGATCTGGGCAGAGCGCGGATCGCTGTCGTTGGTTGACCAGAACTGGACGAGCCGCTTCAGCCACGCGAACCAGTACCGGCGGAGTTCCGGGCCACTGAATCGGTAGATGCGGGCAGCGCCCTGCCGGTGGGCGAGCACGATGATGCCGCTTGCGACCCGCAGGTCGTAGAGGCGGTTGACCGCTCCCAGGTAGGCCGCTAGTTGCAGGGGATAGTCTCCGAGCCAGGCGCGTCGCTTGGGCCGCTCAGCACTCTTCCAGTCAAGCGCCACCAGCTCGCCCTGGAAGCGGCAGAGCGCATCGATTGTGCCGCCATAGCAACCCACTGGGTGAAACAGGGGCGCTTCGACCAGACGCACGTCGGCGATCTGGCGCAGGGCGGGCTGAACGCTGCCCCACCAGGGCTGCAGCGCCGCTGCCTGGTCAGTATCGACCGGCTCGCCGCGCAGGTACTGCTCGACGAGCGCATGCAACCGGTTGCCACGACCACTGGCGGCAACCTGAATGGCCTGAGCCTGCTCGACGCCGACCCGATTGCGCCAACGCTCGAGCGCTTCAATTGCCTCCGGTGGCCGAGTGGCTGCCAGAATCGTCGTCACACCAGGATAGAGGTGTTCTCCGACCCGGTAGTAACGTTCGCTTCCCTCACTGACGCAGGCGACGGGCCCGACCATCAACCCAGAACCTGTACAGAAGACCCCCTCATCCTACGGTGGACTGGAGGTGCTGCCCCGGTTGCGGTACCGGCAGCCAGCCCCAAGGTAGGAGAGCTAAAAAACTACGGCCAGTCGCGAATGCTTGCAGTGGGGATGTGCGGCAATTTTTTTGAGGCGATGGGGGATTTTGCCGCGCTGGTGAGAGGAGAGTCAGAGACTGTGTGCTCCAACCGGTTTAGAGGTTGTGAGCCAGACGCAGCACCTCGATGAGAAAACTCGCCGCCTTGCGGGCGCTGTCGCGCGCACCCTGTTCGACGAGGCTATAGGTCTCTTCTGGAGAGGTTTCGGCTGCCATCGCCGTCTGCAGGTCGTTGGTAATCTCACCGAGCTTGCGGCAGGCATCGAGTACGCGCGGGTCGCTCATCGGAAGGCACTGCAGGACTTCAAGCGCATTTGTAAATGTATCGGTTCCTGACATAGTAGTAGTAGGCCAAGGGACTGTGAGAAATAGTACACCCCTCCCACCCAGATTTCAAAGGGCAATTGCGCAAAAAAGCGCATTTTCCCAGGGGAGGCACCTTAATTTTTATGAAGTGTAGCGGCCACTACCGGCATCCCTTGAGCTGGGGGCTTTTGCTGCTGGGGCCGGTGGTTTGTCGCCGATGGGATAACATAGTAACACCGTATACGCGCACACGGCGATGAATGGTGCACTCCCTAAACGACAGTTCCCCCTCGGGCAATTGCTGGAGAATTTCCTCAACGAAGCCCGGATGACGCAAACAGATTTCTGTTTGCTATCGGTCGATCAATTTACCGGCGAACGCAACATCACCCAAAACACCCTCAGGCGGATCATGCTGGGCTACAATCCCCACGGTCCGAACCGTCAGGCGGTCGCCTACAACCCGACGCCTAAGATTGTTCGCAGTATCCACACTGTCTTCAGCCGCGTCAAAGGCTGGGAAAGCAGTGTCGTCCCCACCCTATTCGAAAATTACAACCGTGCGATCAAAGAGCGCATGGTCCGCGAAGAAGGCGAAAACGAACGTCACTGGCACGGGCGGCTAGCCAAGCTCGAAAAGCTGCTCGTAAGCAAACAAGAGGTCGAGCAACTGCGCCAGATCTGCAAGCAATCGGCCCATCTGGTGCCCGATTACGGCGAGGCGGAATTGTTCAATCTGGCGGGAATCGCGGGCGAATTTGCCGCCTCCGATTTTCGCAACGGCCAGAAGGGCTTTGTCGGCCTGCCCAAGCGCAAGGGCGAGTTGATCCTCGAATTGCGCAACACCGGCCTCAATCCAAAAGAGCAGCAGGAGATCATGGGCAAGCTCGAGACGATCGTGCAGACGTATCTGCAGACGTTGCTGTAGTTTGAAGGTGGAACTTTCTGCTGCCCAGCGGGCGCGGCTGCGCCCGCCCCTGGTGATTGGCCCGCGCCAGTTTACCAGCCGCGTGCTGCAGTCGCCCCTGGCGGGGGTGACGGACCGGGCCTTTCGGCAGCTGGTGCGCCACTACGCTCCCGGCTCACTGCTGTTTACGGAGATGGTGAGTGCCTCGGGGCTGCACTACAGCCGTACCGTTCCTCGGATCATGGA
This sequence comes from Gloeobacter kilaueensis JS1, assembly GCF_000484535.1. Taxonomy (NCBI): domain Bacteria; kingdom Bacillati; phylum Cyanobacteriota; class Cyanophyceae; order Gloeobacterales; family Gloeobacteraceae; genus Gloeobacter; species Gloeobacter kilaueensis. The sequence continues at coordinate 4,174,167 of NC_022600.1, read as the reverse complement.
TATCGACGAGGGCGAGACGCCCATCGGCATCCAGCTTTTTGACTGTCGGCCCGACTTTCTGGTGGAGGCGGCCCGGATTGCCGCCGATCAGGGGGCCGATGTGATCGACATCAATATGGGCTGTCCAGTCAACAAGATCACCAAAAACGGCGGCGGCTCGTCGCTGTTGCGCGAGCCCCAGACGGCGGCGCGGATCGTCGAGGCGGTAGCGGCGGCGGTGCCATTGCCGGTCACGGTCAAGACCCGCCTGGGCTGGAACGACGCCGAAATCAACATTCTGGACTTTGCGCGCCTGATGCAAGAAAGTGGCGCAGCGCTGATTACCATCCATGCCCGCACCCGCGCCCAGGGCTTTGAGGGTTCTGCCCGCTGGGAGTGGATTGGCCGCGTCAAAGAGCAGTTGACCATCCCGGTGATTGCCAACGGCGACATCTTCTCGATCGACGCAGCGATCCGCTGCCTTGAGGTAACCGGTGCGGATGGGCTGATGTGCTCTCGCGGCACGATGGGTTCTCCCCATCTGGTGGGCCAGATCGACCATTACCTGCGCACCGGCGAGCGGCTGCCGGAACCTTCTGCTGCCGAGCGGCTCAAACTGGCCCGGCTGCACCTGGAACTGTTGCACCGCTACCTGGGCGAGCAGGGGGTGCGCCGCGCCCGCAAGCACATGGGCTGGTACGTGCGCGACTTTGCCGGAGCCGCCACGATCCGTGCCCAGTTGACGCGCATCGAGACAGTCGAGCAGGGAGACGCTCTGCTGGTTCAGGCGATTGCTCAGCTATCAGAAAACCCTCCGCTACTGGCCGCGATCTGTTAGTCGGGCTACCAGCCCAAAATCTTTTATCGGGAGGAGCGACTATGACTCGTCTTCTTCTAATTCCAGAAGATGAACGTAGGCATCGACCAGATGGGGGCGGCGGTACTGCAGCGCCTTGAGTACCTGCCAGTCGGCGAGGGCGTCGAAGGCGTGCTCGTAGCTGTCCTCTTCCAGGCGGCGGGCGAGTTCAGCAACGTCCTGTGGTGTCCAGTCCTCAAGGGTCTTTGTCCTGCTGGAAGTCGCCATGGCTTTCTGCATTCTGTGCGCTCCCTATGTTACCAGGCGCAGGTTCAAGTGGGTGCCTCCCGGCGGTGGTAGAGTATCGGGCTACCGGTCGGGAGGCAGCTCAGTTGCTTTGCCTCCCGGCTGCAGCGCGCCGGAGCAACTGCCATCGTGTCCGCTCCGCGCAGATCGACGATCAGGGGCGGGGCACCGACCGCCGTGAGCACAAAGTCGTAGGGCGAAGCAACGGTGGCAGCTAGATCGACGCTGTAGACCGCTGCGGGCCGCGAGGAGAGCACAAGCGCACCGGCGATTGGCCCTGGATCGACGCGCAGGTTGTCGCGCAGGACAAGGCCGACGTTGCCGATCGGGTTCCAGGTGCCGACCAGCACGCCCTGGCCAATGTAAGCGTCGAGGCTGCTCCAGCGCGGATCGTAGGGAGCCGGACGGTAGGTGCCGTCCAGTTCAGGTCCCAGGCCACTTACCTCGATCGGCGCGTCGGTAAAATCGGCTGCCGAGTCGTAGGTGAGGCGGCCCTTGCGCCCGGAAGCGGAGACATTCAAGGCCAGCCGCTGTTCGCCATCTTGCAGATCGACGCTGCGGCGGGCACTGCCCAGGCGCAGATTCAACTGGCTGGTCGGTGTGCGCAGGACGAGCTGGTAGAGACCCGCACCGGCGGGCAGCGTGACCACGAGGGCCGGGCTGGTGCGCAGAATTTGCAGATCCTGCAGATCCTGCAGAGCGGAAAATGCCTCAGCGCGGTAGTAGGTGCCGGCCAGTTGGGGCAGGATGGGCACCCCATCGACCGTCAGCCCCGATAACAGGGGCAGCGCACTCCAGGCACCTTGAAAGTAGCGGTAGACGCGGCGGCGGATCAAGTTGCGGCCAGCAGCCAGGCGCTCTTCGACGATCAGCTCCGCCACCCCGTCGCCGGTCAGATCGCCGGTGCGCACGGCGGTGGCAGGGGCGGTGCAGATGCGACTGTCCGCAAAGTCGTCCTCGGCCACCTCGACGGGCACCACCAGGAGCTGCCCTTCATAAAAGCGATAAAAGCGGTAGCACCGTCCACCGGCGATGCGGCTGGTGACGCCCACCAGCGTCAGGTGGGGCGCGAGGGCGACCATCTCAAGGCTCTGGGCTTCTTTGGGCTCGATGGGCAGCCGGGCAGTGGCCCGATCGCCCTTGCGGACGCTCAACTCGCTACCGACCAGGGCGACTGCCTCGCTGCGGCCATCGCCGTCGAGATCGAAGCGCAGGGAATTTTGGGCCAGAAGCGGAGTGGGCAACAACAAAATAAACAACAGCAGCAGGCTGCGGCGCATCGGCAGAGTTATTTGAGCAGGTTGGGAGCGGACTGCTCCGGCAGTGCCAGATGGCGCAACTTGCGGGTGAGATTGGCCATTTCGATCGCGTTCATGCCGTACTCCCAACCGAGGTTGTTCTTGATACCGGCCCGTTCGAGCGCCTGCTGCAGCGTATCGGTGGTGAGGACGCCAAAGGTAATCGGCACGCCGGTCTGGTAGGCAAGGGTCTGGATGCCTTTGGCCACTTCGGAGGCGACGTGGTCGTAGTGGCTGGTCTGGCCCCGAATAACCGCCCCCAGACAAATGATCGCGTCGTAGCGCCCAGAAAGGGCGAGCAGGCGGGCGACCATCGGGATCTCGAAGCTGCCCGGCACCCAGGCGTAATCGACCTGGGAGGAAGCGGGTCCGACGGTAATCCCGTGGCGAGTGAGGGCATCCTCGCAGGCGCTCAAGAGTTTGCCCGTCACCAGATCGTTGAAGCGGGCGATCACGATCGCAAACTTCAGATCCGCCGTGTCCTGAAAATGCCCTTCAAAGGTGGTCATTGTGCTCGCCGTAACAATCTACTGCTTTATTGTCTCAGAAGCGGGCTGGTCCCTGTCCTCGTAGCCCATGCCATTGCGCTCCGCGTAGCGGTTCATAAATCGCTCAAGGCGCTGGCGCTGCACATCGTTGATGAGTTCGAAGGTGCAGACCAGCCGCTCGAGGTTGTCGTCGTTCTTGTAAAAAAATTCGAGGTTGCGCGGCGTCACCTGAATGTCGCCCTCCTCGTCGCTCAGGCGCATGTACTGGGCACCGCCCGAGGAGAAGCTGCTGAGGTTTGCCATTGCGTTGACCTTCTCAAAGATGAAGACAACGATCACGTTGCCGCTGCTCTTGCCCCGGCGCAGCTTGATTTCGCTCACCTCTTCTTGAATGCCGCTGATAAATTCGATCGTCGCCAAGGCCGTCCTCCCATCCGCTACTGCCTCGTCCACTGTATCGCGCCGTCACTGGCTGGTACACTGAGGAGAATTGAAATCCGGGAGGAGGACTGTCTTGGCACGCAAGGTTCTGGCGGGCAACTGGAAGATGCACAAGACGCGCGGTGAGGCCCGCGCCTTCGTCGAAGCGTTCTTGCCGCTGATCGAGCCCCTAGCAGCGGATCGGCTGGTGATTTTGTGCGGCCCCTATACCTGCCTGGACATCTTGAGCGCCAACGCCGGGCCTTACGCTGTGGGAGCCCAGAACGTCCATTGGGAAAATAGCGGTGCCTACACCGGCGAAATTGCCCCCGTTATGCTCACCGAACTGGGGGTGCTCTACGCGATTGTCGGCCACTCCGAGCGCCGCCAGTACTTCAACGAAACCGACGCGACGGTCAACCGGCGGCTAAAGGCAGCCCAGGCCCACGACCTTACCCCGATTCTCTGCGTCGGCGAAAGCGAAGCGCTGAGGCTCGCCGGGCAGACCGAATCCCACATTCGCTTTCAACTGGATCACGATCTCAAAGACATCGACCTTGATCGGCTCATCGTCGCCTACGAGCCAATCTGGGCGATCGGCACGGGCAAGACCTGTGCGCCCGTCGAGGCCAACCGGATCATCGGCCTTATCCGCGAACACGTCGGCCAAGCCAACCTGCCTGTTCTTTACGGCGGCTCCTGCAACCCCGGCAACATCGACGCGATCATGGCCCAGGACAAAATCGACGGTGTGCTCGTCGGCGGTGCCAGCCTTGAGGTGCAGAGCTTTGCGCGGATCGTCAACTTTGAGGCGGTGGCTGTCACGAGTTGAGCACGTGGAACAGGGCAAACCAGAAAACCGTCAGCACCGCCAGCACCGCCAGCTCGAAGCAGGCTTTTGGTAAGGTCTTGCCCAGACGGACCGTAGCGTTGCCGACGGAGAACACGGCAAGGCCGGCAAGGGCAACGACCGAGAGCGTAGCTAGGTGCATGTACCTAGTGTAAGTCGTTGCTCAGCCCCTGGCAAACAAACTTACCAAACTCTCAGCGGGCCAGAAGCGTCACCAGCCAGAGGATGGCGATGAGCACAAAGCCTGTGACACCGGCGGGCACCGCCTGGCCTGGCCAGATCGATGCGAGCGAGGAAGAAGCCAGAATAGCGAGGACCACCGCCCCGAGTGCGTAGAGGCCCGCTTTCCAGAAGACGCGAATGCGCCGATAGAGAAAATAAAGGGTAGCGAAGAGGCCAAGGGCGATGGCGTAGCTGCCGTCGTTGCCGGGCGTGGAGGAGGAGAGGGCCAGATACAGAAGCCAGATGGCGCTGAAGACGAGGGCGGAGATACTCGCCTCGGGAGCCGCCACCGACAGACCGCGCCACCACTGGCGGGCCGGGCGGGTGGGCAGCGTCTGGGCCGGACGGGTGACGACGGTGCGATCGGCGTAGCGGATGCCGTCTTTGACTTTGATCTTGCCGTCCTGGCGGAGCTTGAGTCGCTGCATCAAGATCGCGTCGTAGGCGATCTCGATCGAGCGCTGGCGCTTTTCGTCGAGGGCGAACTCCGAGAGCAGGCGGACACGAGCCTCCTGGACTTCCTCGAAAGGAGCGTTTTCAGCGATACCGAGAATATGGTACGGGTTCGGTTCACTCATATAGATGGCGCTCTACGGGACTAGGGCTCTGCTCTATCAGGCTATCCCAGAGAGACAGAGTTGGACAAGCTTCCGCAAGGCTGGCGTACAATCATGTCCGGCCAGCATGGGCAACAAGATGGACGGATCGTACACGATTTCACCGGGCAGTGGTTTGCGGGGCAAAATTACCGTTGCCGGGGACAAATCGATCTCCCACCGCGCCTTGATGCTGGGAGGATTGGCCGCCGGGCAGACACGGATCGAGGGCCTGTTACCCGGCGAAGATCCCCAGAGCACTGCCCACTGTCTGCGGGCTCTGGGCGCAGAAGTCAGCGAGATCAAAGAATCTGGAGTCCGGGTGCAGGGCACCGCTTCGGGGTCTTTTTGCGAGCCGCAGCAGGTGCTCGACATGGGCAATTCCGGCACGACGATGCGGCTGATGCTGGGCATTTTGGCGGCGCAGCCGGGGCTATTTTGTGCGCTTACAGGCGACGCTTCGCTTCGATCGCGGCCCATGCAGCGGGTGGCGGCTCCCTTGAGGCAGATGGGCGCTTTGATCTGGGGTCGCGAGGGCGGGAGCAAAGCGCCCCTCGCCCTGGTGGGCCAACCGTTGCAGCCCATCCACTACGCGTCGCCGGTCGCCTCCGCCCAGGTCAAATCGGCGGTGCTGCTGGCTGGGCTTTTTTGCGAAGGCTGGACGAGCGTGACCGAGCCGGTACGATCGCGGGATCACACCGAGCGGATGCTCGCCGCCTTTGGGGCGGAGGTGCAGGTAGAAGGGACGACCGCGAGCGTGCGCGGTCCGGTCCGGCTCAGCGGCCAGTCGCTGCGGGTACCCGGCGACATCAGCTCGGCTGCTTTCTGGCTGGTAGCGGCGAGCATCGTGCCCGATTCGGAGCTGTTACTTCTCAACGTCGGCATCAACCCGACGCGCACGGGCATCCTCGATGTGCTGGCTGAGATGGGAGCGGATATCGCGATCGAAGATGCGCGCCTGAGTGGCGGGGAACCGGTGGCCGACCTGCGCGTGCGCACTGCCGCTCTGCAAGCCTGCACGATCGGCGGCGAATTGATCCCCAGGCTCATCGACGAAATCCCGATTCTGGCGGTGGCTGCCTGCTGTGCTGCGGGCAGGACCGTCATCCGCGATGCGGCGGAACTGCGCGTCAAAGAAAGCGACCGGCTGACGACGATGGCCCGCGAACTGAGGCGGCTCGGAGCCCGGATCGAGGAGCAGCCCGACGGTCTTACGATCGAAGGCGGGCACCCTCTACAGGGAGCCGATGTCGAAAGCCACGGCGATCACCGCGTCGCGATGAGTCTGGCGATTGCGGCTCTGGTGGCCCAGGGCCGGACGCAACTGGCGGACGGCCAGTGCGCCGCAGTCTCCTACCCGCGCTTCTGGGAGGAGCTGGAGCGGTTGCAGGGCCGGGAGTAAGCCGTTACTTCCATCAGGCTGTATTTTGGTAGGCATTCATTGCACCTGTACTATCTATGAGAACAGTGCTCAGCGCCGCTATATTGCTGCTTATCCTGGCGGCGGGTCCGACGATTGTCGGACCTCCGGCCACCGCTCGCGGCGAAGAGACCGGTTTTACCCAGAGCAAGGCACCGGTCAAAAAACAGATTCAGAGCGTTATCCAGGCACAACTGGCGGCTTTTCGGAGCGGAAACTATCAAAAAGCCTACACCTATGCTTCGGTTGGCATTCGCAGGCGCTTCGCAGCGGCGGCGTTTGCCGAGATGGTCCGCAGCGCCTATCCGGCAATTGCCCGCTCACGGACCGCCCAGTTCGGGGCGATCCTCGACGACAGCGAGCAGGCGGTGGCCCACGTTCTGGTCGAAGGAACCGGCGATCGGGTGCTTTATGTCTATCTATTGGTGCGCGAGCGGGGTCTGTGGAAGATCGAGAGTGTGATCGAGGCACAAAAACCCTCCCTCGACGGTGAGGTCTCGATCTGAAGAGCTATGCACAGGTCGGTATTTTTCCTTGCCAACCTTGGGCTAAGCTGAAAGAAGTTCGCCAGGACTCCTCACTCATGTCTATTTCAAAAACTGGGATCGCAATGGTCGCTCTCTGCCTGCTCAGCGCCCTGCCAGCGGTAGCTCAGACCTCCAAAGACGATGCAAGCCAGTTGACGACGGTTCCCGCCCGTACGCTCAATTCGCCTGCCAGCCTGGTTACCGGCAGCAAGTCCTACGCACAGGATCTCAACGCCGAGGAGAGCCGCTACCGGCAGGCTCCTGCCAACAGTCGCTGGCTTTTGCGCCGCTCCGCCTCACCGGTTCAGCGCGTTCGCGGCAACAACGAGGCCACCCTGTACGGCGACCAGCCCGATGCGGTGACAATCGTCGATATCGTCGAGTGGTAGCCTCTAGCGAAACTTGCACTCGGTAGAGAGGGCGTCCTTGAGCCGCTGGCGATACGCCCGGCGCGGGATCTCGACGACGTTGAACTGTTCGAGGTGGCTATTGGTGAACTGGGTATCCAGCAAACTGAAGCCCCGCGCTTTTAACCGCTCGATTAAATGATAAAAGGCGACCTTCGAGGCGTCGCTTACCCGGCTGAACATCGACTCGCCAAAAAAAGCGCCCCCCAGGCTGACTCCGTACAGACCACCTACCAGTTCGCCCCCCTGCCAGGTCTCGACACTCTGGCCGTAGCCGTTGCGGTAGAGCCTGATGTAGGCGCGGATAATTTCTTCTGAAATCCAGGTGGAGGGCCGGTCGGCGCAGGCGCGGATCACAGCCTCAAAGGCGCTGCTGTAGCGAATCTCGAAGCGCTCCTGGCGCACCAGGCGCAGCAGCCGCTTTGAAAAGTGAATTTTGTCGAGTTCAAAGATCGCCCGTGGATCGGGTTCGTACCAGTAGATGCGCTGCCCCTGTCCCTCGGCCATCGGAAAAAATCCCCGGCTGTAGGCTTGCAGCAGCAGTTCGGGCGTCAAGGGCACCAACATAGCTACCCCGCCGGAGTGTCGTGTGGAATGTTCAAAGGCAAAGCGTCCGGCGGCGCATCTATTATCCCCAGAATCGCGGCCCCAGCAGCCGATAGGTTACATTCGGGGCACGTTTTTTGCCTGTACCTGCGATGGCCATATCGACCGATAGCCTTTCTCAGTGGGACTTTCGCCGCCTGGAGCGCAGTCGGCTCACACCGATGCTCCAGCAGTACATAGATGTCAAGGCGCAGTACCCCCACTGCCTGCTGCTGTACCGGATGGGCGATTTTTATGAAACTTTTTTGGCGGATGCGGAGGTGGTGGCGCGGGAGCTGGAGATTGTGCTCACCAGCCGCCACGCCGGTGAGACGATTGGCCGGGTGCCGATGGCCGGCATTCCGCACCACGCCCTAGAGCGCTACTGCGCCGAACTCATCGACAGAGGCTTCGCCGTCGTCATCTGCGATCAGATGGAATCTCCCGAGGAGGCGAAGGAGCGCGCCAGACAGGCAAAGGTGACCAACCGCCGCTCGAAGGCGGACGCCGGTGCGCTGCTGTTGCCTCTGGAACTGGAAGGCGGGGAGGAAGGCCAGAGTGCCACCGACGAAAGTGGGCTGGTCCGCCGGGCCGTCACCCGTGTGCTCACCCCCGGTACGGTACTCGAAGAGCAGTTGCTGGTGAGCAAAAAAAACAACTATCTCGTGGCGCTGGTGCAGGCAGCCGATAGCTGGGGGCTGGCCTTTGCGGACGTCTCGACCGGTGAATTTCAGGTGACGCAACTGGAGGGCGTCGAGCCGCTGGTGCAGGAGCTGTTGCGCCTGCAGCCCGCCGAGGTGCTCCTGAGCGCCGACGCGCCGGATCCGCTCGTGCTGCTGCGTCCGGGCGAGGCCAGCAGCGAGCGGCCCGACTATCTGCCTTCCCAGTTCTGCTATACGCTCAGGCCCCGCCGCCACTTCGACTTCGACGAGGCGCGGCGGTTGCTCCTTGAAACCTTTCGGGTGCGCTCCCTCGAAGGCTTTGGCTGCGAGCAGTTGCCCCTCGCGATTCGGGCAGCGGGCGGCCTGGTGCAGCACCTGCAGGAGACCCAAAAAGGCGTCACCATTCCCCTCGATCGCATCCGCACCTACGCTCTGAGCCAGTACCTCATCCTCGATCACCAGACGCGCCGCAACCTCGAACTCACCCAGACCGTGCGCGACGGAATGCTGCACGGATCGCTACTGTGGGCGCTGGATCGCACCCGCACGGCGATGGGAGCACGAACCCTCAGGCGCTGGTTGTTGCAGCCGCTATTGGACCTCCAGCGCATCTGCCGCCGCCAGGATTCGATCGCTGAGCTGGTGGACAATACTTTGCTGCGCGAGCGGTTGCAGCGCCTTCTCGAATCGATCTACGACCTGGAGCGGCTGGCGGGCCGCTGCGGCTCGGGGACTGCCAACGCCCGCGATCTGGTCGCTCTGGGCGAGTCGCTGCTCAAGCTGCCGGCTCTGGCTGAGGCGGTGGCCGAGGCCACCAGCCCCTATCTCAAGGCATTGCAGAACCTGCCCGCCCAGCTGGAGCAGTTGGGCAGCAAGTTGCGCCGGACGATCGTGGACAATCCGCCTCTTATCTTGAGCGAGGGCGGGCTCATCCGCGAGGGGGTAGACGACGATCTCGAAGCCCTGCGCCGCCAGCTCAGCGCCGATCGCCAGTGGCTCGTCGATCTCGAAGCGCGCGAGCGGGCCCGCACCGGCATCCAGACCCTCAAAGTCGGCTTCAACAAAGCCTTTGGCTATTACCTTTCGATCTCGCGGGGCAAAGCCGATCTCGCTCCCGCCGATTACCAGCGCAAGCAGACCCTCACCGGTGAAGAGCGCTACATCACCCCCGAACTCAAGGAGCGCGAGAACCGCATCCTCAACGCCCAGCAGCAGAACAACCAGCTCGAATACGACATCTTCAACCAGTTGCGCCAGGAGGCGGGCTGCCACGTCGATAGCCTGCGGCTTACCGCCCGCCGGGTGGCTGCCCTCGACGCCCTCGCAAGCCTGGCCGAGGTGGCGGTCTACTGCGACTACTGCCGTCCGCAGCTGAGCAAGGACCACGAGATCGCGATCGTCGGTGGCCGCCATCCGGTGATCGAGCAGGTGATCCCGGCGGGTTTTTTTGTACCCAACGACACCCACCTGGGCGGCCTCGAAGCGCCGGAACTGGTAATTCTCACCGGTCCCAACATGTCCGGCAAATCGAGCTATATCCGCCAGGTGGCCCTGATTCAGCTGCTGGCGCAGGTGGGTTCCTTCGTCCCGGCAAGCAGCGCCCGACTGGGGGTGAGCGACCGCATCTTTACCAGGGTCGGGGCCGTAGACGACCTGGCCACCGGTCAATCGACGTTTATGGTCGAGATGACCGAAACGGCCAATATCTTGAACCACGCCACCGCCCGCTCGCTGGTACTGCTCGACGAGATTGGCCGGGGAACGGCCACCTTCGACGGCCTCGCCATCGCCTGGGCCGTAGCCGAGTACCTGGCAGACCAGATCCACTGCCGGACGATCTTTGCCACCCACTACCACGAGCTGAACGAACTGGCCACAGTGCTCGCCAACGTCGCCAACTACCAGGTCACCGTCCAGGAACTGGCCGATCGAATCGTCTTTTTGCACCGGGTCAGCCCCGGCGGCGCGGATCGCTCCTACGGCATCGAGGTCGGACGGCTGGCGGGCTTGCCCCCGGCTGTGATCTCCCGCGCCCGCACCGTGCTTGCCCAGGTCGAACAGCACTCGCAGATTGCCCTGGGCCTGCGCGATCCGGGTCGGGCCGCTCCGGCACTAGACTGAAGGCGGGGTGTGCGCCGGCGAGCATCTTCCGCACAGCTGGACGAGAGGCAAAGGCTCTCACTGTTTGAGGTACCTCCGTGGACAGCCAACTCGATGCCGCAAGGTCGAATACGAACGCCTCAAGACGAAAACAGTACATTGAGATCGCTCTTAGACGGGTGCGGGCTGGTAGCGGTAGTTCCCTGACATTTTTACAGACGAGAAGTTGGACTTTTCCTGTGGCTGATCTTCGCAACATCTTGTCCAATAGCGACTTTGTTGTTGTGGGAGGTGTGGCCACTCGACTCTACATGCCCGAGCGCATGACCCTGGATCTGGACATATTGATTTTGACGAAGGATGCGCCCGAAATTTATCAGCGACTCGAACAAGCTGGAGCCCGGAGGCTTGGCGAGCTGAGTATAGGCGGCAGCAGTTGGCGCTTGGAAGATGGTACCAGTCTCGATGTGCTCGTCTCTGATGAACCGTGGGTTCCTCCGGCCCTCAGTACCCCGAATGTGAGTCCGGATGGTCTGCCGGTCATCGCACTTCCGTATCTGGTGTTGATGAAACTGCTATCCAGCCGGGGTGTGGACATTGGCGACTTGAGCCGGATGCTTGGGCAAGCCGACGATCAGGCTCTCGATGAGATCCGGGCGGTTGTGGGCACGTACCTTGCAGATGCGGCAGAAGATCTTGAAAGCCTGATTGTATTGGGCAGGCTTGAAGTCGAAGAACGCTGAAAAAGCCGCCATGCCGGATGTTTACAGTCCGGCCCTCGCGACGGATGCCACGGGCCTGCGCGATCCGGGTCGGGCCGCTCCGGCACTAGACTGAAGGCAAAGTTGCCTCGGAACCTGGCGATGACGAAGGCGCAGCTGAGAATCTGGACCGTCGAGGAGTATCACCGAATGATCGACGCCGGCATTCTTACAGGCGCAGACACCGTTGAACTGCTCGCAGGACAGATCGTCCAGATGGCTCCGCAAAAATCGCTCCACGCTGCCACCCTCAGCCGGGCTGCCGACTCTCTGCGCGAACAACTGGGAGGGGCCATCCAGGTGCGGTTGCAGTTGCCCGTCACCCTCCTCCCCGACTCAGAACCGGAGCCGGACATCGCCGTCGTTCGCCCCGACAGCCGCTACTACCTCGCAGGCCATCCCGGTCCCGCCGACATCTTGCTCCTCGTTGAAGTCTCCGATTCGACTTTAGATTATGACCGTGGGCAAAAGGCGCGGATCTACGCTCGCTCTGGCATCGGCGAGTACTGGATCGTGGATATTCCTGGCGAGCGGCTCATCGTCCTGCGCGAAGCGGATGCCGCCGGCTACCGGCAGGAATCTGTTCTTACCCTCCAGGAGACGGTGATCCCCCTCAACTTTCCAGCCGTTTCCCTGACGGTAGCGGCCCTGTTCCCCTGAAGTGGTGCAGTAGCGCACCCCAGGGGAGGAAGCGACAGAGCTAGACTCGATGCAGCCTTTTGTTTGGAAATCTCGTGAGCGACCCGTCGCTTTGTCTGCGTCCGCCGGAATTGTGGACGGTGCTGACATCGGCGCTGATGCAGTGGTTGAGCGAGCCGCTTCTGGTCGTTCTGCCCCTCGCCCTGCTCATCGCCCTTCCCTGGTTCATCCGTCCGCTGCCCTTCAAGCGGTGGCTGAGTGCTGTGCCTGCGGTCGTACTGCTCGCCTACATCGGCTGCACGGCACCGCCGCTTTTGGCCTTTGCCAATCGCCGCTTGATGCACTTTGAGGCGGCAGGCACCGCCATCCCTGCCGATGCGATCGTCGTCCTGGGTCGGGGCATCGAATTTCAGGCCACCCGCGTCGATCTCGCAGCCCAGCTCTGGCAGGCTGGCCGCGCCCCGCGCATCTTCACAAGCGGTCGCGGTGACGCCGACTCGATGCTTGCCGCTCTGCGGGCAAAAGGCGTCCCGGCCTCGGACCTGCAGGCGGAGGAGTGCTCGCGCACCACCGAAGAAAACGCCCAGTTTACCGCCCTTCGCCTCAAGCCGGAGGGGGTGCGGCGGATCGTGCTCATCACCGACGCCCCCCACATGAAGCGCTCGCTCGACATCTTTCAAAAAGCCGGTTTTGCCGTTGTCCCTGCGATGAGCCCGATCCCGCCCCAGCTATCGGAGCAGCACAAGCGCCTGCTCATCCTGCGGGAATTTGCGGGCTGGCTGCTCTACCGCCTCAGTGGCTGAGGGATAGACTGGCTTAGACCCGTTATGACGATCTATGACAGCCAAACCGGACTGGCTCAGGGTAAAAGCGCCCCAGCGCGAGCGCGTCGGCGCAGTCCAGTCGATCCTGCGGGATCTGAGCCTCAACACCGTCTGCGAAGAAGCTTCCTGCCCGAATATTGGCGAGTGTTTCAAAGCCGGAACGGCGACGTTTCTCATCATGGGTCCGGCCTGCACCCGCGCCTGCCCCTACTGCGACATCGACTTTGAAAAGCATCCCCAGCCGCTCGATCCCACAGAACCAACCCGCCTTGCGGAGGCAGTCCGCCGCCTCGGCCTGCGCCACGTCGTCATCACCTCCGTCAACCGCGACGACCTGCCGGAGGGCGGAGCCACCCAGTTCGCCTGCTGCATCGCCCAGGTGCGTGCACTCATGCCCGAGACCACGATCGAGGTCTTGATCCCCGATTTTTGCGGCTCAGAAGACGCCCTTTCGATCGTGATCGCAGCCGGGCCGGAGGTGATCAATCACAACACCGAGACCGTCCCCCGCCTCTACCGGCGGGTGCGGCCCCAGGGGGACTACCAGCGCACGCTGAGGCTCCTCGAACGGGTCCGCCGCAGCGCCCCCCACCTCTACACCAAGTCCGGGATCATGGTCGGCCTCGGCGAAAGCGAAGCGGAAGTCCTCGAAACGATGGCCGACCTGCGCGCCGTCCACTGCGACATCCTTACGATTGGCCAGTACCTGCAGCCTACCCCCAAACATCTCAAAGTCGAGAGCTTTGTTCCCCCCGAAACCTTCGAGCGCTGGCGGCTCGCCGGGGAGCAGATGGGCTTTCTGCAGGTGGTCTCCTCTCCCCTTACCCGCAGCTCCTACCACGCCGAACAGGTGCAGGCGCTGATGCGCAGCCACCCCCGCACTCCTAAAATTGGCACTCTTTGAATTTGAGGGTTAGCACTCTCGGGCCTTTAGTGCTAAACTCAGTTGTTGGAAGGGAGCGTTACCTCCCGGCCCCAGTTTTAAGCGAGTTGTGAGAGGTTTGGCATGGCAACGATTGCGTTGGCTGCAACGACGCTGCGTCCTTTGGGCGATCGCGTCCTGGTCAAAGTCGTAGAAAAAGAAGAGCGCACCGCCGGTGGCATCCTGCTGCCGGATACGGCCAAAGAAAAGCCCCAGACCGGCGAAGTGGTCGCGGTCGGGCCTGGCCGGGTCAAAGATGACGGCACGCGGGTCAGCCCGGAAGTCAAGGTGGGCGATACCGTTCTGTACGGCAAGTACAGCGGCACGGACCTCAAGCTCGGCGATACCGAGTACGTGCTGGTGGCAGAGAAGGACATTCTGGCTGTAGTTGCTTAGTCAAGGAGAAAGTGGAGTCATGGCAAAGCAAGTTGTATTCGATGAGGCCGCCCGGCGTTCGCTCGAGCGCGGCATCGATGCACTGGCAAACGCGGTGCGCGTCACCCTTGGTCCCAAGGGCCGCAACGTCGTGCTCGAAAAGAAATTCGGCGCACCCCAGATCATCAACGACGGTGTGACGATCGCAAAAGAGATCGAACTGGAGAACAAGCTCGAGAACGCTGGTGCCCAGCTCATCAAAGAAGTCGCCTCCAAGACCAACGATGTCGCCGGTGACGGCACCACCACCGCCTGCGTGCTGGCCCAGTCGCTGGTCAAAGAGGGTCTCAAAAACGTCGCCGCCGGTTCTAACCCGATGACCCTCAAGCGCGGCATCGAGAAGACCGTGCGCTATCTGGTGGGTGAACTGGAGAAGGTCGCCAAGCCCGTCGAGGGCAGCCAGGCAATTGCCCAGGTGGCCGCTGTCTCCGCCGGCAACGACGAGGAGATTGGCCAGATGATCGCCTCGGCGATGGAAAAAGTCGGCAAAGAAGGTGTAATCACCGTCGAGGAGTCCAAGTCGCTCACCACCGAATTGGAGGTGACCGAGGGGATGCAGTTCGATCGCGGTTACGTCTCGCCCTACCTGGTCACCGATCAAGAGCGCATGGAAGCGGTCTTCGACGAGCCCTTCTTGCTCATCACCGACAAAAAGATCTCGATCATCACCGACCTGGTGCCGATCCTTGAGAAGGTAGCCCGCGCGGGCCGTCCCCTCGTCATCATCGCCGAGGACATCGAAAAAGAAGCCCTCGCCACCCTGGTGGTCAACAAGCTGCGCGGCGTGCTTAACGTCGCCGCCGTCAAGGCTCCTGGCTTTGGCGATCGGCGCAAGGCTCTGCTGCAGGATATCGCCATCCTCACCGACGGTGAAGTGATCTCCGAAGACACCGGCCTCAAGCTCGAAAACGTCGCCATCGATCAGCTCGGCAAGGCCCGCAAATTGACGATCACCAAGGACAACACCACTATCGTCGCCGAGGGCAACGAGGCCGCCGTCAAGGCGCGCATCGGCCAGATCCGCCAGCAGATCGACGAGACCGACTCCGAGTACGACCGCGAGAAGCTCCAGGAGCGCCTCGCCAAGCTCGCAGGCGGCGTCGCCGTGATCAAAGTGGGTGCGGCCACCGAGACCGAACTCAAGGACCGCAAGCTGCGCATCGAGGATGCCGTCAACGCCACCAAGGCCGCGATCGAAGAGGGCATCGTCCCCGGCGGTGGCACCGCGCTATTGCACCTGGCTGGTAAGCTCGACAGCTTCATCGGCACCCTGAGCGGCGAAGAGAAGATCGGGGCGCGCATCATCCAGAAGGCCCTCGAAGGTCCGCTGCGCCAGATCGCCGAGAACGCTGGTCTCGAAGGCTCGGTCATTGCCGAGAAGGTGCGCAACCTCGAATTCAACTTCGGCTTCAACGCGATCACCAACGAGTACGAAGATCTGGTCGCCGCCGGTATCATCGACCCGGTGAAGGTGACCCGTTCGGCGCTGCAGAACGCCGCCTCGATCGCGGCGATGGTGCTCACCACCGAGTGCATCGTCGTCGATAAGCCCGAGGAGGACAAAGCGACCGCCGGTGGCCCCGGCGGTGGGATGCCCGACTTCGACTAACTACCCCTGACCTCTTCTTAAAAAGCCCTGGCCCTGCCGGGGCTTTTTTTGTGGCCCCGTGCTACAACGGAAAAAGCTCGCCCTGTCTTGCCGAGTGGAGGATGCTTCGATGCTCAAGCGCGCTGCCTTTTTGCTCCTGGCCGTTCCTGTACAGGCGATGAACGTATCGATGGCAGGCCACTTTCTCAACCTGCTCAACCCCCACGAACCGGATATTTCTGTCACCGAGTACAACTGCGAGGAGAGCGTCGAGGCCGCGCCCTACCAGAGTGTGCGCATCGAAAGCAACGGCAGCGTGACAGTGACGAGCAGCCGTATTTCTGTCGATCCGAACATCCAGATGAGCGACGACAGCGACGCACAGAGCACAGACGAAGCCCCTGATACCGACGAAGACGCCGAGACTAACTCTGGGCAGTAATTTTTACGTCTGACCGGCATTAAAGCGCTTGCACGAACTAGGTGTCAGCATTTTGAGCCCCTAAAGGAGCCCCAAACACAACTTTTCATCGCTGTTGCGGGAGATGGTATTCATAGGCTTAATTGCCGGTCAACAGCGCGAGGAAGTGTTCAGGTGTGACGATTGGCACTGCAAAAGTGTCAGCGAGGCTCAGCAGATCCTTGTCGCCGGTGACGAAGAAATCGGCTTCACCTGCGATCGCCAGTTCAAGAAAAGGAATATCGAGAGGATCGCGACAGGGCGGAGTCACAGGCGGCTGGTCAGGTATCTTCACGGTGACACAGTATGGCAGATGGTCGGCCAGCAACTCGTGCTGATCCGCGATCGAAAGCTTGAACTTAGGATACCCGAGGGCACGGATCAGCTCTGCTGCGGTGAAGGGAGAGAGGAGCGGTCGAAAGCGCTCCTCTTGCCACTGATAGCGGAACGGAGCACGCCGGCCCTGGACGAATATCAGGGCGGAGAGAACAACGTTTGTCTCCAGCACCACCCGAGGCACCGGAGTCATTTGTGCGACGTGGGTGGTGTCTGGCGTGCCCAGGCTACAGCATCAGCAATGTCCTGCTCTTCGATCGCCAGTTCGGCGAGCTTGGCCCGCAGGGCATCCGCCCGCTGGATGCGGACAGGCGTGAGGATGATCTGGCCGTCTTTGACTTCTACCTCGAAGTATTCGGCTGGACCGACAGCCTGGGTTATCGCCTTGGGCAGGGTCAACTGGTTCTTAGCCGTGAGTTTGGCAAGCATGGTGAACTTCTACAGTAGTGAAGTAAGGAATCCTTACTTTAGTCTATCTCGCAGTGGGTTGAACCTGCCGACGACTGCCAGAGAGCGTCACTGAATACTTCGAGTCCCCTGGGGGCTGCCTTTTCTTATCCCGAACTGGCGTTGAACGGAGAGTGCCAGCTGCGATCGATCGCCACGTACTTGAGGGGGTGCAGATCCTGGAGGTTGGGTTCCCAGCCTGTGAGCCAGGGCTTTTGCAGATATTCGAGGCCGGTGTGAAACAGGGGCCAGATTGGAGCTTCGGCCAGTAGCCGCGCTTCGGCGCGGGCAAGCAGGTGGTAGCGCTGCTGGGGATCGCCTTCGCGGCGCGCGACCGCCAGAAGCTGCCGGTAGAGCGAATCGTCCCAGCCGGGGTAGTTCTTGGGGGCGAGACCGTCGTAGAGGTCTAAAAAGGTGGTCGGGTCGAGGTAGTCGCCCCCCCAGCGGGTGACGGCCACGTCGTAGTCATGGCGGCGAATGCGGGCAAGAAACGTCTGCAGTTCCTCGGTACTGACCTGGGGAGCCGCCCCGAGCTGCTGCTTCCAGCGGCTCTGCAGAACGGCAGCCACTGTCCGGTCCGGTTCGCGGTTGGCGCAGTGGATGGTGAAGCGCTCCAGAAAAGATCTTCGCGGAGGAGAAGCAGGGGCAGAGCCGGGACTGGTGTAGCCCGGAATGCCAGGCGGGATGAAGCTCGTGGCGGCGACGGCATCGCCTTTAAGGTAGCGGCGGGCCAATTCGTCCCGTTCAATGGCGCTTCCTAAGAGGGTTCGCACGGCTGAGCGGTCGAAGGGAGAGCGGCTGCAGTTAAAGCTCAGGTAATAGGTGATAAAGCGTCCGTCGGCGCGAAAGTCGCGGTAGCGGCGCAACTCCGGCAGCAGAGGCCGGGGCAGCACCCCGCCCACGGTTACGTCCAGCTCGCCCGTCAGATACAGATTGACGTTTTGGGCACCCTCGACGATTGGCAGGAGGACCGCCTCGGCAAGGCGGACATTCGAGCGGTCCCAGTAAGTTGGAGAGCGCAGGAGCCGGATCTCGTCGTAGGGGCGGTGGTGAGCAAGGGTAAAGGCTCCGTTGGTGACGAGCTTGCCCGGTCGGGTCCACTCATCGCCGTGGGCCACGATTGCCTGCTCCGGCACCGGTCGGAAGATAAAAAACGAGGTGATAAGTGGAAAGAAAGCGACCGGTCCTTCCATCTCGACGCGCAGGGTGAGCGGATCCGGAGCGGAGACGCCGAGGGCAGCGGTGGGCAGTTTGCCCTCGTTGATCGCCCGGCCATTTTTGAGATAATAAAGCAAATTCGCGTAGGGGCAGCCGGTGGCCGGATCGAGGGCGCGCCGCCAGCTGTAGACAAAATCCTGGGCGCTACAGGCTGTACCGTCGTTCCAGCGCACGCCGGGCCGCAGTTTGAAGATCCAGCGGCGGGCCTGATTTTCGGGGTACCAGCCCAGGGCCAGGGCAGGCTGGGGAACGAGGGTACGGGGATGATATTCGCTCAGGCCATCGAAGAGGGCCATGCACAGATTCAATTCGCCCAGGGCTCCCTCGACTTTGTGCGGGTCGAGGGAGCGCGGTTCGGCGGCGTTGCCGACGCGCAGGATGTCGCGCTCAGGCGGCAGGGTGTTACCGAAGTAGGCGGAGCTGACCCGGCCACAGCCCGCCAGGGTCAGGCCCGATAGACCGGTGTGCAGCAGGTGACGGCGGGTCCACCGAGCAGACATCTAGTCGCTCAGCCGGGTGTGCAACCAGCTACGGGCAAGCGCCCACTGCCGCTTGATCGTACTTACCGATACACCCAGGACTTCAGCCGTTTCCTCGATGCTGAGGCCCGCAAAGTAACGCAACTCGACGACCCGGCTTTGCTGTGGGTTGAGTTGGGCCAGTGCTTCGAGGGCGTCATCGAGGGCGACGAGGTCCACATCCTGCTCAGCGGCGCTCACTTCCAGGGACTGATCGAGGGAGAGTTTTTGCAGGTTGCCGCCGCGCTTGAGCGCCTGACGGGAGCGGGCGTGATCGACCAGGATGTGGCGGATGAGCTGGGCGGCGACAGCAAAGAAGTGGGCACGGCTGCGCCAGGACATTCGACTGAGATCGATGAGGCGCAGGTACGCTTCGTTGACCAGGGCTGTTGCCTGCAGGGTATGGTCCCCGCGCTCGGAGTGCATGTAATAGCGGGCGAGCGAGCGCAACTCCTCGTAGATCAATGGCGTGAGTTGATCGAGAGCGGCGCGGTTGCCTGCCTGCCACTCCCCCAACATCTCGGTCACATCTGCTGTGGACACAGATTTGCCGCCTGCGAAGGATATCAAACAAGCATACATCTGCTCGAAAAACTCTCCGCGCACCCGAGAAGTATTTTGGCCGACGATGGACCATTTCGCCGCGCTTTTTCGCCTGTATCGATGAAGGGGAAAACGGGTTCAGTTTCTCGGCTACGCTGCGCTGAACGCGATGAGGTTGCACAGGGCATCCCTGCGGTCTGTTGCTTCGACTGATACACGGAGAGCTTCGTTACTATGCTGTGCCCATCTTCGATAACTGGCGGTGCTGAGAGCGGCGTGGTCCTTATCAGCGATCACCCCCTGACCCGCTACGCTTTCAAAAGACTGATCAAAGATCACACCTCCCTGCGGGTGGCAGCTCAGCTCACCAGCAGCGAACTTGAGCCTTTGTCGGAGCCACCGCTCGCCCGGCTGATCGTCCTGGAGGTGAGTGCCGCCGGTGAACGCGAGCAGAATCTGGTGCGGCGGTTGCGCGAGTGGCTGCCCGGTGGCCGAATTCTGGTTTTGCTGCGCTCGATCGACGCCCAGTCTGTAAAAGCGCTGGTTGCGGCGGGTGCTGCCTCGGTCTGGACGACCAGCTCGACCCTGTCGGTCCTGTTGCAGGCTATCCACCAGACGATCGAGGGCAGGCGCTGGATCGATCCGGCCTGTTTAGAAGCCTCCGAATCGCCCCGCTCATCTAAGAGCACCCTCTCGGCAGCCCAGGTGGCGAGAACCGGTTCTGCCTCTCTCCTCTCCTACCGCGAACTGCAGATCCTGACCCTCATCCGCCAGGGCTACTCCAACCAGCAAATTGCCGCCTCGCTGTTTTTGAGCGTCCACACCGTCAAGCACCACATGACGCGGATCATGTTCAAATTGAGCGCCACCAACCGCACCCAGGCCGTACTCAAGGCGATTCAGTCCGGCATCGAACTGGTCGGAAGCTAGGGGGTGGCTTTGCTGGTCACCGGCGCGTGCGAGAATAGCCCCCGTGCCTGTCCGTTGTTAAAAGATGTCCGTTGTTCGCTTTTGTCGCTCCGGGTCTGCTATCCCGCGCTACGGTCAGCTCGATGAGCCAGACGGTAAGATTGCCATCCTCAGCGGCCCCCCCTGGCTGGGTGGAGAACCGACCGATGAGACGGTTGCCCTTGCAGAAGTAAAACTGCTCACCCCCTGCACGCCGGGCAAGATCGTCTGTGTGGGCAAGAATTACCGCGACCACGCCGCCGAGATGACCCAACTGCGGGGCGACGGCGGTGTGCCGGCGGAGCCGCTGCTATTTTTGAAGCCCCCTTCGGCCCTCACTGCTCCCGGTGCTGAAATTTACTATCCGCCCCAATCGGAGCGGGTCGATTATGAGGGTGAACTGGCCCTGGTAATAGGCCGCACCTGTCGGCGGGTAAGCACCGAGGCGGCGCTGGACCATCTTTTTGGCTACACGATCGCCAACGATGTCACCGCCCGCGACCTGCAGGGCAGGGACAAGCAGTGGACCCGCGCCAAGGGCTTCGACAGTTTCTGTCCCCTCGGTCCTCGGATCGTCGCGGAACTCCCAGCCGACGCCAGCCTGCAGACCACCCTCAACGGCAAACTTGTCCAATCGACGACGATCGATCAGATGGTCTTCTCGCCGTCGATTCTGCTCGCCTACATCAGCGCCGTGATGACCCTCGAACCGGGCGATATTGTTCTCACCGGCACCCCGGCAGGTATTGGCCCGATGCAGCCCGGCGACGAGGTGAGGGTGACGATCGCGGGCATCGGTACGCTCACCAACACGGTAGTAAAGCAAAGCTAAAGACTCGCGGGGCCGCTACCACCGGACAGTATCCTGGGAAAAAAGCGTCTGGATCTGTTTCGATGATCAAGCTGATTATTCTCGGTATCGCGATCGCCTTCGTGCCGCTGGCACTGTTCTTTGGCACCAAAAACGGCTTTTACAACACCGATCGCTACCACGGCAACGGTTCTGCCCACTAGTGGCAGTTGTTCTTCTCAGGCAGGTCCGCAGGCTCGATCCGGCGGCTGGGCTCGATAGCGTCGATGACTGGTTGTGGGATGCGGCTACCGGCCAGATGAGCCGCGCCGATGGACCGCCTGCTGTCCCTGAGCGCACGATCGACGGCGAGGGGCGGCTGATCGTTGGCCCCAGCCTCTGCGATCTCTACGCCCACTCCGGGGAGCCGGGCCACGAAGAGCGCGAGGATCTGCGTTCTCTCGCGGCGGCAGCTCTGGCGGGCGGTTACAGCCAGGTGGCCCTGTTGCCCGACACCGATCCACCGGTGGACGAGGCCGCCCAGGTCGATTCTTTGCGCCGCAAGCTGCCCTTATTTGGCATCGAAGCGCTGGTGCTGGGCGCGATGACCCGCAGCTTAAAAGGCGAATCCCTCGCGGACCTGGCCGATCTGAGCGAGGCGGGGGTGGCTGGTTTTACCGACGCTCGACCCATCACCAACTGGGCTTTGCTGCGACGATTCCTCGATTACGCAGCGGTGTTCGAGAAGCCGGTGCTGGTCTGGCCCTGCCTGGCAGCCCTCGCAACGGGGGTGGCCCTCGAAGGAACCTGGGCCGTCCGCCTGGGCCTTTCTGCCCGCCCGGTCCAGGCTGAGACGATTGCTCTGACTGGGCTTTTAGAACTGGTGCGCCTCACGGGCCGACCGATTCACCTGATGCGCCTTTCGACTGCCCGCGCCGTCGAACTTGTCCGGCAGGCAAAGGCGGAGGGCTTGCCCATCACCGCCAGCACGACGATCTATCACCTGAGCCACGCGAGCCCAGAACTCACCGGATTCGATCCGCGCCTGCGCTTCGATCCGCCCCTGGGCAACCCTGAAGACAGAGCGGCGCTCATCGCTGCTTTGGCCGACGGCACCATCGATGCGGTCGCCTCCGATCACACCCCCTGGACCTACGAAGAAAAGACCCTGCCCTTTGCCCTTGCTCCTGCCGGTGCGATTGCCCTGGAGCTGACGCTGCCGCTTCTTTGGACGCTGGTGCGCGGCGGCAGCTTAGATCCTCTGCGGGCCTGGGCGGCCCTCAGCAGTGCTCCTCGATCGATCCTGGCGCTCGAAAACGCCCCACAAAGCTACGTGCTTTTTGATCCCGATCAAAGCTGGACACCCGACAGCCAGACGCTCAAAAGCCGCTCCCAATCGACCATCTGGTATGGCAGACCCCTGCAGGGCAGGGTACTGGAGCTGCTGCGCCGAGTAACTTACACGCGGCTTACTTGAAGGGCATGTGATAGCCGTCCGGGGCGCTCAGGTGGCACGCATCGACGATCGTTCGCAAGTACGGCCAGCTAAAGCGCGCCTCATGCACCAGTTCCGGCCAGCGGGCCTTGATCGCGGCGTGGGCGGCGTCGAGGTGATAGAAGGGAATCGCCGTCGAGAGGTGATGGGGGATGTGGACGCCGATGCGGTAGGCGACCAGCTCCACCCACCAGGGATACTCGCAGTGGACCGTGGCAAAGAGCTGGGCTTTAAGCGGCGTCCACTCGTCCTTCGGATAGTAGGGGATGTCCGGATGGTTGTGGTGGATGAGGGTGAAGGTGCTCAGCCAGAAATGAAAGACCAGCCAGGGCAGAAGCCAGTAGTTGATGACGCCCCACCAGCCGCTGAATACAAAGAGAGCCGATAGACACCCGAGCGCCAGACAGATGGTGACGACGATCGAAAAGCGGGCAGAAGCGCGCTCCCGGTCGGTGAATTTTCGCAGGTCGTAGTGCATGACGAATAGATGAATAACCGAGGCGAACCACCAGCCCCGGCCATGGGCGAGGCGATAAATCAACCGGTCGATCGCCTCCCCCTTGGCATACTCGCCAGGCCGCAGGGTGCGCCAGCTGTTGTCGTTGTCCTGGTGGTTGGTCCAGGCGTGGTGGCGATCGTGCATGATCCGCCAGCTATGAAAAGGGTAGAGCGTCGCAAACAAAAGTAGATGGCCAACAAAGGCGTTGAGCGGGCGCGAGGGACTGAACGATTGATGGCCGCAGTCGTGGGCAAGCACAAAGTTGCCCCAGAGCACCGTGCCGATCCAGACCCAGAACAGGGGAGCGAGCCAGAGCGGTGCCCAGGCAAACAACCCATAGGAAACGAGCAAAATGGCAAGATGTCTCGCGACAAACCACAGCCCGAGGGCGGTATTTCTTTGAAAGCAGTACCTGGGTATCGCTTTGAGCACCTCGCTGTAGCTGAGCCGCTCCAGACGGTCTAATAGCTGTTCGTTGCGCGCACGGATATCCGTCGCAGTTTGCACCTGGTCGATCAACGTTTACTCCTTGAGAGTCAGATGGAATGCGCGCCAAAAAATCAGACTCTGCCACCGTCGGCGAGCCCCACTTTCGAGTGCAAAATCGACAAACCCCGTTACGGTTCCAGTTTGCAGGAATCTGCCCGGCCTATGCCTGTCGCCGCCTGTCAAAGGAAGGCCACGCAGGCGGCAGTCCGAGGACGGGCATCACTCTGAAGTTATGTAAAGAGCGTACCAGGAACGGGGACTTCTTTGAAGCCCCCGCTCAACTTTTGATCCCGCCTGCTGGAGCTAGCGATCGACCTCGCCCATGATGATGTCGATCGAGCCGAGAATCGCCATCAAGTCCGCCAGCTTGGTGCCCTGGACGATCTTGGGCAAGACGGCCAGATTGATGAATCCGGGTGGACGGATCTTCCAGCGCCAGGGGTTGGTCGTGTCGTCGCCGATCAAGTAAACGCCCAGTTCACCCTTGGGAGCCTCGACGCGCACGTAATGTTCGCCTTTGGGTATCCGGAAAGTCGGCGAGGATTTTTTGCCGATGAACTGGTAATCGAAGCCGTTCCACTCGGATTTGGGTCCTTCGGCGAGGCGACGGGCTTCGAGGTTCTCGTAGGGACCGCCGGGCAGCGCGTCGAGAGCCTGGCGAATGATCTTGACCGACTCGCGCATCTCCTTGATGCGGACGTTGTAGCGGGCCAGGCAGTCGCCGCCCGTGTCCCAGGCCACCTCGAAGTCAAAGTCGTCGTAGACCTCGTAGTGATCGACCCGGCGCAGATCCCAGTTGACCCCCGAGGCGCGCAGCATCGGGCCAGATAGCCCCCAGTTGATCGCCTCCTCGCGGCCAATCACCCCCAGCCCTTCGACGCGGCGGCGGAAGATCGGGTTGTTGGTGATGAGCCGCTCGTACTCGTCGATCTTGGGCGGCAGATAGTCGCAAAAGTCGCGGCACTTGTCTACCCAGCCGTAGGGCAGATCGACCGCCACACCGCCGACGCGGAAGTAGTTGTGCATCATCCGCATCCCGGTGGCCGCCTCGAACAGGTCGTAGATCAGCTCCCGCTCGCGGAAAATATAAAAGAAGGGCGTTGTCGCCCCCAGATCCTGCAAGAAGGGGCCGATCCAGAGCAGGTGGCTCGCGATCCGCGACAGCTCCAGCATGATTACGCGGATGTGGCGGGCGCGGCGCGGTACCTCGACACCGGCGAGTTGCTCGGGGGCGTTGCAGGTGATTGCCTCGGTAAACATCGTCGCCAGGTAATCCCAGCGGGTGACGTAGGGCAGATACTGAATGACCGAACGGTTCTCGGCGATCTTTTCCATGGCGCGGTGCAGATAGCCCAGCACCGGCACGCAGTCTTCGATGTTTTCGCCGTTGAGAGTCACAATCAGGCGCAGCACGCCGTGCATCGACGGGTGGTGCGGCCCGAGATTGATGACCATGCGATCTGCGCGGGTCTCAATCATCGACATGGCGGTGAACCCCTGTGGTGGGTGGTCTTTTCTTCCTTCAAGATAACTTTGTTACGAAACTTTCTGGGCGTCCGGAGCCGCCGATTGATACACCAGCGCCACCAGTGACGGGAAAAGAAAATAATGATCCTCCGCGTAGCGCGCTCCAAACAGTCCCCGCGTGGACCAGAAAAAACGTTCAGCCGCCTGCTGGTTGCGCTGCACCGAGATCACCGCCGGAGGCACGATCTGGTTTTCCTGGACAAAGCGGCGGGCTGCCGTCACCGGCTTGTCTTCACAGCAGCTGATTCGAAACTGGGGAACCTGCTTGAGCAGGTGGCGACCGCGCCGGTCCGCCGGGATGGCACCTCTGGACATGACCCCACTCCTCCACGCGAATGCGGCGGAAAAACTTCACGGATTTTAACAGAATCTCTCCGGTTGTCAATCCTGGGGCTGGCAAGTACTTTACAGAAAGTTGCAAAGTAGTGCTTTTACTTGAACTGCGGGCATTGTGGTGTACAGTGATCCCATCGACGGCGATGGTCTTCGTTGCCCGTTCTAAAGGAGTTTCGCTTGTGAAACTGGCTGTTTACGGCAAAGGCGGAATCGGCAAATCGACAACCAGCTGTAACATCTCGGTTGCTCTTGCCCGGCGCGGCAGGCGCGTGTTGCAAATCGGTTGTGATCCCAAGCACGACAGCACCTTTACGCTGACGGGGTTTTTGATTCCGACGATCATCGATACCCTCGAAGAAAAAGATTATCACTACGAAGATGTCTACGCCGAGGACGTGATCTACGAAGGCTACGGCGGCGTGCATTGCGTCGAGGCGGGCGGCCCACCGGCGGGCGCAGGCTGCGGTGGCTACGTCGTGGGCGAGACGATGAAGTTGCTCAAAGAATTGCGCGCCTTCGACGAGCACGATGTGATTCTCTTCGACGTCCTGGGCGATGTGGTCTGCGGTGGTTTTGCCGCCCCGCTCAACTACGCCGATTATTGCTTGATCATCACCGACAACGGCTTTGACGCCCTGTTTGCCGCCAACCGGATCGCCGCCTCGGTGCGCGAAAAAGCGCGCACCCATCCGCTGAAGCTGGCCGGTCTGGTTGGCAACCGCACCAACAAGCGCGATCTGATTGACAAGTACGTCGAATCGGTGCCGATGCCGGTGCTCGAAATTTTGCCCCTCATCGAAGACATTCGCATTTCGCGCGTCAAGGGAAAGACCATCTTCGAGATGGCCGAGTCCGACCCTTCCCTCGAACCGGTCTGCCAGTACTACCTCAACATCGCCGATCACCTGCTGGCGGGTCCGGAAGGGGTCGTGCCCAAGGAGACCCCCGATCGCGCCCTCTTTGAATTGCTTTCTGACTTTTACAGTCGTACCCCCGTTACCGTCTAGTTTCGAGGAGCACAGCACAAGATGGTTTCGCAACCGACGACAATCGGCGGGCCTCAATTTGAGTGTGAGACGGGCAACTACCACACTTTTTGCCCGATCTCCTGCGTCGCCTGGCTTTACCAGAAGATCGAAGACAGCTTCTTTCTGGTGATTGGCACCAAGACCTGCGGTTATTTTTTGCAAAATGCCATGGGCGTGATGATCTTCGCTGAGCCCCGCTACGCGATGGCCGAACTCGAAGAAGGGGATGTCAACGCCAAGCTCAACGCCTACGACGAGTTGCGCCGCCTCTGCCTGCAGGTCAAAAAGGACCGCAACCCTTCGGTGATCGTCTGGATCGGTACCTGCACCACCGAGATCATCAAGATGGACCTCGAAGGTATCGCTCCCCGGCTCGAAGAAGAAATCGGCATCCCGATCGTCGTCGCCCGCGCCAACGGCCTCGACTACGCTTTTACCCAGGGCGAAGACACCGTACTCGCTGCGATGGCCGCCCGCTGCCCGGAGCCCCAGCAGGTGCGCTCCGAAGAAGAAAAAAAAGAGCGCACCCTCGGTCTGCGCTCGCTTTTCAGCATGGGCAAAAAAGAGGACAAAAAAAGCGAGCAGCAGGCTTCTACTCCTGTCTACGCCGATCACAGGCCGCTGGTGCTCTTTGGCTCGCTCACCGACCCGGTCGTCAACCAGCTCACCCTCGAACTTAAAAAACAGGGCATCAAGGTGAGCGGCTGGCTGCCCGCGCCGCGCTACACCGAATTACCGATCGTCGAGCAGGGCGTCACCTGCGTGGCGGGCGTCAACCCGTTTTTGAGCCGCACCGCTTCGGCCCTGCAGCGGCGGATGCGCTGCAATCTGGTGAACACTCCCTTTCCGATTGGCCCGGACGGCACGCGCGGCTGGATCGAGGCCATCTGTAAGACTCTGGGCGTCACCCCAAAGGGTCTGGAGGAGCGCGAAGCGCAGGTCTGGGCCGCCCTCAAGGAGGACGTGGACTTTCTGGCGGGCCGCTCGATCTTCTTTATGGGCGACAACCTGCTCGAAGTTTCGATGGCCCGCTTTCTCATCCGCTGCGGCATGAAGGTGCTCGAAGTCGGCATTCCCTATATGGACAAGCGCTACCAGCAGGCGGAGCTGGAGCTGTTGGAGAAGACCTGCAACGAGATGGGCCATCCGTCGGTGCGCATCGTCGAGAAGCCCGACAACTACAACCAGATCCAGCGCATCTACGAGCTGCAGCCGGACCTGGTCATCACCGGCATGGCCCACGCCAACCCCCTTGAGGCGCGGGGGATCACCACCAAGTGGTCGGTCGAATTTACCTTCGCGATGATCCACGGCTTTACCAACGCCCACGACCTGCTCAAGATGGTGCGCAAACCCCTCGACCGCAACAACAACCTCAAGTCTCTAGGCTGGGAAAAGCTCATCCAGGAAGTCTAAACCTGTATAGCGATGGGAGAACCTGGACCGGGGCTGAAACAGGTAGTAGCTGTGGCCTGATTGCTAGAACAAGAACATGCCTGACTTCAGCCCACAGCAGACGGCCTGTCTCATCTACAACCCGGTCGCCGGTCAGGGCGATGCCCAGGCGGACCTGGATCTTATTCGTTCGTTTTTAGAACCGGCCTTCGACCTCGATATTCGCTTGACCTCCCTTGAAATCGGAGCCAACCAGCTTGCCCACGAGGCGGTGGAGCGCGGGGCAGAGGTGGTGATCGCCTCGGGGGGCGATGGGACGCTCTCGGGGGTGGCGGAGGCGCTGGTGGGCACCGGCATTCCCCTGGGGGTGATCTCGCGGGGGACGGCGAACGCCTTTGCCAGCGCCCTCGGCTTGCCGCTGGCGATCGAGCTGGCCTGCGAGGCGATCCTCGACGGGGTGACGCGCATGGTGGACACGGCGCGCTGCAACGGTTTGCCGATGGTGCTTCTGGCGGGCATCGGGCTGGAGGCGGAGGCGGTGGCGCGCACCAGCCGCGAGGCAAAAAGCTGGTTCGGCACCCTCGCCTATATCTGGGCCGGCCTGCAGCAGTTGGGCGAGATGCAGCCGTTTCTTGTCGAGATCGAGACGCCGGATCTGCTGCTGCGAGCCGAGGCGACGGCGATCACGATCGCCAACGCCGCCCCGCCCACCTCGGTGCTCGCCCAGGGTAGCGGCGAGTGCGTCTACGACGACGGCCTGCTCGATCTGACGATTCTCATTCCGAACTCGGCTCTAGAAGCGCTCACCGCTGCTTTTACGCTGTATTACTCGGCCCTGCGCTCGGAGGCGAGCGGGCGGCCCGACATCGGCCATCTGCTCACCCCCTGGGTGCGCGTGAGCACCCAACCGGCGCAGGCAGTAGCGATCGATGGCGAGGTGATTGCCCAGACGCCGCTTACGGTCGAGTGCGTGCCCAGGGATCTCAAAGTCATCGTGCCCATTGCCCAACTGCAGCAGGCGCTGCTATAGCCTGCCCAGTGGAGCGAGCCTCCGGCCAAAGTAAGGGCCATCGCCCAATCGCGACCGCAACCGGCGCAGCAGCAGGCCAATCGGTCCCGCCAGCCAGGTTGGTTCACCGTCTACGGCGATGGCCTGCAGGCGTCCGCGCAGTGCCATAAAAGGCTCGCGCACCAGCCGGGGTACACCGCCCACCAGCACCAGGCGCAGCTGTTCTGGTCGGGCGTTGAGCAGTGCCTCTTCCGCCGTCCGGGCCTGGGGATTATCGATCAAGATGCAATCGCCGGGAGCTGCCGGGGCGATTCGTCCCAGTTGCGGCACGCCCAGGATCCGGGCAGCGTCGGCAGTGACCATCCCCACCAGTGGGGCGGCCTCCACCAGGGCGGAGGCTGCACGCAACTCCTCCAGCAGATTCAGGCTGCCGCTTGCGGTCGAGTCGGTGCCCAGAGCAAGGGGCACCCCCGCCTGCTGCAATTTTTCGATCGGGGCGGTGCGCCCAAACAAAAACAGGTTGCTTGTCGGGCAGCAGACGACGGCGGTGCCCGTTCGAGCCAGTAGATCGATGTCCGCGTCGCCGATGGCGATCCCATGGATAAGCACGCTCGCCGGTCCCAACAATCCCCGCGCCTGTAGAGCCTGCACTTCCGTAAAACTGGCGGTATCTATTCCTTCGGCGCAGTGGACAAATAGCGGCCCGCCCCGGCCATAGCTGCCGCCCAGTGAGCCTGCGGGCCGGTGCAGCCAGCGGTAGGCGGGCACCCGCACCGGCAACCGTCCCAAGCACCAGTGGCTCCGGTCGTGGTGCTGGACGGTCGTCACCCCGGCAAGCAAATTGCGGTAAGCGCCCCAGAAAAGCCGCTCGCTGTAGGAGAGCCCGAGCACCTCGCGCAGGGGAGAGTCTCTGGGCCGGTAGACCGCCTCGCCCCAGGCAATGCTATTGGGATAGGGCGGTGCGCCGAGCCGGGGCAACAGATCGAGGCCCAGGTGATCGTGGGCGTTCACCAGCCCCGGCAAAAGCCAGCATCCGCCGCCATCGATGTATATCCCGGTGCGCGGCGGCGGTGAACCAATATGCGCAAATACCCCCCCGGCAATTGTGACGCTCGTCGGAGCCGCTATGAGGCGAACGTTTTCGACGCACAGATCCACCCGGTCATTCTGGCGCATTGGGCGATTTTGGTAAACAAATTTGTGCAGCCTGCAGCGCGAGGAGCCTGACTGATTAGAATCGAAACCACGGCCTTCAAATCTCATCGACCAGTGTCGAGTTATTCACCAGTTGCTGCACGCACGAGCACGGGAGGCGGCGATGGAAGACTTTGACTATGTTGTTCTGGGAGCAGGATTGGGTGGGCTTTCGGCGGCTGCCTGTCTTGCCCGCCAGGGCCATCGGGTAGTTGTACTCGAAAAACATTATCTGCCGGGCGGTTGCTGCCATACATTTGAGTACGGCGACTATCGCTTCTGCGCCGACGTCCACTATATTTCTCAATGCCAGCCGCAAGGAACGATCGGACGCTTTTTGCGCTATATCGAGCACGAAGTCGATTTTGTCTCGCTCGATTCTGACTGTATCGACCGGGTCATTACACCGGAGGCTAACTTTAAGATTCCCCTTGGTTGGTCCAGGCTGCGCGAGCGGCTATTGCAAACTTTTCCAGAACATGCAGAGCCAATTCGGCGCTACTGCTGGGCGATCGAGCGCCTGCACGAGCAGACTTGCGAACTGCAGCGGCAGGTGCGCTGGTACGATCAAAAATGGTCGGACTGGCTGAAGTTGCCAAAGTACTGGTATCTGTTTCAGCACCGCAACTGGACCCTGCAGGATCTCTACGACGCCGTCGGACTGCCGCCCGTTCTGCAGGCGATTCTGGCGGGGCAGAGCGGCGATTACGCCCTGCCGCCCGAGGAGATTGCCCTCATCACCCACACCTCGCTGGTGAGCGACTACGCGGAGGGCGCTTATTATCCAAGGCGGCACTTTCATCACTTCGTCAACACGATTGCCCAGGCGATTACGGCACGGGGCGGCGTCATCCACTACCGTACGCCCGTCGAGCAGATTCAGCTTGAGCGCCACGGGATCACCGGTGTGGTGGCCGGAGGCAGACTGTATCGGGGCCGGGCCTACATCAGCGACCTCGATCCAAAGCTGACCGTGCAGTTGATGGACAAACCCCACCTGATCAGCGAGGGTGAGCGGCGGCGGATGAGCGACTACGAGTATTCCGCCAGCGCTTACAACATCTATCTGGGGCTGGACCGGGCCTTTGTGCCCGAGCGCTACGGCATCGGCAACTGGAACATCTGGTACTATCCCGACGGCGACCTCAACCGCGCCTACCGCCGGCAGTTGGCCGATAACCTCGAACGGCCCTGGATCTTTTTGTCGTGCCCGACCAGCAAATCGCCGGAGCCAGGGATGGCCCCCCCAGGCAACCACGTGCTTGAGATCGCCACCGTCTGCGCCTACGAGCCCTTCGCCCACCTGCACCACAACGATCTGAGCGCCTACCGGGCCCGCAAGCGGGAAGTCTACCGGCAGTTGATGGCGAGTGTGCGCGACTTGATCCCGGACATCGACCGCTATATCCGCATGAAGATCTTTGGCACACCGACCACGAGCGCCTACTACCTGGGCCAGCCCCAGGGCAACATCTACGGAGCCAAACTCATCCCCCGCCAGGTGGGCTTGGGCCGCCTCGGTTACCGCACCGAGCTGGCAAATCTGTTTTTAGTCGGTGCGAGCGCCGGTTATCCGAGCGTTCCGGGGGTGATCGGCAACGGCATGGACGTGAGCGAACTGGTGAGCGGTGAAGCGACTGACCGCCGAGCGGAGCGCCTGGTGACAGGCCGGCAGCGCTAAGGCGCTTTGTACACCTGTCCGCCCTTCATCACGAAGCGGACCTTTGTGAGTGCCGTTATATCCTGCAGTGGATCGCCATCGACGGCGACGATATCGGCGTAGCGGCCCGGTGCTATCGCGCCTACCTGTTCTTGCAGTCCAAGCAGTTGAGCGGCGTTCACCGTTGCCGCCTCGATGGCCTGCATCGGGGTCATGCCGTACTTGACCATGTAAAAAAACTGCTTCGCGTTGTCGCCGTGGGGATACACCCCGGCGTCGGTGCCGAAGGCGATCCGGTCGCCGCCTTTGACGGCGCGCTCGAAGTTCTCGCGCTGCAGTTTGCCGATCTTGCGCTCCTTTTCGATCGACTCGGGGAGGATGCCCGCCTTCTCGCCCTCCTGGAGAATAAAGTCGTCGTTGTAGATGTCCATCACCAGCCAGGTGCCCTTCTGGCGAGCGAGGCGGATGCCTTCTGTGTCGATCAAGCTGGCGTGCTCGACCGAATCGACCCCGGCCACGATCGCGTCTTTAATCCCGGCGGTGCCGTGGGCGTGGGCGGCTACCTTGCGCCCGAGCTTGTGCGCTTCTTCGACGATCGCCTGCATCTCTTCGAGGCTGTACTGTTCGGCCCCCGGCTCATCGCCTTTGGAGAGCACACCGCCGGTGGCACAAATTTTGATCAAGTCCGCTCCGTATTTCACCACCTCGCGCACCTTCGCGCGGGCGGCCCAGGGACCGTCGGCCACCCCCTCGCCGGTGTAGTTGTAGTCGGGGGCAAGCAGGTTGTTGTCGCAGTGGCCGCCTTTGATCCCGAGGGCAGGTCCGGAGACGAGCATCCGGGGACCGGGAATGTCGCCGTCGTTAATTGCATCGCGCAGGGCGACATCGCCGTAGGCGGAAGCGCCGACGTTGCGCACGGTCGTAAAACCGGCCTGCAGGGTCATCCGGGCTGCCCGTGCGCCGTAGAGTGCCTCGCGCACCGCCGAGACCCCCAGACTGCGGTAGCCGCCCAACTGCGGGTCACTGGTGAGGTGGGTGTGGGCGTCGATAAGCCCCGGCAGCACCGTGGCGCGGCTGAGGTCGATTACCTGTGCGCCGACAGGGCCGCTCGCCCCCGCGCTCGGCCCGACCGAGCGGATGCGCTCGCCCTCGATCACGATCGTCTGATCGCTCAACACCTGGGCGTTCACCACGTCCACCAGCCGCCCGGCCCGGATCGCGACCACTCCCGGCGCTGCCGATGCGGCGGTCGGCACACTGGCCACAATCGCCACCAACCATCCCCACCATCGCTTGCTCTTGACCACAGACCACTCCCTGACACCTGCCGGACACTATACACTGCTCCACTGCCGACCCGTCTATGGTGGGTTTGACCGGTCGCCTTTCGCCGATACAGTGAAAAAGCAGCAAGCAACGCCTGGCATGGTCCAACTACCCTGGAACCTGTTTAGCTTCGAAGATCCGCTCTTTGCCATCGACGACGTCGCCGGTGAGGCGGCCCAGTTCGATCAGATGCGGCAACTCTGGGACGCAAACGCCCGGCACAACCCCCTGACGAGCTGCGATTTTTTCTGCGGCGGCTTTGCGGAGGTGTTCGAGCAAAACGGCGAGCGCATCGCCGGATTTTTGCACCGCCGCCTGGAGCTATCTACGGCTAGCCGCCTGCTCGATCTAGGCGGCGGCATTGGCCGCATCGCCCGCTACCTCGCTTCCCGAGTGGACCAGTACACGCTCGCTGAGATCTCCCCCGAGATGCTGGCAAAAGCCCGTACCCATCTTCGAGATCTCCCGGTCCAGCCGGTGCTATTGGAAAACAGCCGTCTACCCTGGCCAGAGGCAAGTTTCAGCCACTGCATCGCCATCGACCTTGTACCCCACCTGCCCAGGCCGGTGCTCGAAGCCTACTTCGTCGAAGTGGCGCGGGTGCTCGTGCCGGGGGG
This sequence comes from Gloeobacter kilaueensis JS1, assembly GCF_000484535.1. Taxonomy (NCBI): domain Bacteria; kingdom Bacillati; phylum Cyanobacteriota; class Cyanophyceae; order Gloeobacterales; family Gloeobacteraceae; genus Gloeobacter; species Gloeobacter kilaueensis. The sequence goes on along the minus strand of NC_022600.1, from coordinate 4,140,507 downwards.
ACTTTTTTTGCTCACCACCAGCGTCGCTCCCGCTCCATCCGCACGAAGCGACTCCCAACCAGGCCGTCAACTGCTGCGCCTGCTGGGCCTCAAGCCGATCCCGATCGGTGCCCATACTGCCTCTGTTCTGGCGCAGTTGATCGAGCAGGACGCCCCTTTGCATCTGCACCTGCAGGGCAACGATTTTCCTAACCAGCTGCCGATGCTGCCGGTGCAGGTGCCCTTTGCCAACTGTTATCTGCTCTTCGAGAAACGCTCAGTAGACGAAGCTAAATAAGTGTCAGGTTTTGGGCTGGAGTGGGGAGCTGGTCGGTTTTTTGCTCTTTTGGGTATTTGCTAAAACGGTCCCCACCCCTCCACACCCCCCCTGCCCCCCCTCTCCTCCTCCTGCCCCCCGAATGGGGGGCTGCCCCGCCGGGCAGAGGAGAAGAGGGGAGGTTCACTGTCGCTGGGCTGCAGGCGGGATGGGTGGAGTCAGTTGCAGGCTCGTCTTGTTTTTCTTCTGGGACGTAGGGCTGCTTGGAGCTGACGTTTAATAACCTTCGTTCAGTCAACACCTCTAGCGCAAGCCTAGAGGCTTGTCTCTCGATGCTATCTCGGAGACATACGGGCAATTGACTGTGCCCTGCCCTTGCGACCCAAAGGCGCAAGAGAGAATGTAGTTATCCCGAATGTTCATCGCTGCATTGGTATCAGCATGAGCTTTGAAGCCACACGCTTTGCAGTGGAATCGAGCCTTGCAACGGTTAGCCTTTGCTGTGTGGCCGCATCGGTTGCATTTCTGGCTGGTGTAACGAGGGTCTACGAAGACGACTCGCTTACCCAGTGCCTCAGCTTTATAGCCTAAGAACATTTCAAATTGGCGGAACGTCCAACTTGATAACCACTTATTCAACTTCTTGCCCCGACGCTTCGCACGAATACCAGAGAGGTCTTCAAGTACAAAAGTCGTGAACTGAGGTTGACGGGCTAGCTGCTTGCTGAGGCAATGATTTTGGTTGCACATGAACCGCTTCTCGCCTCCGCTTATCGCTTTTAGGCGACGTTTAGCAGGTTTTGGCGAGAAGCCCCACGCTGTAGCGCAAGCTCAGCGTGGGGATGAATCACCTTCATTGGGTATCTCAGATTGACTCTCAACGTACTTTCTCAGGGTCTCCACAGTCACACCTCCGCAAGAAGCAACGAAATAAGAGCTATTCCAGAAAGCCTCCGTACCCCAGTAAAACTTCTTGATATGGGGCATGAACTCTTTCCTGAGCATCCGGCTTGTCACTGTCTTCACATTGTTGACAAACTTACTGAGTTGCAATTGCGGGTAATAACGCATGAGTAGATGAACGTGGTCAGCCTCGCCATTAAACTCAAGTATTTCAACTCCCCACTTTTCACAGACCGATGCCATAATCTCGGTCATCCTTGCCAAAAGTTCAAGGACTGACGACCTTGCGACGGTATTTTGTGGTAAGCACTATGTGAGCGTTGAGGTCTGAAACTGCTCTGGAGTGGGAGTCGTAAGGCATTTGACACCTACGGCGCTATACATTATCATCGTAACATGAGATTAGCCTACCAGTACCGATTGCGCCCCAGGGCTAGCCAGGTTCAAGACTTGAATCGTTGGCTTGATATGTTGCGCTCTCAGTACAACTGGCTACTTGCCGAACGCTTTGATTGGTGGGAACTTAATCGTTGCCCAGTTAATGCCTGCCCTCTCACTTCAAGCATCGCCCCACCCAAAGAACAGCCTGATTACTACAGTCAGAAACGTTCTCTCGTGACGCTTAAAAAAGAACGTTCTGGGTACAAAGAGATTCACTCCCAAGTGCTTCAAGATATGGTCAAACGCGTGGGACTTGCTTTTGACCGTTACTTGAAGGGTGATAGTAAAGGCAAGCGTAGTGGTAAACCGAGATTCAAAGGAAAAGGTCGCTACCATTCATTCACTTACACACAAGCTGATAATGATTGGATTGTTGGAAATTTGGTAAACTTGCCCAAGCTTGGCAGTATCAAACTGATTCAACATCGTCCTTTGCCTGAAGGTTTCGATGTTAAGACGGCTTGTATCAGCAAGAAAGCAGACGGTTGGTACATTACTTTCAGTCTGCTTGATGAATCTGTACCAACGATTAATCCTGATATTGATGTAAAGAAAGGTGTAGGTATTGACCTTGGCTTAAAAGATTTTCTAGTCACCGGCGATGGCTTACATGTTCCCATTCCCCAGTACTACAGGAAAGCCGAAAAGCGCTTGGCAAAGGAAGAACGCAAGCTTGCTCGCAAAAAGAATAAGGCGAGTAAGCGCAGGGCTAAGCGAGTTTGCAAAGTTGCAAAACTTCATGCCAAAGTCGCAAATCAACGCAAAGACTTCCATCACAAGACAGCAGTTTTACTATTGCGAAAATACGAGGTTATTGCTCATGAGAACTTAAATATCAAAGGTTTGGCAAGAACTCATCTTGCCAAATCAGTGCATGATGCTGGTTGGGGAACATTCATTACAATCTTGGCAAACAAAGCTGAAAAAGCTGGGTGCTTAACGATTGGAGTGAATCCATCTGGTACAACGCAAATGTGTTCCGATTGCGATGCTCATGTTGCCAAAACTCTAAGCGATAGACGGCATTGTTGCCCGCACTGTGGCTTGGAGTTGGATAGAGATGAAAACTCAGGTCGGAACATGTGGAAAAGGGCGGAGGGTCATCCCGTTCTTAAAGCTCGTGGAGTCCGAAGCACTAGCTGGACTGTGAAGCGAGAAGCCCACCCTATACCGCTATGCGGTTAGGGCTGGGAGTATGTCACAGGGTTTCTCTTACTTTTTCTAAAAACAGAGCCTGCCAGCGGCTGGCCGGGGTGGGACGAGCGCTTTTGGCGCAGTTGTAGCCATACCAGCGATTGAACAGCCGAAAACACAGCAGTTGTTGTGCGAAGGGTACAGTGCCAATTCTTTGGATGTGTTGCTCAAAAAGCAAACAGGCGTGGGCGTAGAGCTGGGTGTCGTACCGGTTTACCTGTTCGACAATTGCCCGCACTTCACTTGAAATCTCACGGACTGACTTGCGCCTGGAATTGGCGTTCCTGCGCACATACAGCGGCAGCTTCCAGCCAAAAAGAGACCGCCAGAGCAAAAGCGATTCGTCAAATCGCTCCAACAACCCCACGACCGGAAACCATTTTTCGAGATTTTCCTTTGCCTCCTCGTACATCTGCTGGGTGCAGGTCCAGTCTCCATACTGACTATCGGGCGACCGGTTGCACAGGGTGCGGGTCTGGTAATTATCGGTTCCAACACAAAGATCGTGCAGAAGATAGTCCTTCAAGCTCAGCCTCTGCTGGGTGACCAGTTCGTGAAGGGGATGCTCGGGTGTTTGCAAGATAAAAAAATAGTCGGAGACCACCCGCTCTACCGGTTCGCGCAACAGCGTGATATAGCAACTGGGAGTCAAAACCTGGGTGTGCGGGGCAAGACCCATGGTGAAGTGGCCGCTGACGAACCGGCACTCTGGAGAGGAGCGAAGGATTTCTCTGGCCCGTACTGCTCCTGCAGCGTCATTGATCCGGGCAAGATCGACTCGTAACCCGTTTTCTTCGCCGTACTGCTTTTTGAGGATGCTTTCGAGGGTCGTCCCGCCGGTCTTCGGGATGTGTAAGAAAATAATCAAAGGCTCCCGTTCACCCATCGCACTCACACTGCACCGTTCTTTAAGCAGTGTAAAGTGTGAGCTATTGTGTATCTACCCGCGATTTGAGGACAAGTACCAAAAAACCGGGCGGTTCAAAGAACCTACCCGGTCAACGCTGCGGAACAGAGGACTTGAACCTCCACGCCTCGCGGCACATGAACCTGAATCATGCGCGTCTACCAATTCCGCCAGTTCCGCGCTAAGGCAAATATCACTATAGCAAACCAGCAGGCCCAGCCGCTAGTTCTGGGGCGGCTCGAAGGCAAAGATTGCCTGCTCCACGTCCTGGCGCGACAGCGAATAGGGAAAAGAAAGCGTCTTGTTCTGGCTGGGGGCAAACTCGTAATCGACCTTGAGCACCGTCTCTTCTAAGCACAGCGTCGCCTTCCAGTGGGGGCGCTGCAGGTGCCAGCAGTGCTGCTCCTCCTCGTCGCGCACACAGTTCTGTCCGCGCAGCCAGTTTTCGATCTGGTGCAGTGGATGATTATAAAGCGGCGTATCAGCCGAGGGCAGCGAGTGCATAGATAGTACCGGATAAAAAATTTAACCCTGCAGCCAATCGACGACGAAGACCAGCACCAGCGAGGCGACGAAGGCCAGACCGAGAATAAACAGAGCAAAGATCTCGGTGGGCGAAAGGGGCCGCTCGGTGATCTCGGCGCGCACCGGTCGCCTGCGGGTCGGGACGGAGGAGGAGACGGGCCGCTGCTGGTAGACGGCGGTGGCGGTGCGGGTCAACCCGAGGCTCTGGTCGTAGTGCGAGCGCTTGATCGGATGGGTGAGGGTAGCGTAAGCCTCGTTGATCTGCTTGAACTTTTCGAGGGCTTCCTCGGGTGCGAGGGGGGAAATATCCGGATGGTACTGCTTTGACAGCAGACGATAAGCCTGGCGAATGTCGCGCTCACTCGCACCCGGCGGCACTCCCAGCACCCGATAGTAATCCAGCGTTCTCATTCTTCTTATTCTACGATCTCCTCCCACTTGTGCCCTGATCGTTCTTGAAGGTTTCTCCCTGGGGGAGAAAGCGTCCGGGTCGCTTGACGCGCTACCGCATCTAGTGTTTCATAACCACTAGAACCACCATATAGATGGAGCCCTCGAATGGTAGCGCAAGTGGATTCCACGAACTCCATGTCCAAGGCCGTCATTCCCTCGCTCGCACTGCAGGGCACCATTCAGATCGTCACCGGTCCCGATCGGCGCTTCAACGCGGCGGTGATCGCCCAGGCGCTCCGGATAGCCGGGCAGGGTACACCGGCGCTTGTCGTTCAATTTCTCAAAGGTGGCATCGGCCAGGGTCCGGACAACCCCATGTATCTCTGCCAGGGATTGCGCTGGGTGCGCTGCGACGTGGGCCGCTGCCTCGACACGCCCCATCTCGAAGTCGAAGAGCAAAAGGCGATGCACGAGCTGTGGAAGTACACCCGGCGGGCGATCAATAGCGGGCGCTTTGGCCTGGTGGTGCTCGACGAGCTGAGCCTGGCAATCCGCTTCGGCCTCATCCCCGAAAGTGAAGTGGTCGAGTTGTTGCAGCAGCGCCCCTCCTACATGGATATCATTTTGACTGGCCCTGAGATGCCCGCTGCGCTCACGCTGCTTGCCGATCAGGTGACCGAGCTGCGCAAAAACCAGCCCCAGCCTTAGTACAATCGCTGCAGGGACAGATTTGGCCGATGCTCAACAGTGATAGCTGGATCAAACAGCGCGCTGCCGAGGGGATGATCGCTCCTTTTGAAGCTGAGCTGGTGCGCAGCGTCCACGAGGGCGGCCACTGGCACCGGGTACTCAGCTACGGGCTGTCCTCGGCGGGCTACGACATCCGACTGTCGGCGGGCGAATTCAAGGTCTTCCGCCGGGTGCCGGGGGCGCGGCCCATCAACCCCAAGCGCTTCGACAGCAGCTGCCTCGAAGACATGCCGCTCATGAGTGGGCCGGAGGGCGACTACTTCATCCTGCCTGCCAACTCCCTCGCCCTCGCCCACTCGGTCGAGCACTTCCGGATGCCCGACAACGTCGTGGGCGTCACCACCTGCAAGAGCACCTATATCCGTTCCGGCGTCAATATCCCGATTACGATTCTGGAGCCGGGCTGGACGGGCGTGCTCACCCTTGAGATCGCCAATCCCACCCCCTGCGATGTGATGGTCTACCCCAACGAAGGGATTGCCCAGGTGCTGTTCTTCACCACCGATCAGGTGCCCGAAGTCACCTACGCCACCCGCAAAGGTGGCCCTGGCAAATACCAGTCTCAGGAGCAGCGCATCGTCCTGCCCCAGGTCTGATGGCAGGCTGGCTGGTGAGCGCCACCGACACCGGGGCGGGCAAGACACTGCTTACCGCCGCTATCGCTGCCTGGTGGCTCGCCCATCGCCGCACCCCGGTTGCCATCCTCAAGCTCGTCCAGTGCGGACCAGGCGACTGCGAGTACTACCGCGCCGTCTTCGGCAATGATCTGAGCGTCCTCAATCCGCAGTCGTTCCAAGCACCCCTTGCCCCGCCGTTAGCCGCCGCCCAGGAGGGCCGGAGCGTCGATATCGGGCTGTTGTGGCAGACCTACCGCGAGGCGGGCGACGCCCACGACCTGGTGCTGGTGGAGGGCGTGGGCGGCCTCGGCTGTCCGCTGGGCTGGGATTACAGCGTGGCGGATCTGGCCCGCGACTGGCGGTTGCCGGTCCTGCTCGCCGCTCCTGTGCGGCTGGGGGTCATCGGTCAACTGGTGGCCCATACCGGCTTTGCCCGTGCCCTCAAACTCGACCTGCGCGCCATCGTCCTCTCCGAAACCTCACCCCTCCCGCCCGAGCAGCATTCTGTCTGGGCGAACACCGCCCTCATCGAAAACCTTTGCCATCTGCCGGTGCTCGGCACCCTGCCCCACCTGGCAGATCCCACCGACCGCCCCGCCTTGATCGCTGCGGGCAGTACCCTCTGGCTGGAGGGAGCCGGGATTTTACGAGCATTTCCCCAAAAGTGAACTTGACTGAGCAAGCCTCAGCGGTCGTCTGACTCGCCCTTAGGCTCGCCGTGGGCGATGGAGGTTTCAACCATTTCCCGGTTACTCGCCCGCTGCCGGTCGGCCTGCTCGCCTTTTTTGTGCGTGCCGGCTTTTTGGGATTGGACCGGCTGGGTTGGGCCTTCGACGGCAGCCTCGTCAGCTCTCAAGTTGGGATCGTCCGTTTCGGTCGGGATTGCACCGATGTGGTTGGCGTCTTTGAGATTGGTGGCGTTTGAAGGACGGTTGGCATCGGGCATCTAAATATCTCCTGAGCGTGCAGGTTGGTTTGCTACCGATGCTAAAGGACCCAGCCGATACCAGCATCCGACCCCAGACGCATACAGGACTAGCGCGAGACGTTCAGCGTCGCTGTCACCCGGCCAAAGGTGCGGTCGCGGTTGACGACGCGCAGGCGCACGCCCTGGATGTCGATGAACGAGGCGGGCAGCGCCAGAATCTGAGCCTGCTTTGGTTGCAGTTCGGCAGCGACTGCACCCATGACGACGCTATCTTCGTTGAGAACGTCGGTGGTGACATCGAGGTAGGCCGTCGCCTTGACCTCGGAGTTGACGATAGCCGAGATCCGCCTTGAGCCACGGGCGGGCAGAAACTGACCGATAAACGGATCGTCGGGGGCACAGGTGGCGTCGATGCGCTGCGAAAAGCCCTGGCCGCTCACCGCCACCGGCAAAAAAAGCCCACCGACAACCGCCAGAAGCAACCGCCGTCTCAAGGTTCGTCCTCCCGCTGTTCGGCTCTGGCCTCTTCTTCGGCGCGGATCTGGTCGATAAGCTGGCTGATGCGCGCCCCGCGCTCAAGGGAATGATCCTGAACAAAGCTGATCTCAGGCGTGTAGCGCAGGCGGATGCGATGGCCGATTTCCTGGCGCACAAAGCCTGTCACATCCCCCAGGGCCGCCATCGTCAGCTTCTGGACCTCCGGGGTGCCGAAGATACTCACATAAATTTTTGCCTGGCGCAGATCGCCGCTCACCTCGACATCGGTGACGCTCACCATGCCCGCTCCGATGCGCAGATCCTTGATCTGCTGCTTGATGAGCATGTCGCTCACCTCGCGCTTGATCAGTTCGCCTACCCTCGCTGGTCTGTGGGTTTTCATCGCCGTATCCATGAACTGTAACAAATATGACAAATGATTAAGAACAGGGCGTTAGAGTGGCAATTAGGTATTTCTACGCAGGTAACTCCTAGTGCAAGAACCAATTCGCACGCCAGACATGCTTGAGTACGCCGTTGAGAAGACCTTCCTGGACATTACAGAACCTCTAGATCAGTTCATCAGCCTGAAACTTTTGCAGGTGGTCCAGAGCCTGGTCCGGATCGCCTACGCGATGGGTCACCAGGATGCGATGCGCCTGGGTTCGAGCGGTTCGCTCTGCGCCGCCTGTCCCCACCGCGCCGAGGGTTAGCCCAGCATCAGCATCGCCCGGACGGTGAACACGACGAAGGCTACCAGCCCGAGCAACCCGACAACGGTAAGCGTACCACTCCAGCGGTTGCGAAACAGGGGTCTCAGCCAGCCAAAGGCGGAGAAGAAGACACCCAGCAGGGCACCGGCCAGAAAAGTCGGGTACTTGGCGACGGTCTTAAAAAAGTCCTGATTGGCCATGCATCCATACTAAGACAGCAGCAGACGGCGAATCACCCAGCCACCGCTTGCAACCAGCAAGACGCCGATCGCCTGCCCAAGCAGCGGCAGCAGCGAATACTGCACCAGGGCACCTCCCAGCTGCGCACCGGGCGGCAGATGGACGAGCAAACCGACGATGCCGCCTAGGTGAATGACGGCAAGACCCGCCAGCGCACTGGTGGCAAGCCAGTTGAGGCTTGAGCGGCAGCGAAAGGCGAGGGCACCGCAGAGGACGGCGGCGGGGACGAAGGCGAGCAGGTAGCCCGACTGGGGATGGGCAAGGTATTCGATGCCGCCCCCACCGGCAAAGACCGGGAAGCCGGCGAAGCCGAGGGTGAGGTAGGCGCTCTGGGCAAGCCCGGCGGCGACAGGTCCGCCGATCAAGCCAGAAAGGAGTACTGCTGCCACCTGCAGCGAGAAAGGATAGCCCGGCTCGAAGTGCCAGACCAGCGCAGGGGGCCAGTGGGCCAGATCGATCATCTGCGGAAAGCGGTCGGGCAACTGCAGGTGGCAGAGGGTGCCGCCCACGGTGAGCACCAGCCCCACGACTGCCCAGATGAGTTCGACGATCGTCGGCAAGGGCAGCCAGCGGCGGCGCGGCAACGGCAGGCCAAGGGTGGCTCGAATGCCGGGGATGGGGCGCTCCGACTGAAATTGCATGGAAAAGCGACAGTGAAGGATTCCGCCTTATTATGGGGCTGCGATGCAGGAGAATACAATGCATCGGCCAGAATTGATCCATGGCGAACGATCAGCACCTTGCCCGCCTCAAGCAGAGTATTGCCGCCTGGAATCAGTGGCGGCAAAATAATCCGATCCGTCCCGATTTTGTCGGGGCGGATCTCGCCTGGCTCGATCTGAGCACCGCCGATCTGCACGACGCCGATCTGAGCTGGGCCAACTTGCAAAATACCGTGCTCTCGGGCGCGGATCTGGGTAGAGCCCAGCTGCAGGAGGCGATCTTAAACGGCGCGGACCTGCACTCAGCCAACCTGCGCCTGGCCAATCTGACGGCGGCGGATCTGGCAGGGGCGGATCTGAGCTTTGCGCAGCTATTTGATACGGTGCTGGCGGATGTGGATCTAAGCACGGCCCTGGGCCTCGAAAGCTGTCTGCACTTTGGACCCAGCATTCTCGATCACCGCACGCTGGAGCGATCCTGTGGTCTGCCGCTGGTGTTTTTGCGCGGCTGCGGCCTCAGCGAACCGGTGGTCACCTTTGCGATCGCTCTGGCCGGTCAGCAACTGCCGCCCAGCTGCTTTATCAGCTACTCCAGCCGCGATCAGATCTTTGTCAACCGCCTCTACAGCGACCTGCAGACGATGGGGGTGCGCTGCTGGCTTGCCTGCGAGGACGCCGATTCCGCCAGTAAGTGGCGCATCGGCGTCGATCAACCCCTGCGCTGGGGAGAGCGGCTGGTGGTGGTGCTCTCAGAACATTCCCTCAGAAGTAGCTGGATCGAACAGGAGATCGAGGCGATCTTTTTGCGCGAGGGCGAGGAGCACCAGCTTCTTATCCACGCCCTGCGCATCGACGACGACATGACCCAGACGGCGATGGGCTGGCCTGCGCAGCTTTACAGCAGCCGCAACGTCATCGACTTTCGTGGCTGGAGCGATCGCGCCGGTCATTATGCCCAGGGGCTGGAGCGGCTGGTCTGGCAGTTGAGCAAAGAAGGCTCCGGGGTGCGGGGTTAAGTTTTTTACAGCTTCGGTGATCCTTTTATTGGACGCAATCAAAATTGGGATGCTGCAGCATCGAAGCTCGCTGGCGGACAGTCCACACTTCTGCTTTGTTCTGTCGTTGTTCGCCTGTCGATTGCTGTTGTGTTCTTTTGAGTGGCTACGTCTGAGCGTTGCTGAAACCAATTCCATATCAGAAGCACTGCTGCGGCACGCAGACTGCAAAACAAGCGTGCCGGGAAGAGTATCCAGGTCTGGAGGGGTGCGCGAGAACGTCAAGGCCGATATCCTTCAAATCGAATTGCAGGGGGACGAACTGGAAGGAGGTACACCATGTCCGAACTGGCAAGAGAACAAATTGTTTTGAGCCTGATTCACACGCCCGCTGGTTCGTCCCTGCGCCTGCGCGGCCTCAACTTGTCCGGCATCGATCTTTCCGGTGGGCTGGATCTGTCGCACGCGGATTTTGCGCTGACGGATCTATCGAACGCCCGGCTGCAGTGCGCTGAGCTGCACAAAGCCTGTTTTCGGCGCGCCGATCTGAGGCTGGCGCAACTGGAGGAGACAAATCTGCAGGAGGCGGTGCTGGAGGAGGCCCTACTGGCAAAAGCCAACCTGCGCCGCGCCGACCTGCGCGGAGCGAACCTGCAGGGAGCGGACCTGGCGCGCGCCGATCTGCGCGAAGCGAATCTTGAGGCCGCCAACCTCCAGGGGGCAAATCTGACGGAGGCGATTTTGACCGGCTGTAATCTGGAGCGGGCCGACCTGCGCGGAGCGAACCTGAGGCGAGCCCGACTGGAGGGCAGCGTTCTTATCGACAGCAACCTCCAGGGCGCTTATCTTGCCGGTGCAGACTTGCGGGGGGCGCACCTTATCGACGCGCTGGGTGGCGCGGCAGTCCTGAGCGGTGCCAACCTGGGTTCGGCGGATCTGTCGCGGGCGATCTTGAGCGATGCCAACCTTACCGGTGCCAACCTGGCGGGCGCGGATCTGACCCAGACGGACCTGCGCCGGGCGCTCGTCGAGGGCGTGCAATGGGATGACCACTCCGACCTGCCCATCTAAAAACAGCCACCAATCGTAAAAACACTCTGGGGGTGAGCGGCTCCGGCGGGCGGTAAGGCTATTTTAAGGAGAGTCTTACCGGCAGATCCCCGAGAGAGGATGAACAGGTTGCCAGCACTCGTTGCCATGCACATTCCGGACGGGTTCTTGAGTGCGCCCGTCTGTGCTGTGATGGGGCTGCTCGCCCTCGCTGTCCTCGCGATCGTGCTCAAACAGGTCGAGCGCCGCTTCGACGAGCGGACGGTCCCCCTGATGGGCGTCAGCGCCGCCTTTATCTTTGCGGCCCAGATGATCAACTTCCCGGTGCTGGGCGGTACGAGCGGTCACCTGCTGGGGGGCACCCTCGCCGCCGTTTTGCTCGGTCCCTGGGCCGGTACGCTCTCCGTGATGGTCGTCTTTCTGGTGCAGGCGTTTTTGTTTCAAGACGGTGGTATCCTCGCCCTCGGGGCGAACATGTTCAACATGGGTTTTATCGGCACCTTCCTGGGCTATCATCTCTACCGCGCCGTGCGCACCCTGCTGGGCAACAAGGGCACTGTAGCGATCCTGGCGGCTACGGCGGTCTCCAGCTGGGTGAGCGTCGTCGTCGCTGCCGCTGCCGCTGCTTTTGAGCTGGCCCTCTCGGGCACGACTCCGCTTGTGGCGGTGCTGCCGGCGATGCTCGGCGTCCATGTCCTTATCGGCGTCGGCGAGGCGGTGCTCACGGTGGGAGTGATTGGTTTTCTGTTGCGTACCCGTCCCGATCTGCTCTACGAACCTCGTGAGGGGGATACCAGCCATGCGCCTTAAAGGAGCCTGGATTCTGGCGGGTCTGGCTCTCGCCTTGCTGGTCGCCCTGCTGTCGCCTCTGAGTAGCGCCGATCCAGACGGGCTGCAGCGAGTAGCGGCGGAGCACGGTTTTGGGGGGCGCGCCCTGCCCTCCTGGGCGGCCCGGTTGCCCTTCGCCCGCCTCTTCGACGGCTATGGCCTGCGCGGCCTGGGGGATCCGGCCCTCTCTCGGATCGCTGCCGGGATCGCCGGTACCCTCGTCGTCTTTGCCCTCGCCTGGGGAGCGGGCCTGCTGTTGCGCTCCCGCAGACCAGGAGACCGCCGCCTGTGATCTGGTTGCACGTGCCGACATTCAGCCTCGCCGCCTGCGCCCAGGGCGATAGCTTCTGGCACCGCCTGCAGCCTGGGGTGCGCCTTGCCTGCACGCTACTTTGGGTGCTGGGGGTCGTGCTTTTGCCGGAGGCGAGCTGGACATTCTGGGGGGTGTATGCCGCCGGGCTGCTGGTGCTGGTGCTCGTGAGCGGCATCTCCCCTGGGACGCTGGTGCGCCGTCTGGCGGTCGAACTGCTCTTCGTAGGCGTGCTGCTTTTGACGATCTTGTTCTCGGGCCGGGGAGCGGTGCTCGTGCAGTGGGGGCCACTCACGATCGCGGCTGCGTCTTTGACGACGTTTTTGAGTGTGCTGGTCAGAGCCGTGCTCTCGCTGTGGCTGTTGAACGTGCTTACCCTCACCACCCCGGCCCCCAATCTGCTGCAGGCGCTGGCGGGTTTTGGCTGTCCGCCGCTGTTGGTGCGGGTGATCGAGTCGATGCTGCGCTATGTGGCGGTCTTTCTTGACGAACTGGGTTCGATGCAGCGGGCCGCCCAGGCGCGGGCGGGCACCAGGCGTCTGTTGCGCTGGCAGACATTGGGCAACGTGCTGGGGGCGATGTTTTTGAGAACCTATGGGCGCGGCGAGCGCACCTACCTGGCGATGCAGGCGCGGGGCTTTACCGGTCAGTTCCTGGAAGATCCGACCGCTGGCCGCTGGCGCTGGCAGGAGCGGCTCATCACCGCTGCTACCGCCAGTTTCGTCGCGATCAGCCTGAGCGTCAGTTGGTGGCCATCGTGAGCGAGGCGCTGACGGTCGAAGAACTTTATTACAACTATCCCGACGGCACCGCCGCCCTGCGCGGTCTTTCTTTCAAGCTGATGCCAGGCGAGAGCGTCGCCCTGGCCGGTCCAAACGGTTCCGGCAAATCGACCCTGCTGTTGCACCTCAACGGTTTGTTGCGTCCCAGCCGGGGCCGGATTGCCGTCGGCGGCAAACCCCTCGACGCCGCCCACCAGGCGTTTGCCCGCCGCTACGTGGGCCTGGTCTTCCAGAACCCGGAGGACCAGCTCTTTATGCCCACCGTCGGCGAAGATGTCGCCTTCGGGCCGCAAAATCTTGGCCTCGCAGGCGAGAAGCTGCGCGAGCGGGTGCGATCCGTCCTCGATCAAGTTGGTCTTGAACCGGCCCGCTTCTTGGAGCGCCAGAGCTTCAACCTGTCGATCGGCGAAAAAAAGCGCGTCGCCCTCGCCGGAGTGCTGGCGATGGAGCCGGAGGTGCTCGTGCTCGACGAACCCTCGGCGGGCCTCGACCCGCGCAGCCGCCGCCGCTTGATTCGCCTGCTCAAAGACTTGCCCCAGACCCAACTTGTCGCCACCCACGACCTCGATCTGGCCCTTGAGATCTGCTCGCGCACCCTCATCGTCGAGCAGGGCCGCCTCGTGGCCGAAGGGCCGAGCGAACAGATCCTGAGCGACCGGGTGCTGCTTGAGACCCACGGTCTGGAGCTGCCGCTCTGCCTGATGGGACGACCGGACCGCTGAAGTGTCCGGCACCGCACCGCATTTTTGGGGTCATTTGCACACAAATAGTCGTCGCCCCTAAGATAAAGGGGCATCAGCAGGTCATCGCCATGTCCGAACCGATCACCGCAAGCCCTGCCCTCCCGGCTGACTTCCCGCCGGATGTTGTCCTTCCGCCCGCCGATCTCGAGAGCAACGAGCCACCGATAGAGAGCGATCTGCACCGCAAACAGATGGAACTGCTCATCCGCTCGCTCGAATCGTGGTGGCAGGAGCGCCAGGATTTTTATGTCACGGGCAATCTAACCATCTATTTCAGTCCCACCCAGGACCGGTCCGAAGATTTTCGTGGGCCCGATTTTTTCGTCGTCCTCGGGGCCGAGCGCCGGGAGCGCCGCAGCTGGATCGTCTGGCACGAGGACGGCAGGTACCCGAACGTCATCGTCGAATTGCTGTCACCATCGACCGCCGCCACCGACCGGAGCCTTAAAAAGCAGATCTATCAAAATACCTTTCGCACCCCAGATTACTTCTGGTTCGACCCGGCGGGCGACGAATTCCAGGGGTTCCACCTCGTCGATGGCCAGTACCAGCTCCTGCAGCCGGACGAGCGCGGCTGGCTCTGGAGCCGGCAGCTAGAACTTTATCTGGGCGTCCATGAAGGGCGATTGCGCTTCTTCACACCCGAAGGACAGCTGGTTCTGCTGGCTGAGGAATTGCAACAGGTGCGGGCCGAACAGGAACGGGCGCGGGCGGAGCAGGAGTACGAGCGGGCGGAGCGAGAACGGGCGCGGGCCGAGCGGCTGGCTACTTACCTGCGGGAGCAGGGCGTCGATCCAGACAGCCTGCCGTGAGAGCGTAGCCTATCAAGACCCATCTCAGGAGAGGTTTCCCGACAAGAAACAGAGGGCATCGTTGGATTGGTACGCATAATAGACAGGAAATTGTGAAGTGAGGGGCGTCAATCCGGAGGCACTTGCCTGCGCGAAAGTTCTCACACGGGTTGCTCTGGCCGATGGCTATCTAAAAGACAGCGAGCGCATCGCTATCGCCGAAGCGGCAAAAGCGATCGAGCTACCCGGCCAACTCGACCTCGAAACGCTGGTCGTCGAGGAAGATTCTCTTGAGCAACTGCTGGCTGAAATCACCTCGCCGGAGGTGCGCTCCGCTGTTTACCGCTACGCCAGTGAAATAGCGAGTCTGGACGGCCAGACCAGCACCGAGGAGCAGGCGCTGCTCGACAAGATCAAGGCGGCCTATCAGCTTTCTTGAGGCAAAAGCGATTTTTCTGCCCATCGACGGAAGCGAACCTGGTTCTCGGGACGGAGCCGGTCCACTGGAACGCACCGGTAAAGTGAATGCCTGGGGTGCGGCTGCACCCGGTAAGACAGATCATTCCAGGAGCAAGACGATGACAAAGCGTGGGTTATGGGCAGTGCTCGTTCTCGGCGGCCTTGTCTTACCAGCGGGCAGTGTTCTCGCCCAGGACACCCGGCCCCTGCCCGGCGGCAAGCAAACCGTCACCCAGGGCTTGAACGGCTGGAAGGAATACGACGGCCCCAACGGCAAGAAGATCTACGAAGATCCCGAGGGCCGCAAGTACGACAAGGCTCCAAAGAATTTTAATAAGCCCTTCAAAGGCACGTTCTCCAAGTCTGACGGCAAGTACAGCCGCACACCCAGACCCTGAGCGATAAGAGACGATTCAGGTAAAAAGTGGCCCAATGGGGCAGCTAAACCCTGGCAGCAGTGGGCTTTCTAAAGTGTCACCGCTCAGGAGGGTAGCTACCAGCCTGAGGACGGCCTGCTCGCGCCGATA
Organism: Gloeobacter kilaueensis JS1; assembly: GCF_000484535.1. Taxonomy (NCBI): domain Bacteria; kingdom Bacillati; phylum Cyanobacteriota; class Cyanophyceae; order Gloeobacterales; family Gloeobacteraceae; genus Gloeobacter; species Gloeobacter kilaueensis. The sequence goes on along the minus strand of NC_022600.1, from coordinate 4,125,016 downwards.
AATTTCAAGCTGCTGCAGCTGCCAATCGACGATCCAGTACTCCTGCACGCCTTGGGTCGAGTAGAGCTTGAGCTTGAACTCACGGTCGCGCCGTTCATTTTGTTCTCCCGGCGAAAGCACTTCTACCACCAGTTCCGGAGCACCGTTCAGGTGGCCTGCCGCATCGAGCAGAGCGTTCAGGCGCTCACCACTCGCCCAGACCACGTCTGGAACAACGTTATCGGTATCACCAAAGAGAATTCCCGGTACGATCGCCGCCTGGCCACAGCCGCTCTCACTGGCCCAGCTGTCTAAGCGGGCAAAGATCCGGCCACTCACCTGCTGATGTTTCCAGTGGGGAGCGCGGGCCACGAACAGTTCTCCAGCGATGATCTCGTAGCGGTTGCTGCTTTGGGGCAGACACTCGAGATCGCTCGTCGTCCAGCGCACCGGTCCGCTCGCTGCCGGCTGCACAAACTTTCTCCCCAGCGCCCGTAACGAGATTATTCTAACTGCCGGAAAACAGCTACGCCGGTGGGCGCTCATCCATTCGCGCTTTCTTATCCGTAAACCTGTTGGAAGCAACAAAGCGGTGGGTTTTTTGACATCTCTGCCGTGCTTCTTTTTGTGTCTTTCCAACAGCAACGATTCGGGATGGTCTCCATGAAGAAGCCTTTTGCCCTTGCCCTCGCCCTCGCCCTTATGGGCTCGCCCTCTGTCGTCGGTGCCCAGGAGGCGATGAGTGCTCCTCCGGCTGCGACTGCGACCGCCTCCACCGGCGGCACTCCGAGCTTTACGAGCGTCGATGCCAAGGCTACCGGCACCGCCCGCATCCTCACCGCTGCCGGCGGCAGAGCCTACGTCGAGCTGAGCAAGGACTTTAGCCTGGGCGATGCTCCAGCCCCCTACGTGTTGCTCTACAAGAGCGCCGAGCCGCCCCACAAAGGTTACGTCGCCGGTCAGTACGTCAACCTCGGTGCCCTCAAAAACCGCAAGGGCGCACAGCGCTACGCCATCCCATCGGGGGTCGATCTGACGGGCATCCGCTCGATCGCCATCTGGTGCAAGAAATTCGATGTCACCCTCGCCTACGCCAGACTCGGCGGTTGATTCTCAAGGGACGCCCAAGATGCGAAACCTGACGATGCCGACGGTGATCGTCGGCGGTGGTTTTACGGGTCTATTCACCGCTCTGCGCCTGCACCAGTTGCGCTATCCGCAGCAGGCGGTGCTGATCGACAGGGAGGAGCAGTTCGCCTTCAAGCCCCTGCTCTACGAACTGCTCTCCGGCGAGATGGACCCCCATCAGGTGATCCCGCGCTTCGAGGAGCTGTTGGCGGGGACGACGATCACCTTCGTCCACGACAGCGTTGAAGCGATCGACCTGAACGGGCGACAGGTGAGCCTCACCTCCGGCCTGCGCTACCACTACGACCGGCTGGTGCTTGCCGTGGGCAGCGTCGGCAGCTACGACGCAAAAGCCGAGGGGGCCGCCGAGCACAGCTTCGGCTTTCGCACCGCCGAGGAGGTGATGCAGCTGAAGCGCCATCTGCGCCGCACGCTGCAGCGGGCAAGCCAGACTGATGAATCCGAGGAGCGCCGGCGGCTGCTCACGATCGTCGTCGCCGGGGCGGGTCCCACCGGGCTTGAGCTGGCGGCGACGCTGGCGGACTGGCTGCCTGGACGCTACGCCGAGCTGGGAGGGGAGCCGGGAGAAATCCGGGTGGTGCTCATCCACCGCAGCGGCGAAATTCTTCAGGGGGACATGAACGAAAATCTGCGCCGGACGGTGCGGATGGCTCTGCCGAGGCGGCGGGTACCGGTCGAACTGGTGCTCGAAGCCGAGGTGATGACGATTGGGCCAGAAGCGGTGCAGCTGACTCTGCGCGACGGCTCCCGGACGATTCCCACCGCCACCTGTGTCTGGACCGCAGGCACCGCCGTCCACCCCCTGCTGCGCGCCCTCGCCGTCTCCCCCGAGCACCGCGACCGGCGCGGTCGTCTGGTGGTCACCCCGACGTTGCAACTGCCCGAGTACCCGGAGGTCTTTGCCGGTGGGGACTGTACGGTACTTGCGCAGGAGGCACTGCCCGCCATCGCCCAGGTAGCCTACCAGCAGGGTTTTGCCATCGCCCGCAACCTCAAGGCGCTGGCGGAGGGCCAGCCCACTCAGCCTGCCCAGGTTCACCTGCGGGGCACCCTGATGAAGCTGGGCCTCGGGGAAGCGGCGGCGGAGCTGTTCGACCGCTACGAAATCAAGGGCAGACCGGGGCATCTGGTGCGCCAGGCGCGCTACCTTGAGCTGCTGCCCGCTCCTGCCCACAACTTCAAGGCGACGGCGGAGTGGCTCACCGACGCCCTCTTCCAGCGCCTCGGTCGCGGCGAGTCTTGAAGGAACACTTCCGCCTATAAGCTGAGGGCCAGGATGCGGCCCACCGCCGCCGCGTCGATGTCCTGGTGCTCGCCTAAGGCCACCGGACCCCGGCCTGCGAGCCGCTCGACGACCACCGGGATCGTTTCGGCTGAAACGCTGTAGTCGGCGAGCCGCGTCGGTACCCCGACCGATTCAAAAAAGGCGCGGGTCTTCTCGATCGCCCCATCGATGCGGGACTCCTCGTCGCCCGCCCTCAGGCCCCAGATCCGCTCGGCGTACTGCAGCAGCTTGGCGCGCTTGCGCTTGCGCTGGTGCTGGAGCACGGCGGGCAGGACGATGGCGAGGGTGCGGCCATGATCGATGCCGTGCAGGGCCGTCAGCTCGTGGCCGATGGCATGGGTAGTCCAGTCCTGGGGCACACCCGCCCCGATCAGGCCGTTGAGGGCAAGCGTCGCACACCACATCAAGTTGGCCCGTGCGTCGTAGTCCTCCGGCTGAGCAAGGGTCTTTGGGCCTTCTTCGATGAGCGTCAGCAAGATCGCTTCGGCCATGCGGTCCTGCAGCGGAGCGTTCACCGGGTAGGTGAGGTACTGCTCGACGACGTGGGTGAAAGCGTCGGCGACGCCGTTGCCCACCTGGCGCTCGGAGAGGGAGAAGGTCGTTTCTGGATCGAGAATCGAGAAGCGGGGCATGACCAGAGGGCTACTGAAGTACAGCTTTTCGCGGGTGGCCCCACGGGTGATCACCGCTGTTCCGTTCATCTCAGAACCCGTGGCAGGCAAAGTGAGCACGGTGCCCATCGGGATCGCCTGGGTAACTGGCGCATGGCTTGCCACGATCTGCCAGGAATCGCCCGCGAAGGGAATGGCGGCGGCGATGAACTTGGTGCCGTCGAGAACCGAGCCGCCGCCGACGGCGAGTAAAAAGTCGATACCCTCGGCGCGGGCGAGGGCTACAGCCCTGTTCAGCGTCTCCAGCGTCGGGTTGGGTTCGATACCGCCAAATTCAAAGAGCACCCGGCCTTTGAGCGCCTGCTGGATCTGGTCATAGACGCCGTTGGAGCGGATGCTGCCGCCGCCGTAGGTAAGCAAGATCCGGGCGGCAGGTGGAATCTCTGTCGCCAGAGCGCGGATCTGCCCCTGGCCAAAGAGAATCTTGACTGGATTGTGGAACGTAAAATTTTGCATGGATGTTCTCCGAGTCGGGTGTGGATGGTGAAGTGGAGCCTGACGGAATCTTTGACGATTGGGTATAGAAAGAGTAGACCAGTCGTCTCAAACAGTCTTAGAATAGACCAGTCGTCTCAGCGCGTCAACGCAGCGAGGCACGGTCAGGTTCCATCTGTGTATGTAAATCTCAGGCGATTCCACTTACCACCTACTGGAGGCAAATAGATGACTGTCAACCTGTTCTCCCCGTTTTCGCTGGGAAGTCTCAGCTTACCCAACCGCATCGTGCTTGCTCCTCTGACCCGGATGCGGGCGGGAGCCGGTCTGGCCCCGGTGCCCTTAAATGCCACTTACTACGCCCAGCGGGCCGGAGCGGGCCTCATCGTCTCAGAAGCGACCCAGATCTCCCAGCAGGGCCAGGGCTACGTCAACACCCCCGGTATCTACAGCGAGGAACAGATAGCAGGCTGGCGGCTCGTCACCGACGCCGTTCACGAGCGGGGCGGGCGGATCTTTTTGCAACTGTGGCACGTCGGGCGGCAGTCCCACCCGCTCCTGCAGCCGGGCGGCGGGCTGCCGGTAGCTCCCTCCGCGATCGTTCACGAGGGTGTCGCGATCACCCAGGAAGGCCCGAAGCCGCTCGTGGTGCCCCGCGCCCTCGAAACGGACGAGATCCCTGCGATTGTCGAGCAGTACCGCCAGGGGGCGATCAACGCCCAAAAAGCTGGTTTCGACGGTGTGGAGATCCACTCCGCCAACGGCTACCTGCTCGATCAGTTCCTGCACGATGGCTCCAACCAGCGCACCGACCGCTACGGCGGCTCGATCGAAAACCGCGCCCGGCTCTTGCTGGAAGTGATCGAGGCGGTGCTTCCGCTTTGGGAGTCGAAGCGGGTGGGGGTGCGCCTCTCGCCCAGCGGCAGCTTCGGTGGGATGAGCGATTCGGACCCGCAAGCACTCTTTACCCACGTCGTCGCTGCCCTCAATTCCTTCGATCTGGCCTACCTGCACCTGGTCGAGCCGCGCATAGACGGCAACGTCACCCTCGATGAACCCGCAGGCATCCCGACCCCCGTCTTCCGTGAGATCTATCGGGGCACGATTATCTCCGCCGGTGGCCACGACAAAGACAGCGGCAACGCCATGCTCGCCGAAGGAACAGCGGACCTGATCGCCTATGGCCGCCTGTATATCGCCAATCCGGACCTGCCCGAGCGCTTCCGTCAGGGTGCTCCCCTCAACCCCTACGACCGCGATACCTTCTACGGCGGCGACGAGAAGGGCTACACCGATTACCCGTTTTTAGAGAAGGTCCAATCGGCCTGAACTTCTAAAGTGGACCCGTCTTTCATCTCAAAGACGGGTCCGACACCGGAGCCACGGACTGCCTTGAAAGCAAGAGACGACCAGTCTAATATAGAAAAGTGTGCAGAGGTTCACTTTCCCTTCACGATCATGGAAGAAGATCCTGCAAAAGCTGCCGTCGCCGAGGGTAGCGCTACCAGCAGCCGGGAGAGCACAAAGCAGCTACTCATCCGGACCGGCCACCGGATCTTGCGCGAAAAAGGCTACAGCGGCACCGGCCTGCAGGAAGTTTTGCAGTCCTGCAACGTACCGAAGGGCTCTTTTTATCACTTCTTTGCGAGCAAAGAAGATTTTGGCCTCGCGATCATCGATTACGACGCTGCCCAGCACAAGCAGGAACTCGACAGTTATCTCGAAGACGAGCACTACACGCCTCTGGTGCGTCTCAGGCGCTACTTCGAGATGAAGTGCCAGTACTTTCAAGCGCGCCGGCACCGCGAGGGTTGCCTGGTGGGCAAACTCGCCCAGGAGTTGGCCGAGCAGAACGAGACGTTCCGGGTGCGCATCGAGCGCTTCTTTGCCGACTGGGAGAGCGATATTGCCCGTTGCCTGGTCAGAGCCCAGCAGGCGGGGGAGATCCCGCTGCACCTCGACGCCCACAACCTTGCGGCCTTTTTAATCAACAGCTGGGAAGGGGCACTCGCCCAGATGAAGGTGAACCGCAGCACGCTGCCGCTGCAGATCTTCATGGACTTCAGCTTCAAGATTTTGCTGCAAAACAGGTTCGTCCCTTAGACTGAGAAGGATTTTTTCGGATTTTAATGTGACGACCTCCAGGGGCAGCCTGCGCCGCTCGCTTGGCCTCATCGACGGTGCGGCGATTGTGATCGGCATAACGATCGGCTCCGGCATCTTTGCCAGCCCAGGCCGGGTGGTGGCCCAGGTGGGCTCGGTGGGGATGGCGATGGCAGTCTGGGTCGTCGGGGGATTGCTGTCTCTAGCCGGTGCCCTCTGCTACGCCGAACTGGGGGCGGCATTGCCGGTAGCAGGAGGAGAATACGCCTACCTCAGCCGCTCCCTGGGCCGCCCGCTGGGCTTTATGTTTACCTGGACCCAGTTTTTTGTGATGAAGACCGGTGCCCAGGCGATCGTGAGCATCGTGTTTGCCAGTTACTTAGGCAGCATTCTCTTTGGGCTCGACCCGAGGGGGGCGGGGGTGGACGGTGACTGGCGGATTAAGGCGATTGCCGTCAGTGCCCTGGTGGTCCTCACCGCGATCAACTGCCTCGGGGTGCGCCAGGGAGCAGTCGTCCAGCTCGTCTTTACCGCCCTCAAACTGGTGGGCCTGGCCGGGATCATCGTCCTGGGCTTTGTGGGCCTCACCCAGGGTGGCTGGACGCACTTTGTCCAGCCCTTCGCCGGTTCGATCGCCCTGCCCAGTGCCTTCGGCGGGGCGATGATTACAAGCCTCTGGGCCTACGACGGCTGGAGCAACCTCAACGCCGTAGGCGAAGAACTGCGCGAGCCGGAGCGCAACATTCCCCGCGCGATCATCCTCGGCACCCTGGGGGTGATGGTCGTGTATATCCTCGCCAACATTGCCTACCTGGCGGTGCTCACCCCGGCGGAGATGGCTTCCTCGCGGGCAGCGGCCACCGCCCTCGCCGTGCGGATCATCGGTCCTGTAGGCGGGGTGCTCGTTCCGCTTGCCGTCGCCTTTTCGACCTTTGGCACCACCAACGGCTCGCTCATTACCGGAGCGCGGATCTTTTATGCGGCGGCCCGCGACGGCCAGTTTCCCCGCCCCTTCAGCTACGTAAGTCCCCAGGCGGTGCCGACTGTCGCCCTCGTTGCCCAGGGAGCCTGGGCGGTGCTGCTGGTGCTCCCTGGCGACTTCGGGACGCTGGTCGATTATTTTGGTTTTGCTGCCTGGCTCTTTTATGCGCTGACGGTGATTGGTCTTATCGTCCTGCGCGTCCAGGCACCGGATCTGCCCCGGCCCTACAGGGTGCGGCCCTATCCGCTCATTCCGATTTTGTTTTTGCTGGTCGCGAGTTTTTTGATCGTCAACGCCCTGAGCACGACGCCCCAGGCGTGGTTTGCCCTCGGGTTTATGGGGATTGGGCTGGTGGTTTATTTTCTGTTCTTTCGCACCCCCAAACTCGAAGAAACAATCACCGTCCAGGAGTAGGGCACCGGGCGGGATGCCAGAATAAGGAACGTAGCGCACCCGTTTGAACAACCATGCCAGTTGCCCTGAGTGGAAACCAGATCCGCGAGAAATTCTTGCAATTTTTTGAGAGCAAGGGACACAAGCGCCTGCCGAGTGCCTCGCTGATCCCCGAAGACCCGACGGTTCTGCTCACGATCGCCGGTATGTTGCCTTTCAAGCCGGTGTTCATGGGCAAACAGGCCGCCCCTGCCCCGCGCGCCACCACCTCCCAAAAGTGCGTGCGCACCAACGACATCGAAAATGTGGGGCGCACAGCCCGCCACCACACCTTCTTTGAGATGCTCGGCAACTTTTCGTTCGGCGACTACTTCAAGCGCGAGGCGATCGCCTGGGCCTGGGAACTGGTGACAGTGGTCTACGCTCTGCCTGCCGACCGCCTCTGGGTGAGCGTCTACGAGGACGACGGCGAGGCGTTTGGCCTCTGGCAGGAGGTGGCGGGTCTACCGCCCCACCGCATCCGCAAGATGGGGGCAGAATCGAACTTCTGGGAGTCCGGTCCCACCGGTCCCTGCGGGCCGTGCTCCGAGATCTACTACGACTTTCATCCCGAGCGGGGCGAAGTTGAGATCGACCTCGACGACGACAGCCGCTTTCTTGAAATCTATAACCTCGTCTTCATGCAGCTCAACCGCGACAGCCAGGGCAACCTGAGCGAATTGCCGCGCAAAAATATCGATACGGGGCTGGGGCTGGAGCGCATGGCCCAGGTGCTGCAGGGGGTGCCCAACAACTACGAGACCGACCTGCTGTTGCCGATTATCGCAAGGGCGGCGGAGCTGGCCGGTAAAGATTATTTCCAGCTGAGCGAGGCGGACAAAGTTTCCTTTAAGATTGTGGGCGACCACACTCGCGCCGTCGTCCACCTCATCGCTGACGGGGTCAAGCCCGGCAACGAGGGCCGCGAGTACGTCCTCCGGCGGCTGGTGCGCCGGTTGGTGCGCCGGGGCAGGCAGGCGGGCATCGCGGGAGCTTTTACCCAGAAGACGGCGGCGGTAGCGATCGACTTGATGGGAGGAGCCTATCCAAATCTGATCGAGCGGCGCAGCGCGATCATGACGATGCTCGGCAACGAGGAGGCGGCCTTCCTGCGCACCCTCGAAAACGGCGAGAAGCTGCTTGCAGACATTCTGGGGCGCAGCCGGGGCACGGTCTCCGGAGAAGATGCTTTTACGCTGTTTGATACCTATGGTTTTCCATTGGAACTGACGATCGAGGCGGCTGCGGAGAGGGGATTGGCTGTCGATCTCAAAGAATACGAGGCGAAGATGCAAGAGCAACGCGAACGGGCCAAACGTGCGGCCAAGACCACCGATCTGACGGGCGGCGTCGATCTGACCGGTGTACCGGCCACCGAATTTGTCGGCTACCAGGGACTGACCGCCCAGGCGCGGGTCCTGGGCATTCTCAACGACGGCAAAGCCTACGGTTCGGCCAACGCCGGAGCGGAGGTGCTGATCTTGCTCACCCACAGCCCCTTCTACGCCGAAGGGGGCGGTCAGGTGAGCGACCGGGGCTACCTCACCAACGAGGCGCAGGATCTGTTTGTAATCATCGAGGACGTGCAAAAGCAGGGCGAGATCTTCCTGCACAAGGGCAAGATTCAGCAGGGGCAACTCAAGGCGGGCGAGGTGGTGATCTGCCGCGTCGATCTGGTGAGCCGCCGCTTGCTGCAGGCCCATCACACCGCCACCCACCTCCTGCACGCCGCCCTGCGCAAGGTGCTCGGAGAAGAGGTGCAGCAGCAGGGATCGCTCGTCGCCTACGACCGCCTGCGCTTTGATTTCAACTCGCCCAGAGCCCTCACCCCCCAGGACATCGCTCAGATCGAGCAGATGGTCAACACCTGGGTGATGGAGGGCCGTCCGGTGGGCGCGGAGGTGATGCCCATCGCCAAGGCCAAAGAACTCGGGGCGCTGGCCTTCTTTGGCGACAAGTACGGCGAGCAGGTACGGGTGATCGGTGTGCCGGGGGTGAGCATCGAGTTTTGCGGCGGCACCCACGCCAGCAACACGATCGAAATCGGTCCTTTTAAGATCGTCTCCGAGTCCGGCATCGCCGCCGGTGTGCGGCGGATCGAGGCGGTGGCCGGGGTGGCGCTCTTAGGCTACATGCGCACCCGCGAACAGGTGACCAACGCCCTCAGTAGCGAGTTCAAGGTGCCCGTCGAACAGATCCCCCAGCGCGTCGCGGCGATCGTCGGCGAAGCGAAGCAGGCGATCAAGCAGGTCGATAGCCTCAAATCGGCCCTTGCCACGGCCCGCTCCGAGGCGCTGATGAGCGAAGTCGAGCAGTACGGCGAATTTCGGGTGCTCGTGGGCCACATGGGAGACACCGAACCCGAACCGCTCAAAGCGGCAGCTGAGCATCTGCTGACCAGGTTGGGCGAGGGAGCGGTCGTCCTCGGTTCTGCGCCCGCCGCCGACAAAGTCTCGCTGGTAGCAGCCTTCAGCCCCCGAGCGATCGGCATGGGCCTCGACGCCGGTAAATTTATCGGGCCCATCGCCCAGATCGCCGGCGGCGGCGGCGGTGGTCGGCCCAACATCGCCCAAGCCGGCGGCAAGCAGCCCGAAAAGCTCAAGGCTGCCCTCGATCAGGCGTTTGCCAAACTCTACGACACCTTCAACGAGTAGGGCCCTCAGTCCGCCTGCAGCGGTCCCAGGCCCGCAATCGCCATCGCCAGCGCTTCGATGTCGCGCTCGTCGAGGCTTTCGAGGGTGCTTCTGTGCAAAACAGCCGAAAGTTGCTGGAGGCTCTCTAAAACCTGGCGGGCTGCAGGATTGTTGCGCGGCAGCCGCTCGGAGGCGCTGCGCGCTTCGCCCACCAGAGGAACGAGCTGGTTGACGAGTTCTTCGAGGCGGGCCCAGCGCGAGGCGATCTCCTGCACCCGGCCACTCTGTAGCCGCAGCAGGTCGTCTTGCTTTTGAATGTGTTCTTCGAGGGCGGCGAGCGTCGCCCGCTGGGAGCTGGCGGCATTTTCGGCGACGACCTCCAGGGCCGGTTGCCGGTTGCGGGTGAGATAGGGCAGAGCAGCCTGGAGCATCGAGGCGGTGATCCCGCCGCCCCGGCGGCACTGGTTGAGCCGGGCGGCGATCACCGCCCAGCTCAGGTGATCGTTTTGATACCACTTCACGATCAGATCGTGGTTCTTGCGGATAAATTGCTGAAGGTACCGGTCAGGGCTCTGGGCAGAAATCATCGCAGTGGCCGCATCGAAGTACAACACCGATACCATAAAATAGATGCTCGAAGCGCTACCTACAGATTTCTTTAACTTTCCCCCACTAGGGGTAGCGCGCCGGCTGCTCGGTTGCCGGATCGTCCGCCTCTATGAGGGCAATTATCTCAGTGGCCGGATCGTCGAGGTCGAAGCTTACGGCGGCCTGCGCGATCCGGCCTGCTACCTGATCGCCCGCGACAAACGCATCTGGCAGTTGCTCTCTAATACAGCAGGTGCTGTCTACCTGCACCGCTCCTACAAATTTGCCCTCCTCAACATCACCTGCGACCAGCCTGGCTCCCCCGGCTGCGTGCTCATCCGGGCGATCGAGCCCACCAGTGGCCAGGGCCAGATGCGCCTGTTGCGCCACGGTTCGCGCCATCTCACTAACGGCCCCGCCCGCCTGGTGGAAGCCCTCGCCATCGATCCCGCCTGGGAAGGCCAACAACTGCCCCTTGCCCATTTCTGGATCGAACCTGCCGAACCCATTCCAGATGAAGCCGTGATCCAGACCGTCCGCATCGGCCTCAAGCGCGGACGAGAACTGCCCTGGCGCTTTGCCCTGCGGGACAACGCCTGGGTCTCGCGCAAATTGCCACAGAACCTGTGGATAGAACTGGCTTAGACCATATTCTGTAGGAATATTCGGGACTAATGGAAACATCGGCCAGACCGTCTGCATCATCGAGGCGATGAAGCGGTGCTTCCAATCTAGGAAGTTGAACTAATGGAGACTCAGGAAGTCAAGAACTTTACGACACCAGATCGATCGAGAACCGCTACAGCCCAATGCCGCGAGCCATCATGGCAGCGGTGACGGGTATAGCAACGGTAAAGGCGATTTCGGCCACCAGGGCCAGGCGTACCCACCTGAAGGCCGCTGCATCGGGCCAGAAACCGGTGTCGCGGCGCAACTTCGACTGCCAGCGCAGGTACTGAACGGTGGGCCAGATCGAGATGATTCCCACGGTGCCAAAGAGAACCATCTTCGTCCAGAAAACAGGATTCTGGACGTAGAAGGCTGAACCTTTGATGCCGTAGATCACCCGCAGGACGCCAATTACAAGGAGTAGCAGGGCCGCCAGACCAAAGTACAGATCGATGCGCGCCATCCGCGCTACAGGTACGCTCTTATCGGGACGAAATAGCAGTGCAGCTTCGACAGCCAGCAAGCCAACTAGGCTGAAAGCCGCCAGATGATGCAAACTGGCCAGGATGACATCCAGTCCCATCGCGTCCATCTCCCTTCTCCTGTTGGTAATTTGAGCAAGCGCCACCGGCCTTCTAAAGCTTCAAAGGTTCAGCAGGACCTCCTGAATCCTGTTATGGTAAGCGACCGTTGCTTTCCCCTTCCTGCCCCCGGTGGTTCTGTTTTCTCAGGGCGTCGCCCTGGGCGGACGGCGCAGCTTGCTCGCCTGCTCGTAGGCATAACCCAGGCCAATCAACCGGGGTTCACTGAAAGCCTGACCTAAAAACGAGATCCCTACCGGAGCCCCGCCCGGCTCGTAGCCCGCCGGAACAACAATCGTCGGATAGCCCGCCTTTGCCCCGATATCGGCCCCAAAGTACGTTGGAAAGATCAAAGCGTCGAGCTGGTGTTCGGCAAAAACCGTATCCAGACCTCCTCGCGCCAGGCTCAAATCCAGCGAGCGATCTGCTGCTGCTTCCGCCTCGGTGATCCGATTGCCGCTCTGGACGTTGGAGTTGATGAGGAGCCCCTGCCCGTACTTGAGGGCGACGGAGCGGTTGCGGTTGTTGAACAAGATGATTTGCGTGAGGTTTTTGACCGGCGAAGTCGGTCCGACCGTAGACAGGTACTTGTTGAGATCCTGCTTGAACTCATAAAGCAGCACCTTCGAGTTATCGGTCACCAGCTGCTGAAAGGTCGGAATATCCACCGGCTCGACGATCGCCCCTTTGCTTTTGAGGACAGCGATCGCCTGCTGGATCAGGGCAAGGGTCTGGGGAGCGAGCCCGCCAAAGTACTGCCGGGCTATACCGATGCGCGCCCCAGCCAGACTGTCGGCATTCAAGAATTCCGTATAATCCGCCGGGGTCTTGCCGATGCTGGTGAGTGTAATCGGGTCCGCCGGATCAGGACCAGCCAGCGCGTTCAGCAGCGCCGCCGCATCGGCCACGCTGCGGGTCATCGGCCCAGCGGTATCCTGGCTGTGGGCAATCGGAATGATGCCGCTGCGACTCACCAGGCCCAGCGTCGGCTTGATACCCACCAGTGAATTGAAGCTCGACGGACAGAGAATCGAGCCGGAAGTCTCCGTCCCGACCGAAATTGCCGTCAGGTTGGCCGCCGTCGCTGCCCCTGAACCGGCACTCGAACCGCAGGGGGTGAGGCTCGGTAGCCCATTGCCGGCGAGCTTTGGCCGGTAGGGATTGAGCGTCTGGCCGCCCTCGGAGCTGTAGCCGCTCGGCATGTGGTAGGACATGAAGTTGGCAAATTCCGTCAGGTTCGCCTTGCCCAGGATCACTGCTCCCGCCGCCCTGAGTCGCTCGACGATAAAAGCGTCGTTTTCAGGAATCGATCCGGCGAGCGCCACCGAACCTGCCGTCGTCGTCATCCGATCGTGGGTGGCGATGTTGCCCTTGATAAGAATCGGAATGCCGTGCAGGGGGCCGCGCACCTGACCGGCCTGTCTTTCTCTGTCGAGCTTGTCTGCGATCGCAAGCGCGTCCGGATTCAATTCGAGAACGGAGTTGATGGCCGGTCCCTGCTTATCGTAGCGGGCGATCCGCGCCAGATAGATCTGCGTGAGACAGCGCGAAGTCACCTGTCCCGCCGCAAGCGCCTCCTGCAACTGCGCCACCGTCACTTCCTGCACCGCAAAACCCGCCGGGCAACTCGCCCCGTTGCTGCCGGCCAGCCCCGGCTTGCTGCCTGCGACTGCCAGCAATAAACCTGCCACCCAGGCCCACCGTCCCCATTTGCCCTTCATCGGTCCTCCCCTACACAACAGCGAACCAAATCGTAAAAAATTCAAAGTAGCGAAAACGGTGGCCTTCGCTACGGTTGCTTCTAATTCCCTGCTTGGAGTCCGTAGACAATATGCGCAATTCCTCTCTCCCACCTATCGATGCTCACGGCACCTCGCGTCCTGTCCCAATGTTTGCAACTATCGATACACAGCAAGCCCCTGCCAGCACTGGATGCCTGGCCGTTCTCAGGTATTTGATTGTCTGGAACCACCGCTCAGCCAGACGGTTGGCGCATGGCGGCAATCAAGATCTCAGCCACCTCCGGACGGGTAAATTCTGGCGGTGGCTGAACGCCCTCGCGCAGCATTGCCCGCACCTTGGTGCCAGAAAGATGAATGCGATCCTCCGGGCCGGAAGGGCTGGTCTTGGTGGTCGCCATCCCGCCGATGCGCTTACAAAAAAAGGCGTGCTCGAACATTAGAGGCGTGATCCCAAGATCGGCGGGGTCAAACTCGTAGAAGATGTACTGGGCGTCGTAGGTGCCGTAGTAGTCGCCCACCCCGGCGTGGTCGCGCCCGACAATAAAGTGGGTGCAGCCGTAATTCTTGCGCAGCAGAGCGTGAAAGATCGCCTCGCGAGGACCGGCGTAGCGCATCGCCGCCGGATTGATGGCGAGGATGACCCGATCGAGCGGATAGTACTTCTCGATCAAAACCTCGTAGCAGTGCATCCGCACGTCGGCGGGCACATCGTCGCTCTTGGTCGCTCCGACGAGCGGGTGCAAAAAGAGGCCATCGACGATCTCGAGGGCGCACTTCTGGATGTACTCGTGGGCGCGGTGGATCGGATTGCGCGTCTGAAAGCCGACGACCGTCCGCCAGCCTTTTTCGGCGAACGCCCGGCGCGACTGGGCCGGATCGAGCTGGCGGGAGGCAAAGAGCGGATGGGGACGGCGCTCCAGCAACAGCACCGGCCCGGCCAGATAAACGTCGCCCTGCTCGTAGATCACCCGCACACCAGGATGCTTTTCGTCGCTCGTGCGGTACACCTGCTCGACTTCACGCCGTTTATCGTAGCTATACTTTTCTTCTAGATCGAGGATGCCCACCAGTGTGCCATCCGCGTCTTCGAGGCCAATCGTCTCGCCGATTTCGAGCGTATCAGCCAGCTCAGCACTCACCGGCAGTGTGATCGGGATCGACCAGACCAGCCCGTTTTTCAGACGCATCGTCTCGACCACCCCATGGTAGTCGTCGCTGCCCATGAAGCCCGTGAGGGGCGAAAAGCCGCCGACGGCGATGAGTTCCAGATCGGAGAAGGACCGCTCGCTGAGGCGGATGCGCCTGAGATGAGAAGATGATTCTACATACTTTTGCTGTTGCTCAGGAGTGGCGACCCGGTTGATCAGGGTGCCGCCGTGGGGAGCGATCAGCTGCTGTGCTCTACTGTCCATCACTTGTAAGGTACTGCCCATAACATGTCGCAAACAAATCCGACTTCAGCCTACCACCAACGTCCCCGCGCACCGAAGCCGCTCCGCAGATTGTGAAGATTTGTTTGCATCCGGGGGCGATGTCGCAAACATTTGTCATCTTGAGGCAGGAGAAGCGATCGGACGAGGAAGCGATGACCGGTGAGATCTTTTTTGTGGCGGGCCTGGTGTTCGTGTTGACGCTGGTGGCAATGGCCCTGGGCTTTGGCATCTTGAAGGTGCGGGGCGAAAGCCGCGAATAAAAGCATAGCAAAAGACAACCGACCGGCTGCCCGAGATTGGTTCTTCTGTCCTAAGAAGAAAGGCAATTGCGTCCCAGGAAAGATTAATCGAACGGATTTTGCACGTTAGTTAGAGAGACAGGCGGCGCATGCGCTGGCCTGGGACGCGCTCCGGCTTCGGTTATGACCTTCGAGTTTGGTGGATTTTTGATTGTGTTCGCAGTTGCAGTCGTCGCTCTAGGCAGCGCACTGCTGGTAAGCGACGGAGGGTTCAGGCTCTATCCCCTCGGTCGGCTCCCTGGCGATATCGTCATCCGCCGGGAGAGCTTCACGTTTTACCTGCCCCTGATGACCAGCATCCTGCTCAGTGTGCTTTTGAGTGCGATTTTTTGGGGGATCGGGCGCATCGGCTAGGTGGCTGTTGGGGGCAGGCCGCGCTAGCTTGAGAAGCGACGGTTTACAGGAACAGGTAGATGGCGTTCGAGTTGGCTGACGCGCAGCAGGTGCGCTCTGAGATCCGGCGAATCGTGCTCGAACAGGTGGACGAAGCGCTCACCCACCTTGCGGACGAATTTGACCGCGATCCCGATGCAGCCGTCCACGCTGCGCGCAAGCAGTTCAAGCGCCTGCGGGCGCTGTTGCGGCTTATTCGTTGCGAACTGGGATCTGCCTGCTACCGCCAGGAAGACCGTCTGTTGCAGGAGGCGGGCCGCACCCTTTCGCAAGCGCGGGACGCCCACGTTCTGGTCAAGACGCTTACAAAACTCGCCAGAGAGCTGGATCTCTCCGACGACGGGCTCATCGCTTCGCTGCAAGCCCGGCTGGAGGAGCGCTCAGCTGCTGTCCCCCTCGACCGCGAGGTAATCGCTGGGGTCGTAGTGAGCCTCGTCGGTCTGCAGCAGCGCCTCGAAGACTGGCCCCTCCGGCACGAAGGCTGGCCGCTCATCGAGGCAGGAGCGCTCTGGGTCTACCGCCAGGGCCGGCGGGCTTTTGCCTGTGCCTACGACCAGCCCTCCGCCGAGCACTTTCATACCTGGCGCAAGCGGGTCAAAGATCTCTGGCATCAATTAGAACTGCTCACGCCCCTCTGGCCGCCGGTGCTCAAGCCATTGGCCGACGAGGCCCATCGGCTGGCGGACTACCTGGGCGACGAGCACGATCTGAGTGTGCTCTTAGAAACCTTGCAAACTTTTACCCCCGAGATCACCACCGGCAAGGGGGCACTGCTGCTTGAAACGATCGAAAAGCAGCGCCAGACATTGCAGCAGCTCGCAAGACCTCTGGGCCTCAAACTCTACGCCGAGACGCCAAGAGCTTATCGCAGGCGGCTGCACGGCTACTGGCAAGCCTGGAAGGGCGAAGCACAGGAGACAGTCAGCTTCCAGAATCGACGCGAACTGCAAAAGCTCGCTTGATTCAAGCTAAAACCTCCGCCCTTCGAGCACTTTCTCGAAAATGGCGGAGGTTTGTAGAGTCTAAAAAGTTAGACGACGTAGAGCAGACCGAACAGGAAGATCCAGACGATATCGACGAAGTGCCAGTACAGAGAACTCGCTCCCACTCCAAAGTGCTTCTCAGGGGTGTAGCGGCCCTTTTTGAAGGCGCGCAAAAAGACGATCAACTGCAACAGTAGACCGACAATCACGTGCATACCGTGGAAGCCGGTGAGCAAAAAGAACGTGCCGCCGTAGAGGCCGCTTTTGAGGGTCAGGTGCTCGTGGTTGATGAGGGTGTTCCACTCGAATGCCTGACCGGCGATGAAGATGGCACCCATCACGAAGGTGATGAGCCAGAAAAGGCGAAACTTGTTCTGGTCGCCGTGCTTGAGAAAGTGCTCTGCCAGGATGATCGTGCCGGAACTGGAGACGAGGATGACCGTGAAGATCGTCGGCCAGAGCTTGGCCAGTTCGGGTGTGCCCGGCGGCGGCCAGGCAGGCGCTGCCGCCCGAAAGGTGAGGTAGGCGACAAATAGACCGACGAACAACATGCCCTCGGAGATGAGGAAGAGCGTGAAGCCCAACATGCGGTGGTCGGGATGCTCCTCGTGGTGGTCGGCACCGTGGGCCGCCACCGGGGATATCGCTGCTGGATCGTTGGAACTGGTAGAAGAAGATGATTGCATGGTGTCTTCCTAGTACTCAGGACTTGGTAGGAAGAGCCGCGCGCGGACTATCCGCTGACGGTGGCTCTACCAGGCCGTACTCGTAAGAACCGGCGGTCACGACCGGGATTTCTTCAAAGTTTTCGACCGGGGGCGGCGAGGGAACCGTCCACTCAAGACCGAGGGCACGCCAGGGGTTGGCACCGGCGCGGGTTCCCCAGATCCAGCTGTAGATGGCGTTGAACAAAAACGGCAGCGTCGAGATGCCCAGCAAAAAGCCGCCGATACTCACCACCACGTTCAGTTCCTGAAACTGGGGGGCGTACTGGGCGACGCGGCGCGGCATCCCCTGCAGGCCCAGCTGGTGCATCGGCAAAAAGCACAGGTTGAAACCGATAAAGGTCAGGGCAAAGTGAATCTTGCCCCAGGTCTCGTTGAGCATCCGTCCGGTCATCTTCGGGAACCAGAAGTATAGCCCCGCATAGATGGCGAACACACTCCCCCCAAAGAGGACATAGTGCAGGTGGGCGACGACAAAGTAGGTGTCGTGGACGTGGATATCGACCGGCACCGAGGCGAGGATGATCCCGGAGAGGCCGCCGATGACAAACATCGAGACGAAGCCCATCGCAAAGAGCATTGCCGAGTTGAGTTCGAGCTTGCCGCCCCAGATCGTGCCCAGCCAGCTGAAGACTTTGATGCCGGTGGGAACGGCGATGAGAAACGAGGCGACCATAAAGAACATGCGCATCCAGTCCGGCGTACCGCTGGTGAACATGTGGTGCGCCCAGACCATAAAGCCCAGCACGGCGATGCCCATGCTCGAAATGGCGATCGCCTTGTAGCCAAAGATCGGTTTGCGCGCAAAGACCGGCAGCACCTCGGAGATGATCCCCATCGCGGGCAGGATCATGATGTAGACCGCCGGATGGGAATAAAACCAGAACATGTGCTGGTAGACCACCGGATCGCCGCCGCCGGTCGGGTTAAAGAAGACCGTTCCCTGGGTGAGATCGAGCGAAAGCAAGATGAGCGCTCCGGCCAATACCGGCGTGCCCATCATCGCAATGCAGGAGGCAGCGAGGGTGGCCCAGATAAAAAGGGGCATCCGAAACAGGATCATCCCCGGAGCGCGCATCGCGACGATCGTGACGATAAAGTTGATCGCCGCCAGAATCGACGAGGTGCCGAGGATAATCACCCCGATGCACCAGATGAGCTGGCCGACGTGGGGAACGGTGATGTCGCCCACCTGCACCTGCTGCACACTCAAAGGCGGGTAGGAGGTCCAGCCAGAGCTGGCGGCTCCGCCCCGGATAAAGAAGCTGGAGATGAGTGCGATCCCAGCCGGTGGAATCATCCAGAAGCTCAGGGCGTTGAGGCGCGGAAAGGCCATATCCCGCGCTCCAATCATGAGAGGCACCAGGTAGTTGCCGAAGCCCACCAGCGCCGGGATCACCCACAAGAAGATCATGATCGAGGCGTGGATGGTGAAGGTGCTGTTGTAGAACTGCCGATCGAGAACATCGGAGTCGGGGGTGAGCAACTCGGCGCGGATCATCATCGCCAGAGCGCCGCCTAACAGATAAAAGAAGAAGGTCGTCACCAGATACTGGATGCCGATCACCTTGTGATCGATGCAGAAGCTGAAGTAGCGCCGCCAGTCGTTGAGCGGCTCTGGATTTTGGTGGTGGATGCGTTCGCTAATCTCAACCATGCTTACTGTCCTTGTGAGCGCAGGTGCCGGACGACGGCAAGGGTCTGGTCAGACCGCAGGACGGGGGTGGTGGCGGCAGGAACCGGATAACCGGCGGTGGTCGCGAGATCGGGAAGCTGGGCAAGGCGGGTCGCACTCGGTACCGCTGCCTGGCTGGTGAGCCACTTGTCGAAGCTTTTTTGATCCTCGACGTACACATCGACGACCATGCCGCCGTGGTAGGGACCGCACAGCTCCGCACAGCGCAACTGGTATTTGCCGGGGCGCGTCGGTGTAAAGGAGAGGTTGGTGGTGCGGCCCGGAATCACGTCCTGCTTGAGACGAAATTCCGGTACCCAAAAAGCGTGGATCACGTCGTTGGACTTCATCTCGAGCACGACAGGCTGGCCCACCGGCAGGTGCAACTCGGCCATTCCTTCGACCTTTTTGCTCGGATAAGCAAAGATCCAGGCGAACTGCATCGCCTGCACTTCGATCTTGAGCGGCGGTACGGCACTCTTGTCGATAGGAGCCACGATTCGAGGCAGCCCCGCATCGCCGTGGTCGTGGCCGCCCCACATCGGTGAACCGGCCCCCAGCTGCTGGAAGACATCGAAGCTATAGATAGCCAGGTAGAGAACCAGCACCGTCGGGATGAGCGTCCAGAAAATTTCGAGCTTGATGTCGCCGTGTATGTGGGGACCGTCACCGTTGTCGCCTTTGACGCGCCGGAAGGCGAAGGCGGCATAGATGAGAACGCCCTGCACCCCTAAGAAGATGACAGCGGCAAAACCAAGCATCCAGCGAAAAAGATCATCGATCTGGACCGACTCCTTGGACGCTTCGACCGGCATCAGCCAGCCG
The DNA here is from genome assembly GCF_000484535.1 of Gloeobacter kilaueensis JS1. Lineage (NCBI taxonomy): Bacteria > Bacillati > Cyanobacteriota > Cyanophyceae > Gloeobacterales > Gloeobacteraceae > Gloeobacter > Gloeobacter kilaueensis. The sequence goes on along the minus strand of NC_022600.1, from coordinate 4,105,434 downwards.
CTTGTGAGCGCGAACCAGCCGCCTGCTAGGGCGAGTAGGGCTCCACAGCTGACGATATAACTCCAGTTCTGGTTGATTCTTGGAATTCTCACAGTCGTACGATTCCTCAAAATACTTGCAGTACTCTCGACTGCGCCATCACAAGGCTATCTGTCCCGTCTGAGGGATCAGGAGGCTTTTGGTTTTTCTTCACGAATTCAACTGCCGTCCGTGTGAGAAACCCTCAATACTCTGCAACAAAGATTCTAAAAAAATGGCTAAAGCTTCTGTAGCGGGCAACCGCGCCTTACTACTGTGGAGATTGAGAAGTCGCTCACACCGCGCAGTCGGGGCAGGGAGCAAGCGATCCGATGGCAAATTTACGGGTGAAGCTTTTAGCGAATCCACCGGCGACAACCGCCGATCCGGCAATAGGGGTCCGACGATTGGTTGGGCTGCTCTGTGCGCTTACCTTTGGTCTGATGGCCCTGGGCAGCCTGACGCGGGTGATGGGAGCCGGGCTGTCCTGTCCGGACTGGCCCCTCTGCTACGGACAGGTGCTGCCCCATCTCGACCCGTACATCTTTCTGGAGTGGTTCCACCGCCAGGTGGCCCAACTGGTCGGCCTGCTTACCGTTGGCCTGTGCGCCCTCGTCTGGTGGCAGCGCCGCCGGTTGCCAGGCTGGCTGGTGCCCCTGGCGGCACTGGCGCTGGCGCTGGTGCTGGTGCAGGGTATTTTGGGGGCGCTCACCGTCACCCAGTACCTGCGCTTTGACATCGTGACCGCCCACCTGGGCACAGCGATGCTCTACTTTGCGACGTTGCTGGTGGCTTTGACGCTGCTCACCCCTGCACCTGCTATCCGCTCCCAGTCGCGATTTTTACCCTGGGTGGCGAGTGCGGGTGCGCTCATCGTCTATGCCCAGATCATCCTGGGGGGACTGGTCGCTTCCCAGTGGGCGCTGCACCAGTGCCTGGCCGGGTCGCTGTTGTGCAATGTGATGAACAACCATCTGGTAGGAGTGGTGCCCGCTACCCTGGCGACGCTCGCTTCGATCGGGTTTGCCTGGAAGCCCCTGCGCCCGCTGGCGCTGGCGCTGTTGGGTCTGTTGCTGGCTCAGATTGGTCTTGGGGTTGCCACTTTCTGGTTACAGCTGAGTGTACCGGCGCTGACGGTGGCGCACCTCGCCATTGGCGCTGCCCTTTTAGGCAGTCTGGTCGTGCTGGCCGTCCTCAGCCTGCGGGAGCGCTACCGCTCCGTTTAGTCCCGACCGTCTCAGGAATGACATCGTGCAAGAAACTGTCCTCGATCGCCCCCATGCCGGCGCTCCGCGCCTGAGTGCCGTCCTCAAAGATTATTACGAGCTTACCAAGCCCCGCATCCAGGTTCTGCTGCTCATCACCACCGCCGGAGCGATGTGGATCGCAAGCAAAGGACACGTCGAGCCGGTGCTGCTACTGGTGACGCTGCTCGGTGGCACCCTCGCTGCCAGCTCGGCGAACGTCTTCAACTGTCTTATCGACCGCGACATCGATTTATTGATGGAGCGCACCCGTCGCCGTCCGATCCCGGCTGGCCGCATCCAGCCCCTTCAGGCGACACTCTTTGCCCTGGCCCTGGGAGCGGCTTCCTTCGTTGTCCTGGCTCTTTTTGCCAATCTCTTCGCTGCCTTACTCGCTATCACAGGCATCGGCTTTTACGTGGTGGTCTATACCCTCTGGCTCAAGCGCACGACCACCCAAAACATCGTGATTGGCGGTGCCGCTGGGGCAATTCCGCCCCTGGTGGGCTGGGCCGCCGTCACCGGTAGCCTCGACTGGTCCGCCTGGATGCTCTTTGGCATCATCTTTTTGTGGACGCCGCCCCACTTCTGGGCGCTCGCGATGATGATCCGAGAGGACTACCGCAAGGCAGGGGTGCCGATGCTGCCGGTAGTCGTAGGCGACGAGAAGACGGCGCGCTGGATCTTCTGGTACACCCTGGCTCTTTTGCCCGTTACCCTCGCCCTCTATCCGCTGGGTACAATGGGTTGGATCTATCTTGTCGCGGCGAGTGGTCTTGGTGCGTGGTTTCTAGCCGGTGCGGCGCGTCTTCTAAGAGTGCCCCACGAGCGCAAGGAAGCCCGTGCCCTCTTCAAGCGCTCGATCTTCTATCTGATGCTGCTGTTCGTCGCGATGGGCATCGATAGCATCCTGTTGCGCTGAGGGAGAGACGAGCGTGGCCGAGGCAGCCGTCCGCATTCGAGAACTCTACAAGTCCTACGGGCCGATCAAGGCCGTCGATGGTCTGTCGCTTGAGGTGCCCGCCGGACAGATCTTCGGTCTTCTTGGCCCCAACGGAGCGGGCAAGACGACCACCCTGCGCTGTCTTTGTACGCTCGAGCGCCCGGATAGGGGCGAATTAGAAGTAGCGGGCGTCTCGGTGACAGCCGACCCCCGCGCTGCCCGCAGGCAACTGGGCTACGTTGCCCAGGAAGTCGCCCTCGACAAGATGCTCACTGGCCGCGAGCTGTTGCAACTGCAGGCGGACATCTATCACCTCGCCCCGGCGGTGGCCAAAAAGCAAATCGAGCTGGCCCTTGAACTGTTGAGCCTCGAAGATCGGGCCGACGACAAGATCAAGACCTACTCGGGCGGCATGATGAAGCGATTGGATCTGGCGGCGGGCCTGCTGCACAACCCCCGCGTGCTGGTGCTCGACGAGCCCACCGTCGGCCTCGATATCCAGAGCCGTCTGGGCGTCTGGGCTTTTTTGCGCGAACTTCGCCGCCGGGGGGTGACGATCTTGCTCACCAGCCACTACCTCGAAGAAATCGACATGCTCGCCAGCCGCGTCGCGATCATCGATCGGGGGAAGCTCATCGCCTGCGGCAGCCCCGACGAATTGAAGCGGGCCGTAGGCGGTGAACGGGTCACCCTGCGCATCCGCGAATTTTCGCCCGCCGAGGAGGCCCAGCAGGCAGCCGCTGCGCTGCGTGCGCTTCCCTTTGTAAAGGAAGTTATCATTAATGAAGCCCAGGGCAACGCCCTCTATCTGGTGGTGAGCGCCCCCGACCCGCTCTCGACGGTGCCCACCCTGCGCGAGGCACTTACCCGTCAGGGTCTGCCGGTCTTTGGCATCGCCCAGTCGCGCCCCAGCCTCGACGATGTGTTTCTGGCGGCGACGGGCCAGACCTTTCAAGACGCCGATCTGGCAGCCGCTCCCACCGGCAAAAAGAAAAAAAAGTGAGAGTCCCTTGACAGCTCTCTATCACGGTCGCTCCGATGGCTAATTCTCTCAATCCTGGCAATTCCGCCTCGCTTACCCTCGATGGGACAAGTGGCGGTGCCAGCGCACTTTCCCAGTTTCGCCAGGAGACTTTTGCCCTGACGCGACGGCTTTTTATCCAGTTGGGCCGTCGGCCCTCGGCCTTCGTGGGCAGCGTCATCCAGTCCTTGCTGTGGCTGCTCTTATTTAGCGCCCTCTTTGCCCAGGCTCCCAAGAGCACCTTTGGCATCGAGGGAGGCTATATCGAATTTTTAGCCGCCGGGATCATCGTCTTCGCCGCCTTCGGCGGTGCCCTCAACGCCGGGGTACCTCTCATCTTCGATCGCGAGTTCGGCTTTCTCAATCGCCTCCTGGTGGCACCCCTGGTCTCGCGCACCTCGATCGTCGTCGCCTCAGCTCTTTTTATTGTGAGTACGACCCTGGTGCAGGCGGCGATCATCGGCGGGGTCAGCTTTTTGATGGGTGCCCACTTCGCCGGTGGCCTCGAAGGAGGACTCATCGTCGCCCTGGTCGTCACCTTGCTCGTCTTCGGCATCGCCGCTTTGAGCATGGGCCTCGCCTTTGTCCTGCCCGGCCACATCGAGATGCTGGCGGCTGTCTTTGTGATCAACCTGCCCCTCATCTTTGCGAGCACCGCCCTCGCTCCGATGCACTTTATGCCCCTCTGGCTGCAGGTGGTTGCGAGCCTCAACCCGCTTACCTACGCGATCGAACCAATTCGCCACCTGTTTATTCACGCCCAGTGGTCCCTCGGCGATGCGGTGCTCGCTGCTCCCTGGGGAACAGTGAACCTGCTGGGCTGCGTGCTGGTGCTCTTTGGCTTCGATGTCGTCGCCTTTTTGCTGGTGGGTAGCGTCCTTAAAAAGAAACTGAGCTAAGAAGCCGGTCCCGACGCAAGTGTGAACTGTGCCGGGTGACCAGAGTGAGTGGCCTCTTTTCTAGCGATCTTGGCCCGCACAATTGGAGCTGAGGGGCTGGGCTTATCTGCTCTTTGCCGATGTCTTTGACATCACATCGATTCGCGCGGCTCGATCCCGAGCAAGCCCAGGGTCGTCGCGAGCACCTGGCGGGTGGCGCTCACCAGACCCAACCGGGCGAGGCGCAGTCCGTCGGGCAGATCTGCCGCCAGAGGGGGCAGGATTGGGCAGTGTTCGTAGAACTGGCTCAGGTCGCTTGCCAGGTCGTAGGCGTACTGGGTGAGCCTCTGGGGTTCGCGGAAAGCGGCGGCAAAGCGAAATTCGTCGGGGGCAGCGATGAGTCGCAGCATCAGCGAGCGCTCCTGAGGGGCAGTGGTGAGCCAGGGGGAGCCGTCCGGCTGATCGAGATCGAAGTGTTCCGGCACCGGCACACCCCGCTCGGGTGCCTTGCGCAGGATGCTGCAGCAGCGGGCGTGGTTGTACTGAACGTAAAACACCGGGTTGTCGAATTTTTCGGAGGCGGCCAGATCGAGGTCGAAGCTGATCGTCGTGCCCATCGACTGGCTGAGCAAGAACCAGCGCCCGGCATCGACGCCCACTTCCGCGATCAGATCATCCACACTTACCAGTTCGCCGGTGCGCTTGGACATACGGATCTCGACTTTTTCACCCGTAGCCGGGTCGGTGCGAAACAACCGCACCAGCTGGCCCAGCAAAATTTCCAGCGAGTCTGCCGGGTGGCCCAGAGCCTGGACAGCCGCTTTTAATCGCGGTACGTAGCCGTGGTGATCGGCTCCCCAGACGTTGATGAGCCGGTCGTAGCCCCGCCGGTACTTGTCCCAGTGGTAGGCGATGTCGGCGGCAAGGTAGGTCGTGCGGCCATCGGCCCGGCGCACCACCCGGTCCATCTCGTCGCCAAAATCGGCGGCCTTGAAGTACACGGCCTCGCTGCCGTTGCCGTCCGCTTCTTCGTCGAAGATCGCGTTGGCCTTGACCTTGCTGGAGCGACCAGTGAGTTCACCTGTCTGCTCCTGGCGCGATTGGGTGGCTTCGTAGAGCATTCCCCGCTCGCTCAAATCTTTTAGTGCCGCTTCGACCGCCCCGGCGGCGTGCAGCGAGCGCTCGGAGTACCAGCGATCAAAAGTGGTTTGGAAGGTGGCAAGGGTGGAGCGCTGCTGGGCAAGCAACTGCTCCTCGGCGTAAGCGGTGAACCACTCCACTGGCTCGTGGTGCAGGGCTTTGCCCTGTTGGTGGGCCAGGGTCTGGGCGAGTTCTTTGAGGTAGATGCCCGCGTACCCCCTGGTTGGAAATTCTGCCGGTTCGCCAATCGCCTCTAGGTAGCGGGCACGGAAGGACTGGCCCAGTAGCTGCATCTGGTTGCCGGCGTCGTTGATATAAAATTCGGTGCTGACGGTGTGGCCCGCGAAGCGCAAGATCTGGGCCAGGGCCGAACCCACCGCTGCCCAGCGGCCATGACCGATGTGCAGGGGGCCAGTCGGATTGGCTGAGACAAATTCAAGCAGGATGCGTTCTGCTTTTTCGGGGATGGTTTGGCCATACTCCGCTCCCAAGGCGAGGATCTGGCCCACCTCGGCCATCAAGAAGCGATCCGCCAGCTGAATATTGATAAAACCCGGTTTTGCCACACTGGCTATGAGATCTGCCTCGGTCAGCTCCGCTGCAACGGCTTCGGCGATGGCAAGCGGAGCGAGGCGGCTGGGCTTAGCCAGACTCATCGCCACCGGCGTCGCATAATCGCCCAGCTCGGGCCGCTTTGGCTTCTCGACGACGATGGCAGCGGGGGCAGGCAACTCAGCGAGTGCGCCGAGCTTGCCGGCGGCAAAGGCTGCCTTGAGCGCTTCATAAATCCGGCTTGCCAGCCGCTGTTGAATAGATAGCATGGAGGTTTGCGACATAAGAAAATTTTGACGCTCCTGGCAGCCAGTTTCCAGTCTAAGGAGACGAAGCCAAATATGCGTGGGTTCTTAGCTGGAGTGCGGGAAGCAGGTTTTTGCGTACTTCTAAAACCGTCCCCCACCCCTCCACACCCCCCCTCTCCTCCCCTGCCCCCGCCGGGCAGGAGGAGGAGAGGGGGGGTTCACTGTAACTGGGCTGCAGACGGGCAGGGTGAAGTCAGTCTAAGGCTTGTCTTCCTCCCTGCGGAGCTGGCCTGTCTTACTCCCCTCTCCCCTTGTGGGAGAGGGGCTGGGGGTGAGGGGTGAGGGGTCGGGGGGGTGGGTCCTCTTAATCCTCGTCGTCGTCCTCGACGAAGTCGTCGTCGCCGGCAAAGGTGACGCCGACGGTCCGAAGACCAAGGGTGTCGTCGATCAGCTCGTCGTCTTCGAGCACTTCTTCGGCTTCTTCGTAGGCGTTGAAGCCGGTGCCCGCCGGGATGAGCCGACCGATGATCACGTTTTCTTTGAGGCCCCGCAGCCAGTCGGACTTGCCTTCGATGGCCGCTTCGGTGAGAACGCGGGTCGTCTCCTGGAAGGAGGCCGCCGAGATGAACGAGTCGGTGTTGAGCGACGCCTTGGTGATGCCTAAAAGCACCGGTGTGCAGCGGGCCGGCGCACCGCCGGTGACCGACATCGCCTCGTTGACCTGCTCGATTTGCCTGAGTTCGACCAGCTCGCCCGGCAAGAAGGTGGTGTCGCCGCCGTCCTCGACGCGCACTTTAGAACTCATCTGGCGGACGATGATCTCGATGTGCTTGTCGTGGATTTCGACGCCCTGGGAGCGGTAGACCTGCTGGACTTCGTTGACCAGGTAGCGTTGGACCGACTCGATGCCCTTTTGTAGACCCTCGCGCTCGGAGAAGATGCGCAGGATGTCGTGGGGGTTGGCCGGGCCATCGGTGAGCGCTTCGCCAGTCTGCAGTTGCTGGCCGTCTACGACGATGAGGCTCTGGCCACCTACCGAGTAGTTGGTCACCCCGCCGTCGTCCTCGATGATGCTCACCTGCACCGATTCGTCGGGTAACTGGGTGATCTGCACGGTGCCGGGCCGCTCGACCAGCACGCACATCTCCTTGGGTTTGCGGCCTTCGAGCAGTTCCTCGACGCGGGGCAGACCCTGGATGATGTCGCCGGTCTTGGCGCGCTCGAAGACCAGCAGCGCCAGGTTGTCGCCGCGCTGGATGAGATCGCCGTCTTGAACCAGCAAGATTGCCCCTCCTGAGACCAGGTAGGGCCGTCCGATGCGCAGTACGACCCGTCCCGGCTCTGCCGTAAGCACCTGGGCCGAATCGGCGGCAACGGTCGAGGCACTGAGCGGATCGCCCGCCCGGACCAGATCGCCCGGCTTGACGGTGGGCGTACCTTCGATCGGGGTGTGGACCAGATCGCTTGCGGTGACAAGCAGGATGCGGCGCACGGTAGAACCGATGCGGGAGATGCCGCGCACCGTGCCCGCCTGCTTGGCCAGGATCTCGGTGCGGGCAATCACTGCGCCGGGGCCGATGCGGTCGCCGTCTTTGACCAGAATGTGGGTCGAGGTCGAACCGTGCAACAAGTCGGCGGACACGTCGCGGCGAATCAGGAGCGTTTCGAGGATGACCAGTTGCAACCGGACGAGGGCGCTATCCGCTTCGTCGCTGACAAACTCGATGTCGGCGGCAAGCTGAGCCGCCTGATCGGTGATCTCCAGCACCAGCTGGGTCTTGAGCAGCTCGACGCCGTCGATTGCCTTCACCCGGTCGCCGTCGCGGTACGGGATACGCTGCACGCCGCGCAGGCGAATCGAGCTGCCGGCCTGCTGGGAAGCCTCCTGGCTGGGGGCGTCCGGCTCGTCGGGAACGGTGAATTCTTCGACGGGCCTCAGCAAAATCGCCGGTCCTTCGGGCGTCTCTACCTGCTCGACGTAGCGCAGATCGGAGGCGATGACGCCGGGGAGCACCTCGGTACCCGGATAAGCGAAGGTTTCGTTGCCGACTTTGAGATCGCCCGGCGCGTCGAGCAGGTGCAGTTCGCCGGGTTTAATCACCACCTCGCGCAGGATGTCGTTGCGCTGAGTAATCGCGACGACGCCCGAAGAAAGGCAGTAGATGTCTTTGACCACCTGCGTGCCCGCCTCGACGTACTGGCCGTCCTCGACCTCCAGGAGCGAGATGTCCTTGTTGACCTCGTGGGTCTCCTCAGGGATCCAGAGCAGCGTGCCGCCCTTGAGCACCTCGTAGCCCTGCTTGCCCTTGGCCTTGGCTACCTCTACACCTTCGGAGTAGCGGATGAGGCCACCGGAGCGGGTCATGTAGCGGTCGTTGACCCGCTCAGCCACCACCTGGCCGTTGCTCACCTTGGTGCCGGGCGAGACTTTAAGCGCAAAGACCTGGCCGTTGTCGGTGGCGAGGGTATAGCTCTCGCGGCCCTGGGTTTTTTCTTCGTGGACGGTCGCCTTGTCGAGCAACACCGAGGCAGTGATGATCTCGACCTCGCGCCCGCCCTTGACATCCTGTTCTTTGAGGCGCACGACGCCGCCGTGCTCGGTGATGAGCCGCGTCTCGGCGATCACCCCGCCCTGCTCGACTTTGTCGCCCCGCTCAAGGGTGCTCTCCGCCCCCGGCGGCAGGTTGTAGACTTCGCCCGAAAGTACCCACAACAGGCCCAACCGGCTGGCATAGGCCGTCTCGTTGCCCTGGCGGTCGGTCTTGACCTCCGGCGTCAGGTCGGCAAATTTGACCTCGCCCGCCAGATCGGAGAAGACTTCTTTTTGGGCCTTCTCGGTGCTCTTGCGGGCGGTCTTGCTGAGCATCGCCAGCTCGGCATAGAAGGTACCCGCCTCGATCTGCTGGCCGTCTTTGACCATCAGCGTCGAACCCTGGGTGAGGGTGACCGTCTCTTTTTTGCCGCCCTCGCCTTCGAGGGTAAGGGCACCGGCCTGGTCTACCTGGAACGCCTCGTCGCCGTGGCGGGTACGCATCGGACGGACTTTGAGGGTGCTTGCGAATTTGACTTTGGCCTTGTAGGGAGCCTTGAGGGGCTTGGCCACTTCGCCCGTAAAGACACCGCCAGTGTGGAAGGTGCGCATCGTCAGCTGCGTGCCCGGCTCGCCGATCGACTGGGCAGCGATGATGCCGACGGCTTCGCCGATATCGACCAGTTGGGAGTGGGCGAGCGACCAGCCGTAGCACATCCGGCAGACCGAGCGGTTGGCCTCGCAGGTAAGGGGCGAGCGCACCATCACCGCATCCACCCCGGCGCGGGCGATCCGGGCTGCCAGGTCGTAGTCGAGCTGGGTGTTGCGCGGGGCGAGCACCTCGCCTGTGACCGGATGGAGCACGTTGCGGGCGGCGACGCGGCCCACCAGTCGCTCCTCCAGCGAGACGATCATCTTGTCGCCGTCGCGCAGGCTACTTAAGAAGATGCCGCGCTGGGTAGTACAGTCTTCTTCGCGGACGATCACATCCTGGGAGACATCCACCAGGCGGCGGGTGAGGTAGCCCGAGTCGGCGGTGCGCAGCGCCGTATCGACTAATCCCTTGCGCGCTCCGTAGGAGGAGATGATGTACTCGGTGACGTTGAGCCCTTCGCGGAAGTTGGCCTTGATCGGCAGGTCGATAATCTCCCCTTGCGGATCGGCCATCAGACCGCGCATCCCCACTAGCTGCCGCACCTGGGAGAGGTTGCCGCGCGCGCCGGAGAAGGCCATCATGCCCACCGAGTTGAGGGGGTTGAGTTCTTGAAAGTTTTGTTTGACCCCCTCGGTCAGCTCCTGGGTGGCCCCGGCCCAGGTGTCGATCACTTTTTGAAAGCGCTCGACTTCGGTAATTTCACCCCTGGTGTAGCGCTCCTCGGCCCGCTGGATCTCGCGCTCAGCCGATTCGAGAATATCGACCTTGCTCTCGGGCACCTGCAGATCTTCGACGGAGATCGAGACAGCGCCGCGAGTAGCGTAGCGGAAGCCAAGGTTTTTGAGGTTGTCGGCGAGTAGCGCCGTGCGCGCCGTGCCGTAGTGGGAGAAGGCCCAGGAGATGAGCTTGCCCAGACCTTTTTTGTCGATTTTGCGGTTGATGAACTTGGGTTTTGGTTCTTGCGTCTGCGTCATGGCGTTTCCCCTAGCTGGCGACAAGCGTTTCTTGAACAACCTGGTTGAAGATGACCCGTCCGACGGTGGTGCGGACGTACTGAGAAAGCACGTTGCCCTCCGCGTCGCGGCGCACCCGCAGATCGTCTGGCCCACCGTCGGTTTCGACCTCGCCCTCAAAGCGCAGCCAGATCTTGGCGTGCAGGTCGATCATCCCCTGGTTGTAGGCGATGATCGCATCGTCGGCGCTGGCGAAGAATTTGCCAGCACCCTTCTGGGCGTCAGGATTATCGACGGTCAGGTAGTAGCAACCGAGCACCATGTCCTGGGTGGGGGTGATGATCGGTCGCCCCGTGGCGGGTGAGAGCACGTTGTTGGAGGCGAGCATCAGGAGCCTGGCCTCTGCCTGGGATTCGAGCGACAGGGGCACGTGA